>NZ_AP019697.1:1677500-2017500 GCF_007164725.1 Dialister hominis | reverse complement strand
TATATCAGGTCGACGGCGTGCCTATTGAAGAATGAACCGGCGAGTTATGAGGTCCAGCGAGGTTAAGCAGGAAATGCGGAGCCGAAGCGAAAGCGAGTCTTAACAGGGCGAGTAGTTGGACTGCATAGACCCGAAACCACAGTGATCTACCCATGTCCAGGTTGAAGCACAGGTAAAAATGTGTGGAGGACCGAACCTATATCCGTTGAAAAGGGTTAGGATGAGGTGTGGGTAGGGGTGAAATTCCAATCGAACGTGGAGATAGCTGGTTCTCCCCGAAATAGCTTTAGGGCTAGCCTCAGGGTAAAGATTGCAGGCGGTAGAGCACTGATCAGGAGAGGGACCTACCCGGTTACCAAACCCAGTCAAACTACGAATGGCTGCAATTATACCTGGGAGTCAGACTACGACTTATAAGGGCCGTGGTCAAAAGGGAAACAGCCCAGATCATCAGCTAAGGTCCCAAATGCCGTGCTAAGTGGCGAAGGATGTGGCGTTTCATAAACAACCAGGATGTTGGCTCAGAAGCAGCCACCATTTAAAGAGTGCGTAATAGCTCACTGGTCGAGAGACGCTGCGCCGAAAATGTCCGGGGCTCAAGCACGGAACCGAAGCTATGGCATTGCGTAAGCAATGGGTAGGGGAGCGTTCTTATGGGGAAGAAGCATTACCGTAAGGAGATGTGGACACATAAGAAGTGAGAATGCCGGTATGAGTATCGAAAAGAAAGGTGAGAATCCTTTCCACCGAAAGCCCGAGGGTTCCTGAGCAACGATCGTCGTCTCAGGGTAAGTCGGGACCTAAGCCGAGGCACAGACGCATAGGCGATGGACAACAGGTTGAAATTCCTGTACCGGATGGAGTCATTTGAGCAATGGAGTGACGCAGGAGGGCACATGATCGCGCGACTGGAAGAGCGCGTCCAAGTGCGTATGTTGAATCGGAGGCAAATCCCCGATTCTGAAAGCAGAGACATGATGGGGAGTTATAAGCGATTATGACGAACTCATGGATCCCACACTGCCAAGAAAAACTTCTAGCGAGACGAAATCCGCCCGTACCGTAAACCGACACAGGTAGGCGGGGAGAGAATCCTAAGGTGCGCGGGAAAACCCTCGTTAAGGAACTCGGCAAATTGCATCCGTAACTTCGGGAGAAGGATGGCCCTGAGTAGGCGAAGTGCAGAAACGCACGGAACAGAAAAGGGTGGCAGAAAAGAGGCCCAAGCAACTGTTTACCAAAAACACAGGTGCCTGCGAAAGCGAAAGCTGAAGTATAGGTGCTGACGCCTGCCCGGTGCTGGAAGGTTAAGGAGAGAGGTTAGCGCAAGCGAAGCTTTGAACTGAAGCCCCAGTGAACGGCGGCCGTAACTATAACGGTCCTAAGGTAGCGAAATTCCTTGTCGGGTAAGTTCCGACCCGCATGAAAGGCGTAATGATTTGGGCGCTGTCTCAACGAGGGGCCCGGTGAAATTGAAATACCTGTGAAGATGCAGGTTACCCGCGACTGGACAGAAAGACCCCATGGAGCTTTACTGCAGCTTGAGATTGAATCCCGGTGGCAGACGCACAGGATAGGTGGGAGGCTTTGAGATAGTGACTTCGGTTGCTATGGAGCCGACGTTGGGATACCACCCTTCTGTTGCTGGGATTCTAACGCGAAGATTAACAACCTTGCGGACCATCTCAGGTAGGCGGTTTGACTGGGGCGGTCGCCTCCGAAAGAGTAACGGAGGCGCCCAAAGGTTCCCTCAGGCCGGACAGAAACCGGCCGAAGAGTGCAAAGGCAGAAGGGAGCTTGACTGCGAGACAGACAAGTCGAGCAGAGACGAAAGTCGGGCTTAGTGATCCGGTGGTACTGCGTGGAAAGGCCATCGCTCAACGGATAAAAGCTACCCTGGGGATAACAGGCTAATCTCTCCCAAGAGTTCATATCGACGGGGAGGTTTGGCACCTCGATGTCGGCTCATCACATCCTGGAGCTGGAGTAGGTTCCAAGGGTTGGGCTGTTCGCCCATTAAAGTGGTACGCGAGCTGGGTTCAAAACGTCGTGAGACAGTTTGGTTCATATCCATCGCGGGCGCAAGAAGTTTGAGGGAGGCTGCTCCTAGTACGAGAGGACCGGAGTGGACGGATCAACGGTGTACCAGTTGTCACGCCAGTGGCACGGCTGGAAAGCCGCATCCGGAAAGGATAAACGCTGAAAGCATCTAAGCGTGAAGCCCGTCCCAAGATGAGACTTCTCATCAGCAATGAGTAAGACCCCTTAAAGACGATGAGGTTGATAGGCTGTGAGTGGAAGAGCCGCGAGGCTTGGAGCGACGCAGTACTAATAGGTCGAGGTCTTAACTTAATTTCACAAAAGCACGACCGGCTTGAAAGAGCCTTCGGAACTTCTTTTATATAGTTTTGAGAGAACAGACTCTCAGATTCAGTGGCGATAGCTGTGAGGATACACCCGTACCCATGCCGAACACGGTAGTTAAGCTCACAAACGCCGAAAGTACTTGGCTGGAAGCGGCCTGGGAGGATAGGAAGCTGCTGATTAACTAGAAAATAGCACTTACTTAATTGTAAGTGCTATTTTTATTTGTGCAGATACCTGCTGTGTCATCTCGGCTGGAATGGCTGGGAGGAACAAGCTGCTGATTAAGTGGAAAAAGCACTAGTCGAAAGGCTGGTGCTTTTTGCATGCTTAGCATTTATGGCACCTGTGCTGTTTTGGCTGGAATCGCCGGGAGGAACAAGCTGCTGATTAAGAAAGAAGCACTAGTCTGATGACTGGTGCTTTTTTGCTGTGTGTATCATTTGAGGCAGTGGGCTTTTGAGGGGGAATCGGCGCTTGGCGGTATTCCCGAAGGTTGACGCGGCTTCGCCGCGAGGGTTGATGGCGCCGCCGGGCCTTCGGCCCTGGGCGCCAAGGGTTCTGCCTGTGATCGGCTTCGCCTTCCGGACGGTTTGAGGGCTCCGCCCAGGGGAGTTATATAGTACCGCTCTGTGCGTATCCCGCATGGGATACGCAAGTCAGCCGAAGTTGGCCTCTAGCCTGCCCAATAAGAGGCCTTCCTTTTAGTCGGCTGACCGATTGGGGAGGTACGGTGCCTTGCGGCGCCATTTTGTATGCCGCCTGTCGGCGGCGGCCCCCCTTTTGTGGCTGACGCCACCACCTTCCCCCCAGCTTCGCTGGTGGGACTATGGGTACTCAGCATTGTGCCACATGACTCTACAAGGAAGCGGAGAGCTGACCTTCCCCTCCGGGGGAGGTGCCGTAGGCAGAAGGGGTGGGGACGCGGACAAAAAGTTGGACCAATTGACAGAGGTGTCAGGAGGTCAATTTATGTATTCGCATGAAGAGCGCTTAAAGGCAGTCAAACTGCACGTCGATTCGGGCATGGGGCTCAAAGGCATTATGAGAACGCTCGGCTATCCTCACGACATAAAAGTGTTGCGTCAATGGTGCCGGGAATTCAAGTTCTCCAGAGAGATTCACGAAGTAGACGGATTTGATGACGGATATTCTCTCAAACAAAAAACATTAGCCGTCAAATACTTCGTAAATTGCGGCGATCTGCGGCGCACCATCAGGGAAATAGGCTATCCCAGCAGCACGCAGAGATTGAAAATATGGGTTGAGAAATACAACCTTAACGAAAACGATCATTGGCAAGCTGACCAGAACCCTGTAAAATGGGGGCAAGATCGACAGACGGGAAGCAGTCCACTGATTCAGGAGAATCCATTCGAAGAAATTGAGATAGCCTCTAACGCTATCTACAAGGACTTAGGCTTCCTCGAGGAATTGTTCCAAAGGAGGCTGGCAACAATGTCTAAAAAGGACTCGGAAGTAACGATTGAATCTTTAAAAGAAGAAATGCAAGTACTGCTTAGAAATATGGAAAACCTCCGCAAAGAGAATAAAGCATTGCTGAAAGCCAATCAGTCACTGGGAGAGAAGACGAAGTCTCTTGATGAAAAGTGCCAGACACTTGCGAAAGAGTATAAGGAGCTTGGCGAGCAGACTCTTATTAAACGGATCGAGTACGAAGCCCTCGAGATAGCTGCAGAAACAATAAAAAAAGAAGAGGGCATCAGTCTAAAAACACTGACCAATCGGGAAAAAGCCATCGTGATTGATGCCCTTCTGAGCCGCAGCAAGTATCCCCTGAAGAAACTGCTGACGGTGCTAAATATGGCTAAAGCCTCATATTTCTACCAGAAATCCGCTATGAAGGCGGGAGATAAATATGCGGAAATACGCGAAACCATCAAAGACAAATTTAAGAAGAACCGGTCGGTTTATGGTTACCGGAGAATCTGGTTAGCGCTCAGAAAAGATGGGAAAATTCTTTCTGAGAAGCTCGTCCGCCGCTTTATGAAAGAGGATCATCTGGTTCCATACCGCAAAAAAGCTAAAAAGTATAGCTCCTACAAAGGAGAAATTTCACCTGCCCCTAATCTCGTTAACAGGAATTTTCATGCCGACGAATTAGGAAAGCTGCTTCTCACAGATATTACGGAATTCCACATATCTGCAGGGAAAGTATACCTGTCAGCTATAACTGACGTCTTTGACGGCAAGATTGTCGCATGGACGATCGGCACGTCGCCGAATGCCAAACTGGTCAATACCATGCTGGTAAAAGCGAGAGAGGCCCTGGGCGATGACAAGCATCCTATCGTTCATTCAGACCGCGGTATACATTACCAATGGCCTGGATGGATCGCCTTGATGAAGAAATTCGGCTGGACAAGATCCATGTCGAAAAAAGGGTGCTCGCCGGATAATGCTGCTTGTGAAGGTGTCTTTGGAAGAGTAAAAAACGAAATGTTCTATAATAGAAGCTGGATAGGTGTATCCATTAAAGAATTCATAGCTTACCTAGACGATTATCTTCATTGGTATAATGAAGACCGAATTAAAATTACCTTGGGCGGCATGAGTCCAGTAGAATACAGAGAAAGCTTAGGGATAATGTAAGTACTACCAGAATGGTCCAAAAAAATATCCGCACCCCCGGTGCATTTCCACGGGCGAAGCCCGGTTTGCTTGTTTTCCCTTCGCGCCAAAGGCGCGGTTGTTTGGTTTAATCATAAGAGGCGGCCTACATCATTTATAGGCCGCCCACCACCGCCGCCGACTGGTATTTACCGGCATTTGCCTCATAGGCTGCCTGCACCGAGATTCTTCACTTCGTTCAGAATGACGCGTAGGGTGGGAAGGGAATCCCGTAACGCTGTCTTTATAAACATAGCCGCGAAGCGGCTATCCACAACCCTCTGAACCTGAGCCGCAGTGCGGCTCCAATGGCGCCACCACAACCTTCGGGCCAAAGGCCCGTCAAACCTAAGAACCTTTGGGCCCAAAGGGCCCATCAATCTTAAGAACCTTTGGGCCCAAAGGGCCCATCAATCTTAAGAACCTTCTGCTCTCTCTGAACCCTCTAAACGTTACCCCTCCGCCATCTGCTTCAGCCCGTCCCTATCTGCAATATGGATTTTCTGCACTGGTCAACGTATTTTGGACACAAAATCTCAAAAATTAGATGTCAAAAAATTAAATAAGTGAAATTAAATGAAATTGTGTAACTCTTAATTTGGACAAAAGGCATTAACCTGCTTAAAAACCATATTTTTCTCTGTACTGCTTTGGTGTAAGGTACTCCAGTGCATATGCCGGGCGCTCTTCATTAAAGAACTTGACGTATTCATCAATCTGACCCGCTACGCCCTCTGTTGAAGTAATATGAAAATCTGAAAACAGCTCGGCTTTCATCCATCCATTAATGGATTCCATGGCTGCATTATCCGTTGGCGTTCCTGCTCTGGACATGGATCGTGTGATGTTATACGCCGGGAGCAGCTGGTTGAAATCCTTTGATGCATATACTGATCCCTGATCAGAATGAAGAATATGCTTAACGCCGGGGAATTTCTTCGTAAATTCAAGGTAGTCGTGCAGTCCGTTAATATATGTCATACGGTCTCCACGCCTTGAGGAAAGTGCGTGGGCGACAATCTCGTTATTCCAAAGATCCATATATATCGTCAGCTCATAGTATGTGTTCTTTACGTAGAATGCAGTCATGTCAGACACAATACATTGCGAGGGCCCATCTATGTTAATCCCTGCAAGCAGCAGATTTGGATAAGTCCTGGATTCACCAGGCTTTTTGTACTTATAGTGTTTGGAAACACTCTTGATCCCGGCCAAACGACAGCATTTATAGGCGTATGATTCAGACATGAAGAGGCCTGTGTCAAGCAGAAGCTTGGCCCTTAGCCAGCGGTATCCGTGGGATGGATACTTCTTATGCCATTCCTTGAGCAGTTCTATGGTATCCAAAAGACGATTCTTTTGTTCAGAAGGATGCCTGGTATGATACAGCCAATAGTAGAAGCTGCTACGCGGAATACCCAGCCTTTCACAAAGCAATTCGACAGGGAAGGAGCCGGAAAGCGCGACGATTACTTCGCAGTCTTTTTGACGTAAGTAATGAGCTTTTTTTTTGAATCATCTTCTTCTACTACTTCGTAACCAAGCTTCAGCCGCTCTTCTCTTATCCTGGCATCAATCAAGGCGCTGATGAGATCTTCCTTGGACATTTTCTGGTATTCATCGAGTTTGGCCGCTTCAGGAATAACTTTTGCTTTGGCAAGACCGTAATCACGGGGCTTGGATGTTTTAGGTGGAAGATGGTTTGTGTTCCTATACATCCTCATATATTCTCTAGCAGTTTGAGCACTGATGCCGTATTTGCCTGCAGCTTCGTATTTATTGATTTGATCCTCATAAATCTGGCGACCAATGTTCATACGCTCTTTCTTTGTGTACTTCATAAGACTGCCTCCTGTATGAAATCTGAATGTGGCGTCCAATGTTTTTAATTCTGATTCCAATATACTACAAAGGCTGTCTAAATTCTTATCCCACCCCTGTCCAGTTTTAGCATAGCACTCGATTTCTTCCCTTTCCGGCTGATGAGGTTCGTTTCTTCCAGCAGGTGGAGTTTACGGGAGAGGGTTTCGGGGGTGGTGCCCAGGTAGGCGGAGAGGTCTTTCATTTTCATGGGGATTTCCAGGTCCGCCGCGCCGCCGCTTAGGAGGGAGAGGCTCAGAAGGTAGGCGGAAAGTCTGGTTTCTACTCTTTCCATCATGAGGAAGCGGGTCTGGTTTTCTGTGTCCGCCATGCGCTGGGCGTTGATTTCCAGAAGTTTCAGGGCCAGCTTTGGGGTTTTCTCAAGGAGGGCGGTGAAGTCGCTTTTCCGGAGGAGGCAGGCGTCGGTGGCTTCCAAAGTGTCGATGAAGAGGTCCTGGGCTCTGGCGCCTAGGAGGGCGTTGGCGCCTTCGTAGCTGCCGGGGGTGAGGAGGCGGAGGAGCTGTTCCCTCCCGTTTCCTGCAATCATGTAGACTTTCATAGAGCCCGATGCCACGATGATGAGGAGGGGGTCGTCTCCCGGCTGCCAGACGGTTTCGCCTTTGTTGAAGTGGCGGTGAATGACGAGGCTTTCGATTTTGTCCTGTTCCTCTTCGGAAAGGTGGTTGAAAAGGGGGACGATGGATGTGCAGTGATGTTCTTTCATGGGATATCCTTTCTTATTTCTTTTCTTCTATTATACATGAAAAAAAGAAATATTTACATTTCTTGATATGTATCAATGTTTTAGATGCCCCGTTTCTTTATACTATTTACAGATAAAGAAATCCGAGCTTACAGAGCTCCAGTGAAACAGGAAAGGATGATTCCAATGATGGACACAATTCAGGAAAACGAAATTTTCAATCTGGCAGATAAGGTGGATTATCAGGACGGTGCTTTCCATCCGCTGGTGATTGACAGCAATGACAAGGCGGAGCACGTGCTCATGGCAGTGGATAAGGGAGTGCTGATTCCGGACCACAAAGCGCCGTCGGACCTCATTTTCCAGGCCCTGGAAGGGGAAGCGGTGCTTCATGTGGGAGGAAAAGACCTCAACGTGAAGAAGGGAGATTTCCTCTATCTGAAGGAAGGCACCCTTCACCATCTGCAGGCGGTGACGAAGTTCAAGTTCTCCATGGTGAGAATCTACAAATAAATTTCAAATTTCATCAATCAATGCTCGTATAAACAGGAAAGGACGATAATTATGATTAACACAATTATGGAAATGACAGCGATAAAAGGTCTGGCGAGGAAAGCGGCCCTTGGGCTGGCGGTGGGAATGCTGCTGCTGGCGCCGGTGGCGGCGGAGGCCCACTGCGATACCATGGACGGGCCGACGGTGAAGGATGCCCTGAAGGCCATGAAAACGGATAATGTGAATTATGCGCTGAAGTGGGTGCAGCCCCGGTATGAGGGGGAAGTGACCCGGGCATTTAATCTGAGCATGAAGGTGATGGATATCAATGCAGATACCAGAAATCTGGCAGAGCAGTATTTCTTTGAAATCCTCCTCCGGGACCACCGGGCCGGAGAGGGGGCGCCTTTTGAAGGGGTGAAGCCCCATGGAACGCCGATTGATGAGAGGGTGAAGGCGGCGGACAGGAGCATTGAAGAAGGAAATCTGAAGCCCCTGGAACATCTGGTGGATAAGGATAAGCAGCCGGAGCTGGAGCGCCGTTTCCAGCGGGTCATGGCCCTCAGGGATTTCGACGTGAATGACCTTGAGGCGGGCCGGGAATACATTGAGGCCTATGTGCAGTTCTTTAAATTTGCAGAGGGAGAGGAGGACGAACATCACGGAGTACATGGCCATGGCGGCCATGAAGCCCTGCATGGACAGGAATAATAAAAAAGGGGCTGTGACAAAATGGTTAATCATTTTGTTGCAGCCTCTTTTTTGCGTCTTTATTTCATCATTTTTAGCTCTGCTGTAAGCCTTTTACGTAAAAATGCGCGTAAGCCCCCTTACCCCCATAAGACTTTTAATTATATTGTCTTAGGCGGCAATCCTTATACGCATTATTTTTGTGATGTATTTCCTTAAATTATAGCCAAGTGCTACCAGGTATAACTCGGCTTTTACAGAATCTATCCCTTTTCTGACGATTCTTTTGTACCATCTGTCATGTTTCATGATTCCAAAAGTTCCTTCAGCCTGGATTGACCGGTTCATTCTTAGCAGGGCTCCATGGATGCTTTCCAGATTATCCTGAACCTCCTGGTACATGTTATTCCGTTCTCTGCTCAATGAGATTCTTTTGTTCTTCGGGGTCTTTTTACATTGCTCTGCCAGCGGGCATCCTTGGCAGTCTTCGCATTCAAATACTTCCTCCTGCCTGCCGTATAAGTTCCCTCTGACCAGATGTCTATAGATAAATTTGAAAGCCCTGTCATTTGGACAACGGATGGTTCCATTCTCATCAACTCTAAAGTTTATTGGCCGAAACGGATTGGTATGGTATTTCTTGTCTTTCGTTTCTTTCTTGTACATGGGGAATTTCATATACTTTTCCATACCGTGCTGCTCGCAATAGATGTAATTGTTGAAAGATCCATATCCTGCATCTGCCACAGGATACTTAGGATAAGCCCCATAGACTTCGTGGAATTCCTCCATCAGCGGTACGAAGCAATCCATATCTGAACGATACTGGTTAACATCAATTACGGCAATAAATTCATCGGCAACACCTATTTGGACATTGTATGCAGGCAGAAGCTGATCATTTCCCATGTAGTCCGACTTGATTCGCATGAATGTTGCATCCGTATCGGTCTTCGAATAACTGTTTCTGGAAGTACCGCATATCTGTATCTTCTCAACATATTCTTCAAGTTTTGATGTATATGCCTTAAGCTGCTCATACTTGCGTTGATGATCGGACTTGCGATGCCCGCTTCCATGAACAAAGGCCGTCTCATCAATCTGCCAGATTTCTTTTAATTTATCCAATACCAGACGCAGATAGTCCGGAGCGTATTCTGTATTGATGTTTACACTCATATGGTCATACTTAAGATCATCATTGAGTAACTCAAAAAGGCTGGTAATCTTGGCAAAATGCTTGTAGCGGGATTTTTCAGCGGATTTCTTCCATACCCAGCTGTATTTATTTGCGTTCGCTTCAAACTTGGAACCGTCAATATATATATGCTGCAAATCCACGTTGAGTTTGCCGCAGAGTTCTTTCGTAATTGAATAAAAGATATCCTTGAGAGAATACTTAAGAAAGCCCTTCACGAAATGACAGAATGTCCGATAGGATGGGGCTTCATAATTCATCAGGTACATATATCTGATATTAACCCTGCAATTATCTTCAAGTTTTCTAAAAGAGCAATATCCTTCTTCTGCGAAACCATAGATGATCGTTTTCAGCATGTTGACGGGATTATACCTGGGTCTGCCAGCGCCACGCGTCGGTATGTAACGAAGGTACTTTTTAAGATCGATTTCCTCCATAAATCTGTCATACATTAAAACAGGATCATCGACATTGAGAATCTCAGAGGGAAACATTGGCAAAATGCCTTGTTCTGCGGTAAAATGATTGCTAGTGTTGTTATTTTTCATTGTAAAAAATTATAACACGAAAGGCTCTGCCCCGGACCAAATGATCCGGGGCAGAGCCTTTTTTGTTGGGATGAATTTTGTCACATCCCCTTTTTGCTGTGTGCGATACTTGATGCCATGGGCTTTTGAGGGGGAATCGGCGCTTGGCGGTATTCCCGAAGGTTGACGCGGCTTCGCCGCGAGGGTTGATGGCGCCGCCGGGCCTTCGGCCCTGGGCGCCAAGGGTTCTGCCTGTGATCGGCTTCGCCTTCCGGACGGTTTGAGGGCTCCGCCCAGGGGAGTTATATAGTACCGCTCTGTGCGTATCCCGCATGGGATACGCAAGTCAGCCGAAGTTGGCCTCTAGCCTGCCCAATAAGAGGCCTTCCTTTTAGCCGGCTGACCGATTGGGGAGGTACGGCGCCTTGCGGCGCCAATATAAATGCCGCCTTACGGCGGCGCCCTCCTTTGGTGGCTGGCGCCACCACCTTTCCCCCGCAAGCGGGGGCACAACAACCCGTGCTATACTTAGTGGCTGTTAAAAAACCACCCTTTGCAAAAATAACCTAAAACTCGAGTGCTATGCTAAAACTGGACAGGGGTGGGATAAGAATTTAGACAGCCTTTGTAGTATATTGGAATCAGAATTAAAAACATTGGACGCCACATTCAGATTTCATACAGGAGGCAGTCTTATGAAGTACACAAAGAAAGAGCGTATGAACATTGGTCGCCAGATTTATGAGGATCAAATCAATAAATACGAAGCTGCAGGCAAATACGGCATCAGTGCTCAAACTGCTAGAGAATATATGAGGATGTATAGGAACACAAACCATCTTCCACCTAAAACATCCAAGCCCCGTGATTACGGTCTTGCCAAAGCAAAAGTTATTCCTGAAGCGGCCAAACTCGATGAATACCAGAAAATGTCCAAGGAAGATCTCATCAGCGCCTTGATTGATGCCAGGATAAGAGAAGAGCGGCTGAAGCTTGGTTACGAAGTAGTAGAAGAAGATGATTCAAAAAAAAAGCTCATTACTTACGTCAAAAAGACTGCGAAGTAATCGTCGCGCTTTCCGGCTCCTTCCCTGTCGAATTGCTTTGTGAAAGGCTGGGTATTCCGCGTAGCAGCTTCTACTATTGGCTGTATCATACCAGGCATCCTTCTGAACAAAAGAATCGTCTTTTGGATACCATAGAACTGCTCAAGGAATGGCATAAGAAGTATCCATCCCACGGATACCGCTGGCTAAGGGCCAAGCTTCTGCTTGACACAGGCCTCTTCATGTCTGAATCATACGCCTATAAATGCTGTCGTTTGGCCGGGATCAAGAGTGTTTCCAAACACTATAAGTACAAAAAGCCTGGTGAATCCAGGACTTATCCAAATCTGCTGCTTGCAGGGATTAACATAGATGGGCCCTCGCAATGTATTGTGTCTGACATGACTGCATTCTACGTAAAGAACACATACTATGAGCTGACGATATATATGGATCTTTGGAATAACGAGATTGTCGCCCACGCACTTTCCTCAAGGCGTGGAGACCGTATGACATATATTAACGGACTGCACGACTACCTTGAATTTACGAAGAAATTCCCCGGCGTTAAGCATATTCTTCATTCTGATCAGGGATCAGTATATGCATCAAAGGATTTCAACCAGCTGCTCCCGGCGTATAACATCACACGATCCATGTCCAGAGCAGGAACGCCAACGGATAATGCAGCCATGGAATCCATTAATGGATGGATGAAAGCCGAGCTGTTTTCAGATTTTCATATTACTTCAACAGAGGGCGTAGCGGGTCAGATTGATGAATACGTCAAGTTCTTTAATGAAGAGCGCCCGGCATATGCACTGGAGTACCTTACACCAAAGCAGTACAGAGAAAAATATGGTTTTTAAGCAGGTTAATGCCTTTTGTCCAAATTAAGAGTTACACAATTTCATTTAATTTCACTTATTTATTTTTTTGACATCTAATTTTTGAGATTTTGTGTCCAAAATACGTTGACCAGTGCAAACACCCTCAAAATGTGAAAATTCACCCCTCAGAAGGCATTTTTGACCTTGAGAATGCCTTGGAACCTCAGTCTGCTAACTCCATATAGTGCTGAGACTCTGATTCTGCCCCTGAATCCACAAAATAGAGCAAAAAAAGAGACCCCGTGGGGATTCTGAACAGATTCCCCACAAGAACAGACATGGCGATAGAAGACAACGTCGTCTCCGGCAGTTTAGTCATGATAAGACCGGCACCATAGCAGTGCTTATCTAAGCTGAAGAAGCGCTCAACCTCGATTATATCGACATTGTCCTGGTATTCTTCCTTTGTTGGCTTCTGTTTCTCTTTTGGCGGACGCCCTAAGCGAGGCCCGGACATGCGAATTCCACGCTGCTTGCATAACTCTCGGTTTGTGCGAGTGCGATAAATCTGATCGACCAGCACCTTCGTAGGATAATGGCCGGTACGGGTTTTATACCGTTCCACTGCATCAGTCAGAACGTTGCCTTCATTGTAAGGGTCGAATGACAGCTTTTCCATCCGGGCGTGTCCCTTTTCATCAATGCTCACATCGTACTTGGCGCCAAATTCTACCGGTGCCTTGACCTTGCCGCGTACAATGGGCCTCAGATGGGGCTGACGCAGGCTGACAATCCTATGCTCGATTCGATGTGTCTTGTGGTCATACATGTACTTCTGCTGCTCATACAGCTTCTGAATGGTCTGGTACAACTGCCGATACTTCTCCGGAAGCTCATAGCCTGCCGCAAGGTACTGTTCGATATAGCGCATATCACGGGCAAGATTGAATAACTCCCGCCGAATCTGCATTCTGACAGCTTTTGCAGACCTTCTCTTGGACTTTGCCAGCTTCAGATAGTCCTTTCTTGCGATTTCCCGGTAAGTCCTTGGCTTAGCCCAGGGATGGTAGGTATCATTGAAATAGTCAATTATCCCCTCCAGATGCTCCCTGGCTTCATTGAGAAGCGAGAAATCCTGAGGATACCGGATATTCGAAGGAGAACAGGTCGCATCCAGAATCAAGGTCCCCATATTGTCGGGGAGAGCAGTGCCATCAGGCACCTCCAACTTATCCTCCCTGTGTTCCGGCGTTACATCAGACGCTGCCAGAATCATTTCATTGACTTCCATAAGGAACTCAGGCGTGAATCTCTTTCTAAAATACACCATAGCAGAGTAGGTGAACGGGCATTCAGGCTGAAAAGATGGGAGCCCAAGGAAATACTGATAATATGAATTTTCTGCAATGAGCTCACATAATTTCCTGTCGGAAGCTCCGGTTGCCTTCTGGATAATATATGCGCCAAAGGCAATACGAAAAGGAATTCCCGGACGTCCTGTTTTAGAAGGGAACTGTTCAGCATAGCGTTCTTCATACTTGTTCCACTCAAGGGAATCCGCCAGCTGAACCCATCTATTGTCGGAGGAAAGCTGGAGCCCACCCGGTTGGCGATAAAATCCTTTCTTATGCAGTTCGATTTCACAATGGTTTCAATCAGATCCTCTGATAGGCAGCCGCCATAGAAAAAGAAATTGTTATGCCAAAGTACTATTTATTAAAATATTCCTTCTCAATTCGTTCCGCATGTCGCTTCTTAATGCGATGTTTAGTTTTCAATTCTTGAATTTTAGCCTTCCATCTTGCCCTCTGCTTACGCCAGAGTCTATGAAAAGCATTATTCCTTTTCGGCTTGTGAATACGTCTTCTAAGTGTATCGCCACCATAAGCACCAAGTCCTTCGCCCCAGTAGGACGCCATATGTGGTTCAAAGTTTTCTGGATGTCGACGATATGCCATCAGCATGAGAGTTTGGTCATCATCTGCCATGCCACATTCCGTGAGCGATTTAAGAGCTTCGTAAGTATCTTGCCAAAGAATAAGCCATAACCTATCTGGAGCTACGGTAATATTGCCTCGAATGTAAGTCCCCATTGCCTGAACAACCTTAAAAATAGGATCGTTATTCAGAGGACAAAGAAGAAAAATATGAACTTTCGGTGAAAAATCATACCCCGAATTGCAATAATAAGTTGAACACCCGGCGAACCTTTATGCAGTAAGTGCTGCAAGCATTTCTTCCCTAAAGCACTCCTCGGGTGTCTTATAGCCGAGTATTTTTCTTGGCAGGGTGTTGGCCCAGCACTCTACTCTGGAAATGTATTCCACTGGGTAATCCTGGATTTTCTTCCCTTTGGGAAGAAATCGACGGAATAAGCCGTTGTGATTCTCATTCGTACCTTTGTCGCTGGAGCAGTACGGATGCGCATAATAGATCCGTGTGTGACTTAGTTTCTCTAGCTCCGACAGGCTAGAAAACTCACTGCCATTGTCTGTCGTAATGCTGAGGAACACTCGGCTGAAACAGCCGCGGAACATTCCATCCTTCAATTTTCTGAAGGCTGCTATTACAGAGGCACTTTCCTTGTTGGGCAGTTTTCTGATGAGGGAACAGCGTGTCTTGCGCTCAACCAGAGTCAGCAGTACTTCGTCCTTTGAGCGAGATCCCAGTACAAGGTCACACTCCCAATGCCCGAAATCCTGACGCTCATCCACAGAAGGATCGCGCTCATCTATACTGCGGCCGAACTTCTTCTTACGCTCACGAACCCGCTTCCTGGCGTTTTTTCGCTTGACGCGCAAGGGCAGGTCAATACTCTTGATTTTTCCTAGGAGCCCCAGCGTGACATAGTTGTACAGGGTTTTCGTACAGACCATCTCGCCACGTTGAAATTCTCCCGTAACCAGTGCCCTGCCAAAGCAGGCATCGAGCGACCAGTGATGTTCCTGAAGTCTCTTCTGCACATAGTCGAGGAATGCTCCCTTTGCTATGGCGTCGCATTTGCGACCACAGTTTTCGCGATGCGCCTCATAGGTGCTTTGCCCGTCTGCTGCGCGATAGCGTTCCACCTTGCCGTTATAGCAAAGAACCTTGCCACGCTTCACCTCGTTGCGTACCGTATTGACACAGCACCCAATCTCACGGGCTATGCTCCGATACGATTGCTTGTCGCGGAGACGCGTTTGGATAATGACTCGTTCCTCAAAAGTTAAATGAGCCCCTTTTTTGCGTAACGTATCCGTGGTAAAATGATTTTGATCCATAGCGATTCTCCTTTGTGGTTGTGTTTTTTGTGCAACTACATTTTACCACAAGGGTTCGCTATGGATTTTTAAGTGTTCAACTTAATTATACAATCCGCCATGAAAAATCATACGACCACAAAAAGTTAAAATCTTCAGAATAAGGAAAATCCTCTCCACCATGATCAAATCCAAAATCTATCCACGCAACTGTACCTTTGGCAAATCCGTCCTTGACAGCTTTTTGTACCCAATACGACTTAATGCAAGTTATATAATTATATCTGTAATTCCAACTTTCTGGATTTGCCAAAGCATCATGAAATAACCAAGAGTCCTTATTCTCCATTGCATACTTTATATCTTGATATACATCAGGCACTTCCTTAGTTACGTCATTTATAGGGACAACTATCGTCCTATCTTCCAGACCATACTTCCGTCGAATTGCAAGAACTTCGGAGACCATCTCTGGCATAGTATATACCACTAACCTATTTTTCATTCGGGCCCAGTGATCAAAATGCTTAAAATATGTCTTTTCAGTCCTAGAAAATTTAACCCAAGTACTTCTATTTATCTCAAAAAATGCTGTGACTAGTGTGATTTCAGACATATGTCCTCTCTTTCTATTCATGAATAACTTATTTGAGCACTAATTCTTTTATAATCATCTACGATAAAAGCATCGTACAGCTAATTTCTGTAATTTCCATAGTTATGATTGCTTCATATCAGCTATTCTTTACTATCTTTTAAACTCCTTCAAGGAGTATTGACAAAGTTGACAGCAAATTCGCTACTTATCTTCTTGCTCTTCTCTTTTGCTGCCGCTCTATTAACATGCGCTGTGCTTTACCCATAAAATGTAACAGGCCTGTATGATTGGATAGCAGAACATCTCGAACAACGCATGTAAGGAATGGCAAAGGTACCCTGCATTCCCTAATATACGTACGTCCATAAATTTTCTCAGCTTCTGATAATGCATTAACCCCTGCATCTAAAGACAATGCCCTGATGATTGAGCGCATGGACTTCTGCGCACAGAAAAAAGCGGCACCATTATTGTTGTAATGGTCAGCAATCTTTTCATGGTTCTTCCACGCCAGGAAATGATCATATTTCCTTCGTATGTAATGAGTGCCGGCTTCCGACATAATGCTATGTTCATTCTCATGGCTGTAGTAGTAATAAGGTTCTTTCCGAAGGATAACCTGTCCCGCCCGGTAGAACACTTCAGGCATAATGTACAAATCTTCCATGACCTGCCCCACCGGCAGTCGGATATCATCCCATAAAGATTTTTTATACAACTTCCCCCACACAAAATTGGGAAGCCGGTTAAGGAGTATATCTTCTTTGATTTTGTCGCTGTTTTCAGTATCTGACCAATGGCTTGAGTCAGAATGAATATTTCCATCCTTTTCTACCCGATTATGTCCTACCATGACGATATCCGCATCATATTTGGCAGCTTCCTTTAATGTAAAAGCAAGAATATCCGGGTTCACATAATCATCCGAGTCCATGAACATGACATACTGTCCCTTTGCCATATCGAGTCCCCTATTTCTGGCAGCGCTGACTCCCTGGTTTTTCTGGCGCACAAAATGTACTCTTTCATCTTCTGCTGTCGCCCTTTGGCAAATAGCAGCTGTAGAATCAGTAGAGCCATCATCCACTAGAATCAGTTCCCAATCAGGGCATGTCTGATGAATAATACTTGAAATGCCTCTCTGTATAAAATTTTCCGCATTGTAGCAAGGAACAATCATAGACACTGCAGGTATATTTTTAGCCATAAAAATCTCCCCATACCGACATACCACTTCAATCCATTAAAGCCATATAAGCAGTAATGACTTATGTTCTTTTATACTCCCATCTTTCAAAAAGCAGACTGATTCCCATCAGCATATAAAGTATACGCCCAGTCAGTTTCAAAATAAAAGTCTGGTCGGTCAGTCCATGCACTGTGGCCGCAACAAAGGCAAAAAGCATTGCCCAGCCAAAAATGTCATCGGTATGCGTTTTAACACGGCAAAGAAGATATGCCATAACCAATATACAATACGCAATGTATCCCAGTCCACCCAGCAGCCCACTCGTTGCAAAAAAATAGACGAATACATTATGAGGCATAATTTGCCCTGCTTCTAAACTGTTCAAAGGATGATACGGACCTGATGCATAGGATGCCTGCCATCCGTTCAGCCCGATGCCGGTCAGAGGATGATTCAGCCACATATGCCAGCTGCTTTCCCACATAAGGAAACGTTCACCGCCCATCATGGCGTTCATATTTCCCCAGCGCAGGAAGACTGCATAAACAGCCGCTGCCAGAACAAACGCCGCCGCTCCTCCAATCAGCAGGAAACGCGTTTTTCCAGAAAATGCTTTTCCCCTATAATGAAGCCAAAGGGTCAGTGTAACCACCACGGCTGCCGAAATCCCCATCATGGAACCACGGACTTCTGCCAGATATAAGGTGACCATTTCCAGCGGAAGAAGTATAACCCCCGCCTTAAAAATCCACGGACATTTCCGCCGGTAATACACTGCAATGGCCACAGTGAAGGGAATAAACATATCCAACATCATGCCGATGCGTGTTGAAAAATGATAAAAGCTGCTCAATCTGCTCTCTCCCAATGCAAAATATTTGCCTATACCATAGAGACACAGGGCATAGAGAACAGCATATAACGTCAAGCAGGCTATTTTCCGGATATCCCTATCCCATCCCACATAGAGCAGCATCCACAAAGGAAGAGTATACAGCACAAAGCCGACAGCGCAGAAATATCCACCATACAGATTTTTTATATTGTCCAGATGAAAAAGTGTGGCTATGAATAGAGCCCCATAAAGAATTGCAAAAGCTCCAACCAGTTTTCTATCAAGATGTATGGCCGGGACCTTTTCCCGTTTAAATAAGGTATAAATGACAAAAAGGGCAAATATAATCATTGCCACTGAAAACCCTGTATTCGTGTAATTATAGGCCGTAGCCCCCCATGTAATCACCGCAGCAGTAACCGCTGCCGGCCACATGAATTCCTCTCCGTGATTCATAAAATTCCCCATTCTTTATTCACTCATGTCTGACAAATTTATCAGATAAATACTTGCCATACATCTGCACCATTTTTCCATATTTTCCCATACGCCGTGCATGACGGGCCGCCTGATGGATATCCTTATGCCTCCGAAAGCCCACCAGCGGAACATCCTTCCAGGGAGAAGTTTGTGCAAAACTGTGATACTTCTCAACTCCCGGCAAATCCTGCACCCAGCTGCGCCATGGTTTGACAATACCGGCGAAATGAACCAGTACCGCTGACTGATCATAAACTAGGGGCTCCTGCTTTTGGAAAAAGCCCTTCATGTCTATGTTGTAAATATAATTATATTTCTTAGGCATCATCAGGAAACGACCATCCAGCAGGATATTCAGGATATCCTGGTCGTGGGACGCCAGCGGTTTCCCCGATGCCTTCCTCTGAACCGCCATATCGGCAGCCTTGAAAGAAACAGCCACTTCATTCCAATTATTTATATCAATCAGCATCATTCCGGAATTAAAGTAAGCCTTCGTCCCCACCTTTTTTCTCCGCATTTCTGCATAGGCAGGGCTGGTATCTTCCACACAGGCAGCTATATTACCGCCCAAATCAACATTCATCAGCTCATCAAGCGAGTTCTGGCACATAATGTCCCCATCCAGATACAGCACCCGCTGAATCTGCTCCTCTCCCAGAAGAGGAGGAACAAGGAACCTGTAGAAAAAGGCAGCAATACCGTCACGATGCAGCATTTCCCTGAAAAAAGAATCATCCACATAATATAGAGTAATCCGGCAGTTCCACCGATGGGCCACGATCTCCATCTTTTCCTTATCTTCCGGCTCAATGCCATTGATGAATACATGGAAATGGAAAGCCCTCTTGGGATTGCTTTCCAGAATAGAGACCATGGAAATACCTGTATGAACAAGATAATTAGACGTTCCGGAAAAGGCAATGTGATAAACCTCGCCCGAAGTATCCCCTATTTCCTCTTTTTTCAGGATAGCCCCATCAAATGAAGAAATTCCTTTCTGCTCCTGTAAATTACTCACCGCTGACCACCTCATTCAACAACTTTTCCCACATATTCCATATAGCTTCCGGAGCATACCCCTTCATAGCCTCTCTGGCCTGCGCTCCCATTTTTTCTCTTTTTTCCCTGCTGTCCATCAGTATCTTCATTCCTTTGGCAAAAGATTCTGCTCCATCATCCACCAGGACTCCGGTCCTGCCGTCATCAATCAAATCCACCACCGCCGTACAGCTCTTAAATCCCACCACAGGAAGACCGGAGCTCATAGCCTCTGTCATCGCAAGAGGGAACCCCTCATAAGCACTGGGGAAACAGAATATATCAGATTTCTTATACTGATTAATGATATGAGTACTTTCACCTTTAAGAAACACCTGATTTTCCAGATAATACTTCCGAATCTGCTCCCTGAGCTCTTTGGCATAGGAAGCACCGGAATCATTGCCACCGCCCCAAAGCTCCACACGCCAGTCCGGATAGTCCTTCGCCAATCCGGCAAAAGCCTCCACCAGCAGATGCTGACGCTTCTGCGGTTTATTCAGCCGTGCCGCATTGATAATGGTGTAAGTCTTCTTCTCTGCTCCCGGATCTGCATGTTCCTCATACTGCGGCACTGCATTGGGAATCCAGACCACATGGGCACCGGGGCAAAACCTCTCCACCACCGGGATATCCCGTTTCAACAGCACCTGGGCTCGGCTGCTTTCTGCTATAGCCCGAATCTCCCCTTTAGGCGCTCCAGGAAGAATGAAATCCGGACTCATGTGAAACATAGTAATAACCGGTACCTTCACATGGGCAAAATGAAGCAGGTAATTACTGGTCTCATAACGGAAAGAAACAATAATGTCAGGTTGAATAGTATCTATCCTATTTTTTATTTCCTGCTGTATCATCCGGCCTTTGCAGGACTCATTCCATTCCCGTGCCTGACTTTTACTGAAAATGCGCAGTACTTCCCTGACGACCTTATTAAATCCGGACACACACTGCCCCAGAGATGGATTCTTCCATTTATCCGGGTGCTCCGCCATGAGATTATACGTCTTTACCGCACTATCCAGCGCATAAAAAGGCCTGCCCGACCTGCCATAGCAATAAACAATAGAAACCTCGTGCCCCCGGGCTGCCATAGCATTCGCCATATTGCAGCACACCCGCTCAATGCCGCCGCTCATCTCTATAAACTTTTCAAAATAAGCCAGTACAATTTTCATAGAATAATCACCTAAAAACAACTTCCCCTTCAGAACCCGCAATCAGCCTCGGCAGGCCTCTGATGCTGAAGCCCTCTCTCGTAATAAACATTCCCTGCGGTCTCCTGAAACCATACAGACACTGCTCCGCAGCCCATAACGCAGAACCGCCAAAAATTCATCATATTAAATAACGTTTTGCTTATCTTTTTTATTATATATGTATTCCATCAATAAGCAAGGATTTCCCATATTTCCCTACACAAATAACAAGGCTTCAATAAAAACACCATCTGAACATATCTCTTCCGCCGCCATTCCCTGCAAATTCATTTCAAAAGCATTTTCGTGCAGTATGCTGCTTAATAGTTTAATTCAAGAATGATTCGCCACATGAAATCAGGCATTCTAACATCCTATTCGATGTAAAAATGCCTGATTTCATCCTGCTTATTTCATTGTGAGTATTATGCGCCATAAGTCCCAATACGCGGCCGAGAGCCACATGATACCCTGACCGAAGCCGCCTGCTTTTTAAACTCCAATACGAAATGGAGAGCCGGCCTGTTGTCTTTGCGATAAGTATAACTAAGCCCATAAATACAGGGAATTCCGGAAGAAATCATACCCATAAAACGAATGGCTCTCTTCTGCATATTCACCGGTTCTCTATTGCGTATCCCATGACTCTCACATGCGTATGGAGCGGCTCTGAAGCAGCGTCATATTCGCTGGGTCTGAACATATCTCTTCCGTCGCCATTCCCTGCAAATTGATTTCAAAAGCATAACCTGCAGCCAATCTCTGACGGTTTTAATTTAACATTCTCACGTTATTTCACGTTAGGGAAGCGCTGATTAAATCGTTATCGAATTTCATTCTTGTATTTTTATTTAATGCAAGGAATCAGTCGACGCGAATAGCGAGCTATTTAGTGGCTGTTAAAAAACCACCCTTTGCAAAAATAACCTAAAACACCCTCAAAATGTGAAAATTCACCCCTCAGAAGGCATTTTTGACCTTGAGAATGCCTTGGAACCTCAGTCTGCTAACTCCATATAGTGCTGAGACTCTGATTCTACCCCTGAATCCACAAAATAGAGCAAAAAAAGAGACCCCGTGGGGATTCTGAACAGATTCCCCACAAGAACAGACATGGCGATAGAAGACAACGTCGTCTCCGGCAGTTTAGTCATGATAAGACCGGCACCATAGCAGTGCTTATCTAAGCTGAAGAAGCGCTCAACCTCGATTATATCGACATTGTCCTGGTATTCTTCCTTTGTTGGCTTCGGTTTCTCTTTTGGCGGACGCCCTAAGCGAGGCCCGGACATGCGAATTCCACGCTGCTTGCAGAACTCTCGGTTTGTGCGAGTGCGATAAATCTGATCGACCAGCACCTTCGTAGGATAATGGCCGGTACGGGTTTTATACCGTTCCACTGCATCAGTCAGAACGCCGCCTTCATTGTAAGGGTCGAATGACAGCTTTTCCATCCGGGCGTGTCCCTTTTCATCAATGCTCACATCGTACTTGGCGCCAAATTCTACCGGTGCCTTGACCTTGCCGCGTACAATGGGCCTCAGATGGGGCTGACGCAGGCTGACAATCCTATGCTCGATTCGATGTGTCTTGTGGTCATACATGTACTTCTGCTGCTCATACAGCTTCTGAATGGTCTGGTACAACTGCCGATACTTCTCCGGAAGCTCATAGCCTGCCGCAAGGTACTGTTCGATATAGCGCATATCACGGGCAAGATTGAATAACTCCCGCCGAATCTGCATTCTGACAGCTTTTGCAGACCTTCTCTTGGACTTTGCCAGCTTCAGATAGTCCTTTCTTGCGATTTCCCGGTAAGTCCTTGGCTTAGCCCAGGGATGGTAGGTATCATTGAAATAGTCAATCATCCCCTCCAGATGCTCCCTAGCTTCATTGAGAAGCGAGAAATCCTGAGGATACCGGATATTCGAAGGAGAACAGGTCGCATTCAGAATCAAGGTCCCCATATTGTCGGGGAGAGCAGTGCCATTAGGCACCTCCAACTTATCCTCCCTGTGTTCCGGCGTTACATCAAACGCTGCCAGAATCATTTCATTGACTTCCATAAGGAACTCAGGCGTGAATCTCTTTCTAAAATACACCATAGCAGAGTAGGTGAACGGGCATTCAGGCTGAAAAGATGGGAGCCCAAGGAAATACTGATAATATGAATTTTCTGCAATGAGCTCACATAATTTCCTGTCGGAAGCTCCGGTTGCCTTCTGGATAATATATGCGCCAAAGGCAATACGAAAAGGAATTCCCGGACGTCCTGTTTTAGAAGGGAACTGTTCAGCATAGCGTTCTTCATACTTGTTCCACTCAAGGGAATCCGCCAGCTGAACCCATCTATTGTCGGAGGAAAGCTGGAGCCCACCCGGCTGATTGAAGTCAAAAATAGAAATTTGCTGGTACTGGGGAGTGAGTTTATACATGAATAGAGCTCCTATGTGCAAAGAAAATCTGGGGATGCTAAAATTAACTATGCATATATTATACAATATTACATGTTAAATCTCAGTAGTTATCTAATATATTCTATCATAAATAGTTATTCAGCATGCACTAAATAGAAAGGACGCTCTATGAACTACAGAACCGGAAAGATTCTGCTTATCACATCCCTCCTGCTTCTGCCGGCTGCATTTTCTCCTGCCCGGGGAGAGGAACCGGCTTTTTCTTATACCCATATCCATCGGGAGGGCTCTGTTTCCACTATGGAGACAGGCAGGGTGGAGACGAGGGAAAAATCATCGAAAAAGACCACCCATTACGATATATCGGTGAACCTGCCTTCTTCGCCGGCGGCGGGAGGCCTGCTGTATCCCTACCTGGCAAAGAACGGCCTTCCCGGCGATGTTCACCGGCGCAGGGGGGAAAGTGATGTTTATGGCTATGGTGTCACCGCTGCGTTTCGGAATAAAAAGGGCTGGGGGCTCCTGAACCGGGAGGGACATGAAATCGTTCCTGCTTTCTGGGATTCCATGTCCTATGAAGGAAATGGGCTGTTTCAGGTGAAGAAGGGAAAGAAGATTTCCTATATCACCGCAGATGGCCGCGTGGCGTTTCCGGATAGAGAAGAGGGCCCTTCTTTTTACAGGGAAAAGGGGAAATACGGTATTCTTGATGACCGTGGAAATCGGGTGACGGCGCCGCTGTATAGGGAGGTGCTGGCGCCTTTCAGCGAGGGCATTGCTTTTGTGCAGCTTTCCGACGGACGGAAGGGCGGCATCGACGGGTCGGGGAAACTTCTTTTTACCGCGGAATTTGACAGCGTGGGACCCTATGAGGATGGTTTGGCGGAGTACCGGCGGAAGGTGAACCGTTTCAACTGGGGCACCCTGGCAGGGGCCGTGCTTGGGGGCCTTGGCGGCAGCGGCGGAGGCGATGAAATGCTTCCTCTTTCCTATGACGGCGTGAAGCGGGGCTATCTGGACCGGCAGGGACGTATCGTGGTGGACAGCCGCTCCGACGAGGTATATCCCATGACAGAATGGGGCACCTTCGTGAAGGACCACGGCCTTCTGGGCTTCGTGAACCGGAAGGGAGAGTACATCATCCCGCCGGGGCGCTATGACCTTTCCGGCGGCAGGCTCTATGAAGAGGAAGGGCTGGTGACTCTGAGGGATAAGGAAAAAGGAAAGATGGGTGCCTTCCGTCTGGAGGACGGCAGGCAGGTCATGGATTTCCTGTATGACCGGATTACATTCCTCGGGAAAGACCGCGTGCTTTATGAAATGGGCGGTAAGACGGTGCTTTCCGGAGAAAGCGGCGTCATTCGTGAGCTTCCCTCCGGCGCCGTCATGCAGCCCTATTCGGAAGAGGGGCTGGCCTGGCTGGAAGAGGGAAAGAAAATCCATGCCCTGGACCGGGAAGGAAAGATTCTGTTCACCCTTCCGGAAGGAGAGGCGGCGCGGCCTTTCCGACATGGCCTGGCACCGGTGAAATCCCACGGACTCTGGGGGCTTGTGGATATCCACGGGCAGTGGGTGAAATCTCCCCTGTATAAGGATGTACAGATGATGTGACACTGTACAGGCTGTGTTACAATATAAATATAAAAGGCCATAAAAGGGCGGCATTCTTTGCGAAGGCCGCTTCTTTTCTCAAATAAATCGATATAAGATATTTCATTCAGAAAGGAGTCTTTCTATGTATGACGAATTGACAGCGGAACGGGAGAAAAGTATTTCCATCAATATGCCCGGTCTCATGAAGGATGTGTATGCCTGGATGGCCATCGCCCTGGTGGTGACGGGATTCAGCGCATGGTTCGTGGCGGATAATGCCCTGCTCCGGGGGCTTTTCATGGGAAGCCGCACCGGCACCCTGGTGCTCATCGTGGCCACCTTTGCCCTGGTATGGCGTCTGTCCTCTGCCATGGGGAAAATGTCTCTGAAAACGGCGGCGGTCATGTTTCTGGTGTATTCGGTGCTGAACGGCATTACCCTGTCGGCGGTATTTTTGACCTACACCCTTTCTTCCATCGGCGGCGTGTTCTTCATGACCGCCGGCACCTTCGGCATCATGTCGGTGTACGGCTATGTGACGAAGGCGGATTTGTCGAAGCTGGGAAATATGTGCCTCATGGGACTTTTCGGCATCATCCTGGCCACGGTCGTGGGTTTCTTCTTCGACAGCACCCTGCTGCAGATGCTTATTTCCTACGCCGGCATCCTGATTTTCACGGGCCTCACCATTTATGACACCCAGTCCATCAAACGCCTGGCCCTCACCTATCATTCCCGGGCCACCGACGAAGGACAGAAGATAGCCATCATGGGCGCCCTCACCCTGTACCTGGATTTCATTAACATCTTCATTTACCTCCTCCGCCTCTTCGGCGAGAAGAAATAGGGACATCAAAAAAGCGTGGAGCTTCGTTTCCACGCTTTTTTGAATGCCCGTATTTGGAGTGAATGACCGTCGGCAGCCCGCCGTCTCTGTCATTTCGACCGGAACGAAGTGGAGTGGAGAAATCTCACTCCGAAATGGGACAAGCTGCATTGTGGCGGGAGATTTCTCGACTCAGAGCATCAATAGGACACAGACCATTTGCCGCCAAAACCGACATGCAGCCCCGCTCGAAATGACAGTAGAGTGGGCAGCGTGTCCGAAGTCTGACCGTCTGAGGTCTGACTGTCTAACTTCTAACTTCTATCTTCTATCTTCGCCCGCCGCCCCTGTCATTTCGACCGGAGCGAAGCGAAGTGGAGAAATCCCACTCCGAAATGGTACAAGCCTCATGACGGCGGGAGATTTCTGGGCTCAGAGTATCAATAAAGGATAAAACCTTTACCCTCATACCGACATGCAGCCCCGCTCGAAATGACAGTAGAGGGGGCTGCACCTGTGCCATTCTGCTTCTTTCAGAGATGCCTGTACACAGCTCGCCGCCCCTGTCATTTCAACCGGAGCCGGTCAGCCGCCAATAGGAAAGCCTCTTATCGGGCAGGCTGGAGGCCAACTTCGGCTGACTTGGAGACTCTATGCAGAGTCTCCACAGAGTGGAGAAATCTCACTCCGAAATAGTACAAGCCCTATTGGTGGGAGATTTTAGGGCTCAGAGTATCAATAGAGGATAAAACCTTTACCCTCATACCGACATGCCGCCCCGCTCGAAATGACAGTAGAGGTGGGGCAGCACCTGTGCCATTCTGTTTCTTCCTCAAACGCCTGTACACAGCCCGCCGCCCCTGTCATTTCGACCGGAAAGAAGTGGAGTGGAGAAATCTCACTCCGAAACGGGACAAGCAACATTGTGGCGGGAGATTTCTGGGCTCAGAGTATCAATAGGAAATAAAACACTTACCGCCAATACCGCCGTGCAGCCCCGCTCAACATGACAGTAGGGGGTCGCAGGTGTCTGATTGTCTGACCGTCTGAAGTCTGACTGTCTACCTTCTATCTTCTAATTTCTATTATCTATCGTCTATCTTCTATCATCTCATCCTCACCATCCGCTCTTTTTCCAGAAGGAAGGGATGAAAATGGAGAGGAGGGTTACGGATTCCAGCCTTCCGAAGAGCATGGACAGGCAGACGATGACCTTGGAGAAATCCGGCAGGGCTGCGTAGGTGCAGGTGGCGCCGAATGCACCGAAGGCGGGGCCGTCGTAGCTCATGGTGGAGAAGGCCACGCCCAGGGCGTCCATGAAGGCAAGGCCGTCAAACATCATGGCCCCTGCCCACAGGGTGGAGAGGGCCATGTAGATGAAGAAGAAGGCCAGCACCTAGAGTACCGTATTCCGGGAGAATTTTTCCTTTCCCACGGTCATGTGGAAAACCGCCCTTGGGTGCATGTGGAGCTTCAGAATGGCGGAGAAGCATTTGAAGAGAAGAATGAGGCGCATTACCTTCAGCCCGCCGGCGGTGGAGCCGCCGCAGCCTCCGGCTATGATGATGAGGAGAAGGATAAATTTAGCAAAGGAAGGCCATTGGTCGAAGTCGGCGGATACGTAGCCGGTGGTGGAGGACAGGGAGGCGGACTGGAAGAGGGCTTCCCGGAGGGATTCCGGAAGGGGCATATGGCCCTGAAGCACCTGGGAGGCGGTGATGAGAAGGACCGCCGCTGCCACCATGAGGAGGTAGACTTTGAATTCCGTATCCTGCAGGAGTACATGGAGACCCCGTTTCCAGGCGTCCACGTAGAGGCCGAAGTTGGCGCTGGAAATAACCATGAAAAAGGTGAGTATCATTTCCAGGGAAAAGCTGTGATAGTAGGCAATGTTTTCATTTCTGGTGGAAAAACCGCCGGTGGCAATGGTGGAGAAGGCATGGTCCAATGCTTCCCAGAAACCCATGCCCCATAGCATTAAGGCCGCCGTGGCAGCGGCGGTGAAACAAAAGTACACGCAGAAAAGGGCCAGTGCCGTTTCTTTGATGCGGGGGAGGGGCTTGGAAGAGGTGGGTCCTGTGCTTTCGGCATTCACCATTTTCGTGGTGCCCCGTCCGGCCTGGGGGAAGAGGGCCACGAAGATGACGATGATGCCCAGACCTCCCAGCCAGTGGGTCATGGCGCGGAAGAAAAGAATGGACGGCGGCAGGGGCGAAAGGTCATTGATGACGGTGGCCCCGGTGCCGGTGAGGCCGGACACGCTTTCCACCAGTCCGTCCAGCGGGGAGAGGGTGCCGGAACAGATATAGGGAATGGCATAGAGCAGGGACACGGCAATCCAGGAAAGGGCGGTGATGGCGGTGCCCTCCCGGGGCGTGAGGCTCACATTGGGAGATAGATTTCTTCTGCGGAGAAGAAGGTAAAGAAGAAGGGACAGCAGGGCAGGGATGAGGAAGGAAAGCACCGGCCCTCCGTAATAAAGGGACAGAAGGAGGGGAAGAAGGAGCACGGCGCCGGCGCCCAGAAGGATGCGGGAGAGCATGGATTGGATGATGCGGATGTTCATACTAGTCCCTGCCTTTGAAATAGGAAATCACGTCCTGCGCCCTGTCCGCCTCTGCAATGAGAATGACGCTGTCACCGGCGGCAAGGACGGAATGGCCGTCAGGAATGTAAACCCTGCCATCCCGCACATAGGCGCCTACCAGGCAGGACTTGGGGAGATTCGCCTTCATGAGGGGCTTTCCGGCGGCCTTGGAACCTTCGGGAATGACGATTTCCAAAGCCTCTGCCCTGGCCCCTTCCAGCAGGGACACAGAAACCACGCTTCCGCTCCGCACAAAGGCAAGCACCTCACCGGCCGCGAGAAGGCGGGTGGACAGGACGATGTCGATGCCCACCTGCTGCATGAGGGCGATGTATTCCGTGCGGGTCACCCGCACCATGGTCTGTCCGGCGCCCAGATGTTTTGCCAGAAGGGCCATCATGAGGTTCAGCCTTTCGTCCTTGGTGGTGCAGATAACCGTGTCCGCCTCCGATACCCCTTCCTGGGTAAGCATGTCCATGTCCGTGCCGTCGCCGCAGAGGACCATGCCCTTTTTCAGCCTTTCCACCATCTGCTGGCAGTGGTCTTCATTATTGTCGATGACCTTCACTGAAATCCCCTGCTTCTCCAGCATGGGAGCCAGGGCCTGCCCCGTGCGGCCGGCGCCGATGATGAGGGCCTTCTTCGTTCGGCGCTGGTACTTGGCATGGCTGTGGGATGAAATTTCTGCAAGGGATTCCGGATTTCCAAGGAAATACACGTTGTCCAGCGGCAGCAGCCTGTCACTGCCGTGGGGGATAATCATGTGGTGGTCCCGGAGGATGAGGGCGATGAGAACGGATGGCGGCAGGGTGATGTCCTTTAATTCCTTATGGGCAAAGGGAGAGCGGGGACTGAGTTTCATTTCCAGAAGACGCACCCGGCCTTTTGCAAAATCCTCCACGTTAATGGCGGAGGGCGTCATCACCAGCCGGCTGATTTCACGGGCCGTAATGAGCTCCGGACTCAGTACCAGGTCGATGTCGAAATTCTCCTTGATGTAGTCCACCGGCTCCGAGAGGAATTTCGGATCTCGGATGCGGGCGATGGTATGGGGAATGCCGTTCTTCTTCGCCAGCATGCAGGCGATAATATTGACCTCATCCATGGCCGTCACCGCCACCAGCAGGTCGCTCTTCGAAGCATCCCGGCTCCGCATAAAGGAAGGACTAGTGCCGTCGGCATGGATGGTAAGCACATCCAGGTCTGGGGCAACAGCGATCTCGAGGCAGAAAAGTCCAGAACCTTTGATATCGGCCTTGAATTTGAAAGAGGAAACGGCGCTGGCAAGGTGACCTATTTCCACAATAAGATCAAGAACATGATCAATTCCCAGCTGCTCGGCCGCTTCGGAAGAATCGTCCGCTACCAGTACGTCAATATCGACAATGCGGTCATGGACGGCGTCGAAGGGGAATACAGCTACCGCTTCAACAAGCACTGGGATGCCAAGGTGAACCTGACCTACCTGGATGCCAGAGACAAGGAAACGAATGCCCGCATTTCTGAAAACGCGCGCATGAACGGCCTCGTGCAGATTTCCTGGACCGATGCGAAGGAAAATCCGTGGACCGCATCTCTCTACAACCTCTGGTACAAGGATTACCTCGACGGCGAAGGAAAGAACTACACCTACAGCACGACCAATTTCGTCGTTACCAAGGACATCTCCAAGTCGACACAGATCTATGCCGGCGTCGACAACATTTTCGACAAGACATTCTCCGATGACGATGATTACTCCATTTACGGACGCACCTGGAGAACCGGCGTGACATTTAAATTCTAAGGGAGGACTTCATGAAAAGTATCGTTTTATATTCGACAAGGACCGGGAATGCGAAGATGGTGGCAGAGGCGATCGCTTCTGCGCTGCCGGAGGGGACGCCCTGCCGCAATATCCGCGAGATGAATGAGTCTCTCTCTGATTATGACTGCGTCTTCATGGGCTTCTGGGTCGACAAGGGCACGGCCGATGATGCATCCAGAAAGGTTCTGGAAAATCTCCATAACCGCCATGTGGCTGTCTTCGCGACGGCCGGCGTCAATCCGGCCAGCAGCCATGCACAGGACTGCCTCAAGAACGGCGCCTCCCTTCTTCCGGAAGGAAAGAAACCGGCAGGCACATTTATCTGCCAGGGCAAAGTCGATCCCCAGCTGATCGAAGCGATGTACAAGCGTTTCCCGGCAGACAATCCGCATGGAAGAAATCCGGAAAGCGAGGCGCGCCACAAGGAAGCTTCCACGCATCCGGATGCAGCAGACCTTGAAAATGCAGCCGCTTTTGCCCGGAATGTGATGAATTTCATCCAGGCTGAAAAGTAAGGAGAGTGCGATGGATTTAAGAAATTATTTTGACCAGCTGACGCCCGAGAAGAGGGTGATGCAGTTCGGAAGGAAGACGGATGAGCCGCTCCGTCTGGCTTTCGACAGCAAGAGGGTCGTCCATGCCGCCATGGGAGGGAGCATGGTGCCGCCTCCCATGGCGCAGAAGGTCTGGCGGGATATCATGGCAAAGCCCGTGGAAGGGCATCCGACGCAGATGGCTTATATCCATATTCCCTTCTGCAAGACGAAATGCCTCTACTGCCCCCTTCTTCCAGAACGGGACGAACCAGGACGAAGAAGACCGCTACATCGACCATCTGGTAAAGGACATCGAGATGGGTGCGGATTCCCCGCGACTCTCCAGCGCGCCGATTCAGGCCGTATTCATCGGAGGCGGCACACCGACCTCCCTCTCTCCTGAAAATGCAGGCCGCCTTCTTTCCACGATCCAGAGATGTCTGCCGCTTGCCAATGACTACGAACTCACCTTCGAAGGCCGTGTGCATGACCTCGTCCCGGAGAAGATGGACGTATGGTTCAGAAACGGCGTGAACCGCATGTCGCTCGGCGTGCAGTCCTTCGATACGAAGGTCCGTCAGGCCGTGGGCCGCATCGACGACGGGGAGACGGTATTCTCCCACCTGCAGGAGCTTCTGTCCTACAACCAGTGCGCTGTCGTCATCGACCTCATGTACGGGCTGCCGTACCAAACGATGGACGTGTGGCACAAGGACGTGGAAACGCTCGTGGAATCGGGCATCGACGGTGCTGATCTCTACCAGCTGAATGTCTTTGAACACAGCGACCTCAATCTGGCCATCCAGAGAGGGAAACTCCCTCCGGCCGCACCGACGCAGGTGCAGTCTGCCATGTTCTCCTTCGGCAAGAATTACCTCGACGCACAAGGGATACAAGCGCCTCAGTTTCTGCCACTGGGCAAGGAACAACAGGGAGCGGAGCCTCTACAATACGCAGGCCCGCTTCGGTACGCACCTCTTCCCCTTTGGCTGCGGGGCTGGCGGCCATGTCGACGGTCTTTCCACCATGCTCGACCGCAGGCTTCCGGCCTATGAAAAGGCCATCGATGAAGGAAGAAAACCGATGATGTTCCTGATGAACCAGTCGCCCAATGCCCATCTAAAAGAAGATATCCAGGGGCAGATGAATCAGAGCAGGCTCGACCTTGATAAACTGATCCAGAGGGAAGAAAAACTGGCCAGCATGGAATTCCTGGGACCATTGTGGGAAGACTACGGCCTTTGGAAGCATAACGGCTACCTGTACCAGCTGACCGAAGCCAATCAGTTCTGGCAGGTCAATATGACGCAGACACTCCTTGAAAGCGTGAACCATCTCATGGGAGAAGAAACGGAAATCCAGCACAGGAGAATCGCCGCACAGGGATAGTGCTGTTTCCTGACAGGCGGTTCGCCTGGAAACATAAAATTGGGGCTGTGGCAAAATGTGCCATCATTTTGCCGCGGTCCTTTTTGATGGGATATATTCTAGCGTTCAGCCAATTAATCAACTTGGAAGGCAGATGATAAGCTGAAGGGGAACCACAAAACCGCAGCTCCGCTGCGAGGTAATCAACCCTATCCGCCCTTCGGGCACCTTCCCCGTCTGGGAAGGCAAGTATTAGCGGCACTAGGGAACGCGCATTTTCCGGGATTTTCCATGCCCAAGCCCCATGCCCATCGGTTTGCTATACAGGGGGCGAAAAGTTATAATAGATACACTGTATGGTAAAATACAGCATGGATGATAAAATGATTCTTGACGAAAGCAGGTGATCTCATGGAAGTACATGAAGCAACGGAAATGTATATGAAGACGATCCTTGTATTGAAGAAGCGCCTTGGAACAGTGAGATCCATCGACGTGGCCAATGAAATGGGGTATTCCAAGCCCACGATCAGCATTGCCATGAAGAAATTTCGCCAGGAAGGCTTGATTACGGTGGATGAATCCAACTGCATCCATCTGACGGAGGCAGGACAGACGATCGCCGAGCGGATCTATGAAAGGCATCAGGTCCTTTCCTACATTCTGGAATCCATGGGCGTTTCCGAAAAGCACGCCCTCGACGATGCATGCAAGATCGAGCATGATATCAGCGATGAAACCTTTGCGGCCTTGAAGAAGGAATATGACAGGCTGAAAAAGGAAGAAACGCAGAAATAAAGATTGGACAATAAAAAGAACTATTGCGAAGTGATTTTTCATTTCACAATAGTTCTTTTTGCTTTTACTATAGGGTTCCTTAGTCTCTGGTAAAGAGGTCTCTGGTGTAGACTTTATCCTTGACGTCTTCGAGGTCTTTTTCTTCGCGGTTGGTGAGGATGATGTCGCATTCATCCTTGAGCTGCTGAAGGTCTTTGGTGACGGGGATGCCCATGAAGGAGTCTCCCTTGTAAGACGGTTCGTAGATGAGAAGGGGAATGTCCTTGTCCCTCAGACGCTCGATGACGCCCTGAATGGCGGAGGAGCGGAAGTTGTCGCTGCCGCTCTTCATGATGAGGCGGTAGATGCCGGCTTTCTTCGGATTTCTGGCGGCAATGCGGTCAGCGATGAAGGATTTCCTTGTCTCGTTGGAATCGACGACGGCGCGGATCATGGTTTCCGGGATGCCTTCGAAGTTCGAGAGGAGCTGGCGGGTGTCTTTCGGCAGGCAGTATCCGCCGTAGCCGAAGGAAGGATTGTTGTAGAAATCGCCGATTCTGGGGTCGTAGCCCATGCCTTTGATAATGTCGGCGGTCTTCAGGCCCTTTTCTTCGGCATAGGTGTCGATTTCATTGAAGTAGGCGACGCGGATGGCGAGGAAGGTGTTGGAGAAGAGTTTGATGGACTCTGCTTCAGACGATCCTGTGATGAGGACCGGAATGTTCTCGCGGACGGCGCCTTCCTGTTCCAGGGCTGCGAATTTTTCTGCTTCGGGGCGGAGGGCTTCTTTGCCTTTCGGGATCCCGACGATGATGCGGGACGGGTAGAGGTTGTCGTAGAGAGCTTTGCCTTCGCGGAGGAATTCCGGTGCGAAGAGAATGGAAAGGTCAGGATAGACGGCAGAAATTTCCTGGGTGTATCCGATCGGAATGGTGGATTTGATGACGACGATGGCCTTGGAACCGACGCGCTGGATCTGGGAGAGGATGGCTTCGACGGCCGATGTGTCGAAGTGGTTCGTCTCCGTGTCGTAGTTCGTCGGAGCGGCGATGACGATCAGGTCTGCTTCCCTGTATGCGCTGTCACCGTCCATGGTGGCGGTGAGGTCGAGATCCTTGTGCGCCAGGTAGTCTTCGATGTAATCGTCGACAATCGGGGATTCCTTCCTGTTGACCATATCCACTTTTTCCTGGATGACGTCCACGGCAGTAACCTTGTGGTGCTGGGAGAGGAGGATGGCATTGGAGAGGCCAACGTAGCCTGTGCCTGCAATTGCGATTTTCATGGTGAGCCCTCTTTCTGAAGAAATTATCCCTTTTATTATACACTCTTTTCTGGCCTTTAGCAGGAGAAATAGGGTGAAAATCGTTAGGTTTTAACGCTTATTCAAGAAGAGAGGGGACCTTATGAAATACTGCGATTTTATCTAAATAAAAAATTGGTTTATACTATAGATGGCAGGAGATGCAAACAAAGTGCATCTATCAGCGCATCCTTCCCGGGTCAGGCGCCCTGCCGAAGGACCGCCCCGCGGCAGGACAGTTAAACTTACGTTTTCACTCCCCGGTCCGCTGCGGGACCATCCATATTGCCCGTCTGCTCCCTCCCTGGATGAACCTTCCGCCTTGACGGCTGCGTCTCCATACCGCGCAGCCCGTAATCCCGGCTGCAGACGGGTGTGCCATCGTCCCACTCTCCATCATGGACGACGGCGGTGAAAAAGACTTCTGGTTTCCGACTAGGAGTCTTTTTTGCTGGGATTTCTTGAAGATGGCACAAACGCTTATAGCAGGCTGGGAAGAACCTATTGGTGATTACGATTTCTCTTGGAGACTGATTTCATTTATACTGACAGCAAGATTTGGAAATTTCCGTACACTCAAAGACGGATGCTGCTTCAGATATTAAACTCGCCAGACAGGAAATCCTGATCCGGAAACTTATGGCAAAGACCGGAGTGACGGAATAAGGGAAAACGCCTGAGAGGAAGATTTTTCCAGATTTCCATTCTCTTGGGCTTTCCATAATATGGCCATCAAAAAAAAAGCTGTGACAAAATTATGTAAATACTACCTTTAGCATTTCTCGAACGAAGTTCGGTTTAAGGGTTTTTTTGAGCTTGCCCCGTAGGGGGAGCTGGCGACAGAGTCGCCTGAGGAGGTTCATTTCCTCGAGCGAAGCGAGGTTTTTTGGTATTCAGACAAAGCCGGCGCATATAAGTGCTGGATAATCCGATAATAGAATATTCCAATAGAAAAAGGACTGTGGAGAAATGATTGTACATTTTGTCATATCGCTGTCCCTCAGCTTACCTGAGGGCCTTTTTCGTTGAAGTTCTGATACTTCTGATATCCATGAAATTGCCGTTACTAATCAGAATCTGTTATAAGCGAGTAAGGGAAGATTATAAGATGCGCGTATGAAATGACGGGCTCATTCACAAATATTTCTATGATCTGCTGAAAGAAGATCGCAAAACGAGTGTCTGCCTTTAGGGAAAATAGGGAATTAGTATCTGATTTTAGGGAAAACAAGTGTATTTTTGCAGCTGAAAAGAGGAAACCTATCGCAGGAATGCATAGGAGTAAAGGAAGTTAGAACAAACCGATCGACTTATAATAAAAGTATAAACTTCTTATCTCTTATTAGTATTTCTTATAATTTCCCTTTTATTATATATTGAAGTCAAAGAACGGGAGATTTAAATACGCTGATAATTAACGGAGATCTTTCATCAAGGCAGATCCGAGGAGACTGGGGAGTTTCCAGGGAACGGCCGGAAGATCCTGCATCAGCATCTCGATCAAGCAGTGGTCCGGGGGACGGACGTGAATTTTCTTTCGGGGGAAAGGGAATCACCGTAACCACTGCGGCGATATACTCGCAAGCCGCAAGGGGGGCTCTTACGATTTTGAAACGTTTTCAAAGCACCTTTTTTCGCAGCGAACGCCAGGCAAGGAAGTCCGTCTTCTTCCCCGCGTTTGACTGCGATTTTTGTTTTTTACGGCAGAGCGCCAGCCCAGGCTGATCGGCTGCCGGCATGTACCGGGAACTTTCTAAGGAAATTTTTCATTCATCCCATACGGGAATCAGCATCGCATGAGGGGGCACATCTATCTCCAAACTCCAACCTTCCCCTCTCATCGGGCATTCCATATAGTTCGTCATGACCTTCCCAATTAAAGACCGGTCCGACCCCCTTCCCATACTAGTCGGATGGCCGCATGACGGACAGTCGAAAGGCAGAACCTGCTATTCAGGCCTATTCGAGTGAAAAGGACTTCTCTCGTCAAGGAAGTCCTTTTTGCGTGGGATGGGGAGCATGGAAAAACATGAAAAACCATGAAAAACCATACAACCGCAGCTTTGCGCGTGGAACCTTTTCATATTTTAAAAACCAATGAATACTGCACCCCGATTTTAGAAATTGCACCTTTAAAAACCATACAACCGGACTCTGTCCGAGGAAATGCAACTCATCCGTCGGCTCCACCGACACCTTCCCTTCCAGGGGGGGTGCGGATATTTTTTTGGACCATTCTGGTAGTACTTACATTATCCCTAAGCTTTCTCTGTATTCTACTGGACTCATGCCGCCCAAGGTAATTTTAATTCGGTCTTCATTATACCAATGAAGATAATCGTCTAGGTAAGCTATGAATTCTTTAATGGATACACCTATCCAGCTTCTATTATAGAACATTTCGTTTTTTACTCTTCCAAAGACACCTTCACAAGCAGCATTATCCGGCGAGCACCCTTTTTTCGACATGGATCTTGTCCAGCCGAATTTCTTCATCAAGGCGATCCATCCAGGCCATTGGTAATGTATACCGCGGTCTGAATGAACGATAGGATGCTTGTCATCGCCCAGGGCCTCTCTCGCTTTTACCAGCATGGTATTGACCAGTTTGGCATTCGGCGACGTGCCGATCGTCCATGCGACAATCTTGCCGTCAAAGACGTCAGTTATAGCTGACAGGTATACTTTCCCTGCAGATATGTGGAATTCCGTAATATCTGTGAGAAGCAGCTTTCCTAATTCGTCGGCATGAAAATTCCTGTTAACGAGATTAGGGGCAGGTGAAATTTCTCCTTTGTAGGAGCTATACTTTTTAGCTTTTTTGCGGTATGGAACCAGATGATCCTCTTTCATAAAGCGGCGGACGAGCTTCTCAGAAAGAATTTTCCCATCTTTTCTGAGCGCTAACCAGATTCTCCGGTAACCATAAACCGACCGGTTCTTCTTAAATTTGTCTTTGATGGTTTCGCGTATTTCCGCATATTTATCTCCCGCCTTCATAGCGGATTTCTGGTAGAAATATGAGGCTTTAGCCATATTTAGCACCGTCAGCAGTTTCTTCAGGGGATACTTGCTGCGGCTCAGAAGGGCATCAATCACGATGGCTTTTTCCCGATTGGTCAGTGTTTTTAGACTGATGCCCTCTTCTTTTTTTATTGTTTCTGCAGCTATCTCGAGGGCTTCGTACTCGATCCGTTTAATAAGAGTCTGCTCGCCAAGCTCCTTATACTCTTTCGCAAGTGTCTGGCACTTTTCATCAAGAGACTTCGTCTTCTCTCCCAGTGACTGATTGGCTTTCAGCAATGCTTTATTCTCTTTGCGGAGGTTTTCCATATTTCTAAGCAGTACTTGCATTTCTTCTTTTAAAGATTCAATCGTTACTTCCGAGTCCTTTTTAGACATTGTTGCCAGCCTCCTTTGGAACAATTCCTCGAGGAAGCCTAAGTCCTTGTAGATAGCGTTAGAGGCTATCTCAATTTCTTCGAATGGATTCTCCTGAATCAGTGGACTGCTTCCCGTCTGTCGATCTTGCCCCCATTTTACAGGGTTCTGGTCAGCTTGCCAATGATCGTTTTCGTTAAGGTTGTATTTCTCAACCCATATTTTCAATCTCTGCGTGCTGCTGGGATAGCCTATTTCCCTGATGGTGCGCCGCAGATCGCCGCAATTTACGAAGTATTTGACGGCTAATGTTTTTTGTTTGAGAGAATATCCGTCATCAAATCCGTCTACTTCGTGAATCTCTCTGGAGAACTTGAATTCCCGGCACCATTGACGCAACACTTTTATGTCGTGAGGATAGCCGAGCGTTCTCATAATGCCTTTGAGCCCCATGCCCGAATCGACGTGCAGTTTGACTGCCTTTAAGCGCTCTTCATGCGAATACATAAATTGACCTCCTGACACCTCTGTCAATTGGTCCAACTTTTTGTCCGCGTCCCCAGGGCAAGGTCAAGACCGGCCTACGGCCCTTTTTCCCCGTCTGGGAAGGCGAGGTTAGCGGCGCTTGGGAAATGCGCGGTGTACCATTCGTCAGATCATCTTCCCATCCATTTCCTTTATATCCTCTAGTATCCTATTCATTTCCTTTATCACTCTATCAAGGAATCACATAAGATACACGTACAGCAGGGCGGATGTGTCCATGAAGTTTTCTATATGTTCTTAAAAGAAGAGTGCGTCCGTTCTTGAGGGTTTCTCATAAGACCGAGTTATTTTTTACAAAAAGTGCCGAATCCAATCGCGGAACGATGGGAAGCATATAACGGAATAGGATAGGACACTTAATTTACCCTGATTTCCTTGATACCTATAACAAAAGTGTCAACCTCTTATCTCTGACTCGTATTCCTCTTAATATCGTAATTACTATATATTTAAGACGAGAACGGGAGATTAAAAGCGCGCGTTTGAGGGGGATTCTCTATCAACGAATGGGCCGGCCTGGAACCAGGGAATTTCAGGCGGTTCATGGAGCTTGTCACTGGCAAACGCGGCGCCCCGATCCGGCAGTACGCCTTGAAAGGACTCTTTCGGGGGAAAGGGTCCATGGCGGCTGCTTAATTTGGAAAGGTATCGTTTGTGGACCGCCGGGGGGATGTACTATGATTTCGAAGAGTAGTTTTAATGCACGTATTTCCAGACGCAGCAGATGTCAGGGGGAAAAGGTACGCCTTTTCCTTGCTTCTGTCTGCGCCCTTTTGCTTTGTACGAGTGCGGCGCTGCCTGCGCAGGCTGCACCCTCCAATGATATCGTAAAGGGCCAGGGGGCATTTATCTAATATGGCATGGATCCGGTCAATACCCGCCCGAAGGGCATGAGTATCGCCATTGGAAATAATGCGAAGATCGATCTGAGCACACGAACGGAGGAGGCACTTCTTTCCTTCGGATATGGCAAGGAGAGAGGCAAAGATGATGACAGATTTGGTTACACCATAGCTGGCAACACGGAAGCGAAGGAAAATCTGCCGGAAGGAATTGCCATCGGCACGAATTCTTTCGCAAGGGCAGGATCGATTGAAATCGGCGCGCATAATCTGGGAGCGGATGTGGAGATCGGGGATACGAAGGGATCGGAATTCAGCACGTACGGCTTCAGCCCTGCAGCCGGCAGGCAGCTAGGTGTGGCCTCGACGACGGTCGGCACGAATTCGTATGCAAACGGCATGTTCACGACGACCTATGGCAGCTACGATGTGCAGTCGAGCCAGTATCAGGAACTCCATGTGGTCGATACCATTCTTGATGGATATAAGAATGCATTTGGCACTGTCGTCGGTTCCTTGAACTCCAATGAATCGATTGCCGCCTTTCCTCATTCCGGCGCGGAAAACTCCATCATCGGGACGGGAAACCGTGTCAATAACAGCAGCGGAACCATCGCCATCGGCACGGGCAATGAGGTGAAAAATACATGGGGAGTCACTTCGGCAACGATGATTCTGAGCCAGCCGCTTGATTCTCCAAAAGCCATGCAGGATGCAATCATTGACGGAGCCAAAAAAATCCAGGCGGCGCTGTCATGGCCATCGGAAATGGGAACAAGGTCGACAGCGTATCCTTTGCCCAGGTCCTTGGTACAGGGAATGAACTTAAGGGCCAAAACGGCCTATTTGATAGCGACAAGTATGTCATGATCGACGGATACAACAATAGTTTCACGAGAGCAAACAATACGACGGTCATCGGAACGGGCAGCAAGGGAAGCTATGTAACAAGCTCCATTGTCATGGATGACAACGCCAATGTGGAGAACACCAAAGGCAGCGTCATGATTGGTGATACAAACAGCGCTTCTTATGTCAATTCCTCTCTGATAGCAGGCGCTAAGAATTCCATCACCGGGACAGAGAAGACGCCAAGCGCATCCAATATCTTGTCCGGTGTGGGAAATACGGCATCCGCCGTGCAGCATGTTTCTGCCCTCGGCGCTGTCAATGGCGTGACGAATGCAGATAAGACGCAGGTTTTGGGCGATAGGAACCGTGCAACGAATACAAACCTGTCGCAGATGTTCGGCGTGAATAATGTTTTGTCCACTACGGATGGTGCAGCAGAAAATGCAAAAGATATCCAAATCGGTTATGGTAATTCAGCCATCAATGTGCAGAATGTCACTTCTATAGGTTCAGCCAATACTGTTCTTGTTTCGAAGATGTCGCAGGTCATCGGCGACAACCGTTACCTTTCCAACGCTGACCGTTCCGTCGTCATCGGGTCGGCAGACAGCAATGCGACGCAGATGACAAGCGATGATATCGTCGCTGTCGGTTACAATTCCTATGCGACAGCCTCTGGCGGCGCGGCCTTCGGTTCGGGCTCTGTGGCAGGTACGGCAGCTGGTTATGCAGGCTATGATCCGCTGACAAATCTTCTTTCCCTGAATACGTCCCCGGCCTGGAAATCGACAAGAGGCGCCGTTTCTGTCGGCGATATTTCCAAAGGCATCACCCGTCAGATCACGGGCGTCGCAGCTGGCACGCAGGACACCGATGCCGTCAACGTGGCGCAGCTGAAGAAGGTTGTCTTCGCCCGGCAGAATGCGACGCAGCCAAATATCAAGGCAGGCAACGGCATCCAGGTCATCAAGACGTCTGACGGTATGTACACCATCAGCGCGAATATCACAGGCACCACATCCGAGACGGGCCATACATCCGCCAGCGTAGGAAATACGGCCGCAGGAACGAATACGAAAACAGCAGTCACGACGCATTCCAGCCTGGCCACTGCAGACACGGCAGGCACTGCGGGCGCAGGAAATACAGGAACATCGGGCGCTAATTCCGGCGGGACGACGATTCTTCCAATTACCTCGGACAGTAATACAAGTGTCGATAATGGTGAAGTCGTCGTGATCAGGAACGTCACGGACCCGACCAGCTTCAAGGCAGACGACGGGAACAGCGCATCGATTTCCCCGAAGGGCACCCTCTCGATCCTTGGGGACAGCACGAATACGGAAACCAGTATTTCCGGAGATTCGCTGAAAGTATCGCTCAAGAAAGACATCACCGTCGACAGCGTCAAAGCAGGAAATACTACCATCAATAACGATGGCGTCACCATAAAGGGCGGTCCGTCCATGACGTCGGGCGGCATCAATGCAGGCGGCAGGAAAGTGACAAACGTCGCGACTGGAGAAATTTCCGCATCGTCCACGGACGCCGTCAACGGCTCGCAGATTCATGAACTCAAGGGCAGCATTACCAATAACACGACCCACCTGACACAGCTCGACAACCGCGTAGGCGACCTCGATCACCGTGTCAATGAAGTCGGCGCAGGTGCAGCCGCTCTGGCGGGCCTTCATCCGGTCGACTATGATCCGGACAGCAAGTAAAACGTCGCCGTCTCCGGTGGTTCCTACAAAGACCAGCAGGCCCTCGCCCTCGGCGCTTTCTACCATCCGAATGACGACACGCTTCTCTCTTTGGGAACGACCGTAGGTTACAACGATAACATGGTTACCGTCGGCGCCTCCTTCAAAGTCGGTGAAAGAGGAAATGTAAAGAAGGTCTACCCAGGTGAAGCAGCCAAAGAACTGACAAGCCTCAAGAAACACGTCGCTGAACAGGACAAGAAACTGGTCTCCCAGGATCAGAGAATCGGCCAGCTCGAAACCATGCTCAAAGAACAGAAGGAAATCAACGAAAAACAGCAGCAGATCATCGCAAAACTTGCCGCGAAAGTCGGCGTATAAAATAATAAAAAGCCTGACTCTGAACAAAGGAAAAGCAGAAAAGCCTCCCAAGTGCGCGGGAGGCTTTTTTGTGTGGAATTTCATTTCGGAAGGCTCGTGGAAATCAAAACTCAGTACATCGCAGTAACATGGCGGTACGTGCCGGTGCGGAAGGTTTTGCCCTGCCTCAGCGGGGAAGGGCGGTCAGCCTATCATTTAACTGTTGCTGACGAAAGGGGTGCAGTATTCATTGGTTTTTATAAAAGGTTCATCGAGCAGAGCGAGGTTGTGCGGTTTTAGCATTTTATATGAAAAAGATGAAAAACCATACAGCCGGCTTGCAGCCTGGGAGATGAACCACCTCATAAAAACCGCAAAACCAGCCTGGCGGCTGATGGAACTACATCTCATTCGTCAGCTACGCTGCCACCTTCTCCTTTCGGAGCAAGGTTAACACCCTTAAACCTCGCTTCGCTCGTGGAAATGCATTTTCCTCCATCTTCCTCTCCCATTCCCAATATCGTTTGCTTTTTTCATAGCTCTGTGATTTCTTCTATCAATCCCTCTCATTTCATAGGTTGCAGGATATACACGAGTTTTAGTCGATGGTATTCACCTAAATGAAAATGGGGACTTTGATCTGATTTTTTGATAAAGTCCGGTAAAGACGGGGCTAAGAGGCATAGACTTTACGCGAAATGTCTGATTCTAATTGATATTTTGATAAAAATGATTCGGTACTCTTATTTTTAAAAGAGCCTATATAGAATATGCTGCATTTAGGAATATCAAGGAAATATTTCAAACTATAACGGGAATACTGGCTTTTATTCTAAAACATAATTTTAAAATAGATTTAAAAGGCAACGTCATTTTGATAAAGCCGTATACTTTCTGACTGTTTATCCAGAATAAATTCAAACAAAATAATTCGATTTTTGACTTTATTGAGAATGGGAATTTTATTTCTAACATGCGTATTCTTGCATGGAAATGATGAAAAAAGGGGAGATTTAAATCAAATATTAATGTATGGTATATCATATTGACTGCTTTTGTAAAGAAAATGTATACTTAGTATCAACGAAGCGTCAAGACATGGCCTTGCTGCTTATCCCGGGGGAAGGCGGCAGGGGCGGGCCGTGTCATGCAAGGACGCGCCGACTGTTTCCTGCCAGCGGGTTTCGTTAGTCAGAAGGAGAACATCCACAAATCGTCCGCGGCGTGCATCGGGGGATGCGCCGCGCGGGGGACGGTTCCTGCAGAATGAGAGCGGCTGTCATGGAAGCTCTTGTTCTATGCAGCGGATGGAAGATGACATGATGAAATGGCGAAAGCTCATTTCTTGAAATAGAAAAACTGGTACAGGGAATGAGTCCAATGAATCCAGCGGCGATCCCCGCTGGATTTGAAGGGCATTCTATAAAGTCCATCCCTATCTACCGGGCGGGGTCTTCGCTTCACTTCCCTTCTCGAGGGCGGAGACGCGGCCGGGAGAACCTCCCCCAGGGCTGGGCAGCAAAGGTGCCTGCAACACACCTTAAAAAGGACTTCCTACGCCTGCGGAAGTCCTTTTTACATGGAGGCTCTTTTGAATCCCTGCACATGCGTTTTAGTTATTTTGTTAACATCGCACATTCAAACACCTTGACAAAAGAGTCCTGTTACTATTAAATAATAGAAAGAAATAAAGTAGATATATGGAACCGGAGCGATGCTTCGGCATATTTTTTTACCCATAAGGTTGACAATAATAACAATGCAAGTTGACAAAGGAGACCGTAAATGTTGTACAGTGTGAAGATGCGTTCGAGCCTGGGCGGGACCCATGGCAAGGGCGGGCGCCACATTTCTGGAGCGGAGCGGATTGTTTCTGAGGATCTGGTGGATGAGACGGTGATTTCCATGATGCGCCGTGCAAGGGAGCATGAGAGAGGATGCGCGGATTTCATTCAGGTGAAGGTGGAAGAGGTGCCGGATGCGGCGGTTTCGTACTGCCTGATGCTTCCGCTTTACCAGATCGACACGAGCGAGAAGTCCGAGGGACACAGGGCAGCGGAGGCTGAGCTCATCCGCGCGGGTGTTTCTCCTTTGGCGGCCAGGCGGGGCATCGCTTCTCTGGAAGCACTGGAAGACAGCATGAGGGGCGCAATCGTGATGGATGCGGAGACGGGCGAAAGGCTCGATGGCCGCGGAGAGCGCGGGGTCCGCTGCAGCAATATGGACAGCGCTGACACGGCTGAGTATGAAGCAAAGATGCGCGGCAAGGGTCTTGGCGGCGATCATCCGCGTGAAGCGCTTGTCCTGGCATCGAAGGTGGCTCACGGACCCGGCACGGTAGCCGAGCTTTGCTGGTCGGATGATCCGGACTATGTGACGGGCTACGTCGGCTCGCCGCTTCACGGCTATGGCCGCATTACGGTGATGAAGGACAAGGGCGACCCGGTCGGCGGGCGCGTTTTCTTCGTGAAGCACGGGACAGATGTTGCTCTTTATGAAGACTATATGCAGAATCAGACGGTATTGGTGAGGTTATCAAATGAAACTTGAAAATATGGGAAAGGTGCTGGATGAAATCCGCGAAGGTGGGCGCTTCCGCAAAGTGCAGGATCTCCGCATGGTGACGGCGTCGAAGGGCGTCCGCCGCGACGGTTCGGAGTGCATTGTCTTTAATTCGAATGATTACCTTGGCATGACGCATGAACAGGAGGTCCAGGAAGCGGCCAGGGATGCCGTACGCTGGGGCACGGGCTCGGGCGGCGCGCGTCTGACATCGGGTGCTGTCTTTGAACTCTCGGATCTGGAAAAGGAGCTCGCTTCCTTCAAGCATGCGGAAGATGCCGTCATTTTCAATACAGGCTACATGACAAACCTGGGCGTCCTCTATGCCCTCGGCGGCAAGGACGATATCATTTTCTCGGACGCACTGAACCATGCTTCCATTGTCGACGGATGCAGGATTTCCCGCGCCCGCACGGTCATTTATCCGCATTCGGATATGGCTGCTCTGGAAGAACTTCTGAAGAATACGCCTGTGAGCGGGCAGCGTTTCATCGTGACAGACGGGGTGTTCTCGATGGACGGGGACATCGCGCCGGTCCCGGACCTGATCCGCCTTAAGGAAAAATACAATGCCTGCCTCATCGTCGATGATGCGCACGGCGTCGGCGTGATCGGCGAGACGGGAAGAGGCTCTGCGGAGCATTTCCACGTCTCTGGCATAGATATCCAGGTGGGGACGCTGTCCAAGGCGCTCGGTGCTGAGGGCGGCTATGCAGCTGCTTCAAGGGAAATCTGCGATTACCTGAGGAACGTTTCAAGGCCGTTCATTTTCTCTACGTCCATCTCAGCCGTGACCGGGATGACGGCGCTGGCAGCTTTACGCCTTCTGGAGCGCGAGCCGGAGCGCTTCGTGGGACGCTTGATGGAGAATACCCGGTACATGAAGGAGAAGCTGGCAGAAGCGGGGATTCCCGTAGAACCAAGCGACACTCCGATCATTCCCATCATACTGAGCGAAGAGGAAAAGACGCTCGCATACGCCTCCCGATGCATTGAGGAAGGCATCCTTCTCTCTGCTATCCGTCCGCCGACGGTGCCCGCCGGGACGAGCCGCATCCGCCTGACCGTGACCGCGGCTCACACGAAAGAAGAACTGGACCGCGCCGTTGCGGTCATGAAAGCGCATTTCCCCCTGCCCTAGCCATCGAAAGGAGCACCTTATGACCGTGACAGGAGAGAGACAATGGATCGTGGATATCTGTGAGACAGCGATGCTCGCCGTTCTCATAGCCGTCAGCGGAGTCTTCCGCATCCCGGGCCTTGTCCCGGGGACGGAGTTCCAGCTCTCAGCCCCGATTGCCGTCGCCATCTGTGGCGTCTTTGGATTTAAGAAATACCTGATTGCAGGGATCCTCGCATCCCTCTTAAGCATGACGATGGGGACCGCGACCATCCTGAACGTCGCCGTCGCCATGACATTCCGCGTCGTCGTCGGCCTTGTATGGCTGGCGCTTGGAGACAGCCGCGTATTCTACGTGATTTCCGGTCCCGTGGGAAGCGCCGCTGCCCGCGTCCTCATGTACTTCCTCCTGGGGAAGGGGCTTGAAGTCATGCTCATCGCAGCCGCTCCTGGCATGATCTATACCGCCGCTACCGCATGGCTCTTCGGGAAAATCTTCATGCGCTGTCGCCTGGAAAGACGATAAATACAGTAATGCACAGTACTTCCATTTCTGTAAGGGAAAAAGCAAAAGGGATGGGTAATTTTCATGCTATCTTTACGCTTTGACAAAAAAGAATTTGCCGAAACGCCGGATAGACAGTAAAATGGGGAAAGAATTCCCCCCAAGGAGGCAAATTATGATTACACCAATGGACATCCATAATAAGCAGTTCACGAAAGCCACCGTCCGTGGTTACAGCGAAGAGGAAGTCAATGATTTCCTGAACCAGATCGTCGCTGACTACGAACGCATTTACCGTGAACACCGCGAAATGGAAGAAAAACTTGACCAGATGAAAGCAAAACTGGCCAATTATGAAAAGATCTCCGAAACAATGACTGCCACCCTGCAGCTCGCCAAAGACACCGCTGAAAACGTGAAGAAGAACGCGCGCAGAAACGCAGACATCCTCATCGCCAACGCCAAGGCCGACAGCGAAAAGCAGATCAAAGACGCGCAGGACTACCGCCGCACCCTCATTCACAACATGATGCAGACCGAAGGCAACATGAAATCCTACGTAGGCAAGATCAGAAAAGACCTCGAACTCGCCCTCGCAGCAATCGATGAACTCGACCGCATGAAAGCCCCCCTCGGCGACGGCGCAGCACAGGAATCCTTCGCAGAAGCTGAAACAGAAGCAGCGGAAGACGAAGAAAAATAAAATCAATCAAAAAAGACCGCAGAGATGTGGTCTTTTTTTGATGGTGAGGGCGGGGGAAGCTCTTGCCGTTGGATCCGCTCTTTTTTTAGGTTCTTCACGCTTTCTTGTGGGATAAAAATAATAACATATAAAATTGGCATTGAAAAAGAGCATTATCTACTCCAAAATGTAAGTTGCCTAAAACTACGCACGGAGGTCGAATAATGCTCTTTTATTACCATAATGAAATCACTTTTAATTGTCAATATTATCGCACAGAAAATATCACTAACCATCCAAATCCTCATTGCCATACCCGAGTTACCAGTCTACGGACTGCCAGAGATTTTTCCTGTCCGCACTGTCACTCCCGTATGTATAGTTATGGGGCTTTTTCTGTACTCATCAAGGATTTTCCAGATCTTCCTAAGCAAAAGAAGTATATAGAGTTCTCGGGGCACAGATTTCGCTGCACATCCTGCGGGGAGACCATAACGGAAGATATCCCCTGCCAATGCCCTTTCACACGCGTTACTGGGGATATGGCCTTGTGGATTATCCATCTGCTTAAGTGTCATACATCCATTTCTGCCATTTCGGCCATGCTCTCTGTACATTGGAGTACCATACAGAAAATACAAAAGCATATCATGGATAAGGCGTTGGCTGCCTTTGAAACCTGCCTGAAGAAAAGTAACTATCGCCCACGGTATTTGGCCGTAGATGAGTTCGCTATCCATAAGGGCCATCGCTATGCCACCTGCGTTATGGATTTGGAAACGGGATTCATCTTGTGGGCCGGCCTGGGCCGCTCCATGGCAGATTTTGAGCACTTCTTTAAGAGCATTGGCCTTTCGCTTCTTTCCAGGCTAAAAGCGGTGGCCATGGATATGAACGCATCCTTTAACAGGCTGTTCCAGAAATATTGTCCGAAGGCCCCCATCGTTTATGACCGGTACCATATGCAGGCACAGTTTGGGCGTGATGTTATGGGAGCCGTGCGCCTGGAGGAAGCACAAAAGCATAGGCAGGAAGCAGAAGCATTAAAGGAATATACGAAAGAAACTAATAATCCAGAGCTCCAGAAGATGTCCAGGGAAAAGAGCCATGAAGAAAGGAAGCTTTATACCGAATTGAAGAAATCCCGATGGATACTGTTAAAGAAGGACGACCACCTGAATGAAAGGCAGAAAACTCATCTGTTGGATATCCTGAGCGAGCATAGGGCTTTGGCGATTTGTTATGCCATGAAGCAGGAGATGACTCATCTGTTCACATTGACTGACTATGAAGAAGCTCTCGCCGGATAAACAAAATGGATTCAGGCTGGACTGGAGAGCGGGATTCCTGCCCTGGTAAAGTTTGCCCGGCAAAAGTAGAAGCGAATCAAGGGACTGGCTGCTCATGCCCTGTATCCTATCAATACGGGGAAGCTTGAAGGATTCAATAATAAGATCAAGGTACTAAAAAGAATCGGATATGGGTACCGAAACATGGATTATTTCTTTACCCTTATCCGATTCCATTCTTTACCTAAAAATTATTCATCCCCCAAATTTCCGTGAAGAGCCTAAAAAATGCTGTGAAATCGAATCGTGATTTCACAGCATTTTTCTATTTCTCCCCTGCTTCCCGGATCTTTGCGAGGAAGGCTTCTGCCGGGGCGGAGAGGATCTGATGTTTTTTCCAGACGAGGGAAAGGGGCGAGGTGAGGGGACGGAAGGCGAAGGGATCATCCTTATCCATGAGAAGGCCCCATGTGTCATGGTTTGGAAGAGGGAGGGAGTAGTACCTCTCGGTATTTTCCGCGCCCATGAGGACGGCGAAATCAAGAAGGCCCTTGTCGAGGCGGTCCATGACGATTTCTCCGTTTCCGCTGAAGAAATGGGGAATGATCAGCGGGTGCTCATCCTGCAGAACTTTCAGTGCATCTGTCACAAAGGACAGCGCTTTGCTTTCCCCGCAGCCGAGGGAAAGATCGCCGCTTACTGTCTTCTCGCCAAGGGAACGGAATTCCTTCTCCGTGATCTCAGCCAAGCCCACGATTTCCTCAGCCCGCTGCCGGAGGAGCAGTCCTTCGCGCGTTAAAGACAGCTCGCGCCCGCCTCTTGAAAAGAGCGTCTGCCCGAGTTCTTCTTCAAGCTCTCTGATCTGGCGGGAAAGCGTCGGCTGCGTCAGGTGCAGCGCCCGCGCCGCCCTCGTCACGCTTCCTTCCTGCGCGACGGCAAGAAAATAACGGAGTACACGGGTTTCCAAAATATCAGATCCTTTTCGCCAAAAGACTAACACAAAAGGAGCTGTGAATGACGATCACTCGTTTTCACGGCTCCTTTCTTCGATTTCTTATTTCGTCTTCACGTACCTTGGAAGTTCTTCGACGGGTACGGTGTGGAGGAAGCCTTCTCCGATTCTCTTGAGGAGTGTCAGCTGGATTTTTCCTTCGGTGATGCGTTTGTCCTTGTACATCTGGGCGGTGAGGATTTCATCCGGGATGTTGACAGTCGTCGGAAGGGAGAGGGATTTCAGGACGTATTCGAGGCGTTCTGAGGTGCCCTGCTCGGTGAGGCCCAGGAGTTCGGAGCGGCGGGTCATGAGGTTCATGCCGATGGCTGTGGCTTCGCCGTGGGTGATCTTGGCATCGTCATAGCGGTAGCAGCGTTCGATAGCGCCTCCGATGGTATGGCCGAAGTCAAGGATGCGGCGTTCACCTTTCGCGCCCGGGTCGATTTCTACATAGTGGGCTTTGATGGCTACGCATCTCTGGATGATTTCCGGAAGGACGCGGAGGATGTCCATGTCAGAGCCTGCTTTTTCGAAGAGTTCGAAGAGGTCCTTGTCAGCGACGCAGCCCAGTTTCACAGCTTCGCCAAGTCCGTTGTGGAGGTAGCGGCGCGGGAGGGATTTCGCCATGGAGGGGTCGATGTAGACGGCAGCAGGCTGGTAGAACATGCCTACGAGGTTCTTGCCGGCTGTGATGTCCAGGGTGACCTTTCCGCCGATGGCGCTTCCGATCTGCGAGAGGACGGATGTCGGGAACTGGATGTAGCGCACGCCCCTGTGCCAGGTGGCTGCGGCAAATCCGGTGACGTCGCCGACGATGCGGCCGCCCAATGCGATCAGGATGTCGTCATTTCCAAGGCCGAAGTCTGCCAGCGCTCCGTAGATGCTGTTGACGATCGGAAGGGAGCGGGATTTTTCCGTCCCCGGCACGACGATCATTTTCGCCTTGATGCCTGCTTTTTCCAGTGAGCTGACGAGACGCATGCCGTACAGCTTGTCGATGGTGTCTTCTGTGATGACGGCTGCTTTTTCAGCGCCGGTCAGGTCCGCGATGGCGGAGCCTGCTTTGTCGATCAGTCCGCTTTCAATGTGGACGTCGTAGGAATCGCTTCCCAGATTGATGTGGATTTTTTCCATAATCCGTTCCTCCTTCAAGTACGCTCTCTTTGCTTTCATTATAGCATGAAGAAAGAAAAAACGCCCATGAAATTGGCGTAAATGCTGTGCCATATTAGGCCATATCGGCGAGGATCCTGTCCCAGCCGCGGGCTTTGAGTTTCCTCATGAAATAGATTGCGCAGGTGGCGCGGATCATCTGGTCGAGGACGAGTGCCATCCATACGCCGGTGAGGCCGAGGCCGAAGCCGTAGAGGAAGAGGCCGGTCATAATCGGGCGCAGAAGTGTCACGGAGAAGAAGGAGTAAGCAGCGACTTCCGCTGTCCTTCCGCTGCCGCGCAGGATGGAGGATCCGATGACGCCGTAGGCTTCCGGGAAGGAAACGAAGGCTACGAAGATCATGATGATGGAAGCGGCTTCAGGCGCGATGCCGTCGCCGGAATAGATGGTGAAGATTTCATTCCTGAAAATGAGCGTCAGGACGAAGACGGCGCAGGACATGTAGAAGGAAAGGCGCATGCCGCTCTTCTTGTATGCTTTCCAGTCTTCTTCGCTGCCGCGGCCGCAGGACTGTCCGGCGGTGACCATGCTTGCCTTGCCGAAGCCTGTGATGAAGTCCCAGTAAATGTCGCAGATATTCATGCAGACGCTGTGGATGGCAAAGGGGATGGGGCCAAGGCCTGCCGCCATGCGGGAGAAGATGACCATGCCGGCTCTTTCGCTGCCCTGCTCGCTAAGGATGCTGCCGAAGATTGGAAGTATCTGGCGGAAATAATCCTTGTCAGGGACATAGGAGCTTTCGGCGAAGAATCCGTCGCCCCTAAGGATTGCCGCTGTCGCAATGAGGGTGAAGAGGGTGGCAAAGACGGTGCCGATTGCGGCTCCGGCGACGCCCATCGCAGGGACGGGGCCGATGCCGAAGATCAGGATGAAGCTCAGGATGACGTTGATGATATTTCCTGCCACATTCGTCTTCATGATGACAGCCGTCTTGCCATAGCCAAGCTGCACGGCCTGGAGGATCAGCGTCAGTGAAGTGAAGTATGTCGCAATGAGGGCCGGGACGCTGTAGTCCATGGCCAGGGAAATGTAATCAGGGGTCGCTCCCATAAGGTAAAGGATATCTTCCAGGAAAAGGAAGAAAAGGATGTGGAGCATGCCGAGGAGCAGGGCGCAGACGGTGAGGGATTTCTTCATGATGGAAGAAGCCGCCTCTTTTCCTGCTTCGTCTGCCTTTCTCGAAACAAGGAGCGTCACCGAGGAGGCCAGCGACCTTGAGAAGCAGAGGAGTACGAGCCTTGGCTGGGCGAAGATGCTGACCGCTGCGATCGGGAAAGCTCCGAGCGTGCCGACCATGATGAGGTCCGTCGAGGCGAGAAGGATCATGAAGAGCCCTTCGAAGGCGGCCGGCAGTGCGATTTTCAAATAGGATTTATCGTAAGAATTGGTCATAAGATTCTCGCTTCTTTTTGCATTTCTGACAAAAAGCCCGGTCTCTTTTGTGAAATCGGGCAATTCGTTCTAGTTGTATTCTATCTTAAATGAGAAACTTTTTCAATCTAAAACGGTCGATATACACCGACGAGAACTCACCGTCCCGTAGGAAACATTTCGTTCAGGAAATGAATTTCCATGCCTTGCACGGCATATGACAAATATTTCATGCGATTTATGCATACTATTTGACAGAGTTTCTGAAATCAGCCTATACTAAACCAACATCTAAGAAGGGAGGGGTCATCATGAGACAGGCAGCTATGGCAGCAGCATACGTTTATTACCGCGGTTATTACTTTACCCGCGGCTATTTAGCGTACCCGTCTCATGAGCCATAACCCTACCCTTTACCGGACGATCAGGACAGACTCAGGAGAGCCTGTCCTTTTTTTATTACCCGGAAGCAGGATGGAAGCATAGAGCAAGACCAAAGAAACCGCAGTAGCGGATGGAGCGCCCAAGGGGCAAGGAGGATTATTATGATTATCGTTATGAAGGAAAACACACCGGCACTGGAAATTGAACGTATGGTGAAATCTCTCGAGGACAGAGGATTCCAGATCGACAAGAGCACCGGGTCAAGAAAAGTCGTACTGGGACTTGTGGGAGACACATCGGCCCTCGATGAAAGGGATTTCATGGGCCACGAATGGGTCGACCGCGTCATGCGCGTGCAGGAGCCGTACAAGAGAGCGAGCCGCGCTTTCCATCCGGAGGACACGATCGTCGATGTCTCCGGCGTCAAGGTCGGCGGAAAGAAGCTCGTCGTCATGGCAGGACCGTGCTCGATTGAAACGCCCGATCAGATCCACGGCATTGCCAAAGAAGTGAAGAAATCCGGCGCAGCTATCCTTCGCGGCGGCGCATTCAAGCCGAGAACGTCCCCGTACTCTTTCCAGGGACTTGGCGAAAAGGGGCTCGACCTTCTTCTCTCGGCCGCCCGCGACAATGACCTTCCGGTCGTCACCGAGCTCATGAGCGCAGACAAGATCGGCACTTTCCTTGAAAAGAAGATCGACCTCATCCAGATTGGTGCGAGAAACATGCAGAACTTCGACCTTCTGAAAGCCGTCGGCCGTCTGAATGTGCCGGTCCTCCTGAAGAGAGGCATGTCCGCCACGATTGAGGAATGGCTGATGAGCGCCGAATACATCATGAGCGAGGGCAACCACAATGTCATCCTCTGCGAAAGAGGCATCCGCACCTTCGAAAAGGCGACAAGAAATACGCTTGACCTTTCCGCCATCGCCGCCGTCAAGCGCATGAGCCACCTGCCGATCATCGTCGATCCAAGCCATGCGACGGGCAAGAGATGGATGGTCGAATCCATGGCCATGGCAGCCATTGCAGCCGGCGCGGACGGCATCATGTGCGAAGTCCACAACGATCCGGAAAATGCATGGTGCGACGGCGCTGAATCCATCACGCCGGAGACCTTCGACCACATGATGAAGAAGCTCCGCGAGATCGCACCGATCGTCGGACGCGAACTGTAAGAAGGAAATCCGCAGTATATATAGTATAAAAATAAATATAGAAGCAGAGCAGAACAGGAAAAAATACTATTTCCACGGATTTTCATTTTCGTATACAATAGAGTAAGAATCAGTGAATTTCATAGTCAGGCAGAAAGAAAAGGGAGAATATGAGTACAAGTGACTTCAGCAAGATTACCGTCGGCGTCATCGGGCTGGGCCTTATGGGAGGTTCTTTCGCCAAACGGTTCAAGGAAATCGGAAACAGGGTCATCGGAATCAACCGCACGAAGAGTGCGGAAGAGGAAGCCCTCCGGATGGGAATCATCGATTCCGCAGATCCTAAGGATCTCAAAGAGTGCAGGATCGTCGTCTCCTGCACGCCGGAGAAAGCGACGAAAGCATTTCTGGAAGAGAATCTTTCTCTTCTTGCCAGGGATGCCATCCTGACCGACATCGCAGGCGTCAAGGACGGCTTTGCAGACATCGCAGAGTCTTTGATCCTTCCGACGCAGGATTTCATTTCCGGCCACCCCATGTGCGGCAGGGAAGGCGCAGGCCTTTCGCAGGCATCGGCAGATATTTTCAAGGGCGCGAATTACATCGTGATCCCGAGGAAATCAAACAGGAAGGAAAATGTCGCACTCATCGAAGAGATGATCAGGGCGCTGGGCTGCGCGCATGCACCGGCCGTGACGGCCCATGAGCATGATGAAATCATCGCATACACGAGCGACCTGCCCCACGCGGCGGCAGCGGCTCTGATGAACAGCGCCTCCTACAGGAAGGACACGAACCGTTTCACCGGCGGATCCTTCAGGGACGAGACGCGCGTGGCAGATATCAATGAAGAACTCTGGACATCGCTTTTCCTGTCGAACAGGGAAAATGTCCTTACGGAAATAGAACGATTCGAGGCGGCGCTTGAAACGCTCAGGCGTGCCATCGAAGAGAAGAATGAAGACAGCATACGGACCTTCCTTTCGGAAGCGGGCCGGAGAAGAAGGGAATGGGACAGCCATGGCAGTAGTGAATATGGATCTCGGGAAAGAATCGTACAAGATTGAAATCGAAAGAGGGCTTCTCCCTCATATCGGGGAAAAGATCAGGAAACTGACAAAGGCGCAGAAGATCGCCGTCATCACGGATAACCATGTCCAGGCGATTTACGGGGACAAGATCCGCGAATCTCTGCAGCAGGGCGATTTCCACGTGCGCATCATTGAAATGCCGGCCGGCGAGGAGAATAAGAATATCCACGTCCTGGAAGGCGTCTACAATGAGCTCTGCGACTTCAACCTTTCAAGGGACGATGCAATCGTCACCTTCTCGGGCGGCGTCCCGGGCGACCTTGGCGGATTTGCGGCGGCTTCCTACATGAGAGGCGTGCCCTTCTTCCAGGTGCCGACGACGATTCTTGCGCAGATCGACAGCTCGGTCGGCGGAAAAGTCGCCATCGACCTTCCCGGCGGCAAGAATCTGGCGGGTGCTTTCTACCAGCCAAAGGGTGTCTTCATCGACCCCGACCTCCTCGATACGCTTCCCACGCGCTACGTCCATGACGGCCTCGCAGAAGCCCTGAAGTACGGATGCATCGGCGATCCTGAGCTCTTTGAGCTTCTGGAAAATATCGGAAGCGAGGAAGATCTCCGGAATCATATGGAAGAAATCATCCTGAGGAGCGTCCTTCAGAAGAAGAAATTCGTCGAGGAAGACCGCTACGACAATGGCAGCCGTCAGATGCTGAACTTCGGCCACACGATCGGCCATGCCATTGAAAGGTATTTCAACTACTCGACCTACACCCACGGCGAAGGCGTTGCCATCGGCATGTGCCTTCTGACTGAGCAGACGGAGCGGCTGGGCATCACGGAAAAGGGAACGGCAGAACGCGTCATCCGCGCCGTCCATCATCTCTCCCTTCCGACTTCGATCGCCGTTCCCGCTCTGGAACTCATCCCGCAGATCATGCATGACAAGAAGCGGCGCGGCGGAGAAATCACCCTCGTCGTACTGGATAAGATCGGAAAAGCTCACCTTCTCAAAGTGAAGACGAGCGAGCTTGATAAATACATCGTCACAGAATAGCAGGTGCATCATGATTATCAAAATCACACCGCAGACATTGGACGGCACGATCCACGTTCCCGCGTCAAAGAGCATGACGCACAGGGAACTCATCGCCTCCGCGCTTGCCAAAGGTTCGTCGACTCTTCGGAACGTCACCATGTCCAAGGACATCGAAGCGACCATCCGCATCCTACGCCAGTTCGGCGCTGTCATCGATGTGGAAAAGGGAGAGAAGGAAACCCTTATCCATGTCACGGGCGGCCTCAAAAAGCAGGAAGGGACGATCATCGCCGATGCCGGCGAATCAGGCTCGACGCTTCGTTTCCTCATCCCGATCGGCATTTATTCAGGAAACCGCGTCCAGTGGACCGGACACGGACGCCTGTCTGAAAGACCGCTCACGCCTTACTACGACCTTTTCGATGAAAAAGGCATTGCGTACCAGGCTGAATCCGGCGGACTGCCTCTCACCGTTGAAGGAAAATGGGAAGGTGGCCTTTTCGAGCTCCCGGGAAATGTGAGTTCGCAGTTCTTCACGGGCATCCTCTTTATCCTTCCGCTCCTTGCAGGAGGCTCCGCTTTGGAAAGCACGACCGAGGTCGAATCGGAAGGCTACATCAATATGACGATCGACACGATGCGGAAGAGAAATATCGCGCTGACGCTCCGCCGGGCAGGCCATTATGAAGTCTTCGGCCCGCAGGAGTACGAAGCGGCTGACACGGCGGTAGAAGGCGACTACTCGCAGGCCGCTTTCTGGCTCGCAGCCGGGCTTTCCGGAGGAACGGTCAAGCTGACAGGGCTCACAAGAAATTCCCGTCAGGGCGACCGTGCCATCCTGGATATTTTGATCCGCATGAATGCGTTCCTAGCTTTTGAGCATGACGACATCATTGCCGTCGAGAGCCAGACAGAGGGAACGGTGATCGATGCCAGGGACTGCCCGGACCTCGTGCCCGTTCTGGCCGCGCTGGCTTCCGTCAGCAAAGGAAAGACGGAAATCGTCAATGCAGCCCGCGTCCGCCTGAAGGAATCCGACCGGCTCCATGCGATGGCCGTCGAGCTGAATAAGATCGGCGCGAAGGTGGAAGAAACAAAGGACGGCCTTATCATCGAAGGCGTGCCGGCCCTTACCGGCGGCACCGTTTCCTCCTGGAACGACCACCGCATCGCCATGGCGCTTGCTGCCATCTCGCCTCGCTGCAAAGATTCGCTCATCATTGAAGGCGCCGAAGTTGTCGCCAAGTCGTACCCGGGCTTCTGGGACGATTTTGCCTCGATTTCCCGCATTCCGCCTGAAGTCATCAAAGAATAAGGAGGGCTCATGGGAAATACATTCGGAAACACGCTTCATCTCACTATCTTCGGCGAATCCCACGGGACCGCCATCGGCTGCGTCATCGACGGCCTTCCTGCCGGGATAGCCATCGACTGGGACAAGGTCTCCTTTGAAATGCGCCGCCGCGCGCCGGGTTCTTCCCCTCTGGCAACGCCAAGGAAGGAAAAGGATGAATTTGAAATCCTTTCCGGTTACTTTGACGGCCACACGGAAGGGGATTCCCTTGCCATGCAGATCAGAAACGGCGACCAGCACTCGAAAGACTACAGCCGTCTCAAAGATGCCATGCGCCCGGGTCATGCCGACTACACGGGCCATGTGAAATATGACGGATACAACGATTACAGGGGAGGCGGCCACTTCTCCGGACGCATCACCGCGCCCCTCACCTTTGCCGGAGCCATTGCGAAGCAGATCCTTGCCAAAGAAGGTATCGTGATCGGAGCCCATGCGCTTTCCGTCGCAGGCATCATGGATTTCCCCTTCGACCCGCTGGGAGAAGAACCGGATCTCTTTGAGAAACTTTCCTCCATGCGCCTTCCCGTCATTGACGGCGAGCAGGGGGCAGCGATGGAAGAAGCTATCCTTGCTGCGCAGAAGGAAGGGGACTCCGTCGGCGGGCAGATCGAATGCATGGCACTTGGACTTCCTGTCGGCATGGGCGAACCCTTCTTTGATTCCCTCGAAAGCGAAATGGCGCACATGGCATTTTCCATTCCGGCCGTGAAATCCATTTCCTTTGGCGACGGAGAAACGCTCGCCGGCATGAGAGGCTCGGAAGCAAACGATCCCATGCGCTATGAAAACGGTAAAGTGAAGACAATCACGAACCATAATGGTGGCGTCCTCGGCGGTATTTCCAACGGGAACCCGCTCCGCTTCACCGTCACGATCAAGCCGACGGCCTCCATCGGAAAAAGGCAGGAGACGGTCGATATTTCCAAGAAGGAAGACACGATGCTGTCGATCGGCGGACGCCATGACCCCTGCATCGTCACGCGTGCCATTCCCGTTGTCGAGAATGCCGCTGCCTTCGTCCTGCTGGACCTGCTTCTCACGGGAAGGAGGTACCACTATGGCCGATGAAATGAAAAAACTCCGCGTCGGATGCTACGGCGCGAAGGGCTCTTACACGTATGAAGCCATGGAGCGCCAGTTCGGAGAAAGAGAGAGGGAAGAGCACTACTACCCGCTCTTTGAGGATGTCCTCAAAGCTGTCTCCGAAGGCGCCATCGACTACGGCGTCGTTCCTATCGAGAACTCCTCGACCGGCGGCATCACTGAAGTCTATGACCTCATCATGAAGTATGACTGCGCCGTCGTCGGCGAGCAGCTGATCAAGATCGAGCACAACCTTTTGGGCGTGCCGGGCGCGACGATCGAGGATATCGACACCGTCTACTCGCACCCGCAGGGCTTTGCCCAGTGCCGTCCCTTCTTCAATGAGCACAGGGACTGGACGCTGAAGCCGTATTTCTCGACCTCAAGGAGTGCCGAGAAGGTTGCAGAGGACGGGAAGAAGAACCAGGCGGCCGTTGCAGGAAGGGCTGCTGCCAAGCTGTACGGCCTTTCCATCCTGAAGGAAAATATTTTCTTCAACGACAGCAACTGCACCCGCTTCTTCGTCATCGGACCGCACATGGAAATCACGGAGAAGTCCGACAAGATCACCCTCGTCATTGCCGTACGCCACGAGCCGGGCGCCCTTTACCACGTCCTAGGCTACTTCTTCTACGGCGGCATGAACATGACACACCTCGAATCCCGTCCCATGGCAGGGCGGCCCTTCGAATATTTCTTCCACATCGACGTCACCGGCCGGCTCATGGACCCGTCCAACCAGCACACGCTGAAGGGCCTCGAATCGATGTGCACCTATTTCAAAATACTGGGAAACTATCCTTCCTGTATCAGTGAAGAGGAAAGAAAGGAGCAGCGATGAAACTTGGGCTTATCGGAGAAAAGCTGGGACACAGCCTTTCCCCTGAAATACATCAGAAAATTTTTGAAAAACTGGGCATTTGCGGCACCTACAACCTGCTTCCCATCGCCAGGATGAATCTGAAGGATACTGTCGAAACCCTCCTTGAAAGCATGGACGGCTTCAATGTCACCATCCCTTACAAGACAGACATCATGCCCTTCCTGGATGAAATATCCCCCGAAGCCAGGACCATCGGCGCCGTCAATACCGTCGCTGTCCATGACGGCAAACGGTACGGCTACAACACTGACTATGATGGATTTGCGAGGACGCTCGACAAGATCGCGGCCGATGTCAAAGGCGAGAAAGTCTTCGTCATGGGCCATGGCGGAGCCTCCCGCGCCGTCGTCCAGTGCCTCCACGACAGAGGCGCAGGCGCTATTCTCATCGTCAGCCGCTGCCCTGAAGCCGTTGATGAATCCTTCCAGGAATTTGCGGAAAAGAGAGACTGCCTCATCATCGACTACAGCATCCTCAACCAGGAAGACGGCTACCTCCTCGTCAATGCCACTCCCGTAGGCATGTACCCGAAAGCAGGCTTTTCCCCCGTGCCTGCCGAGGTCGCTGAACGCTTCGACAAGGTCATCGACCTCATCTACAACCCCTCCGAGACAAAACTCCTCTCCGATGCCATGAATGCCGATAAATCAAACGGCCTCTACATGCTCGTCATGCAGGCCGTCCGCGCCGAAGAAATATGGCTCGGCCACGACATCCCTGAATTCGTCGCCATGGAAATCGTCGAAGAAATGAAGCAGCTCCAGGAAGAACGCGTCGAAGCAGAAAGAGCGAAAGAAAAGAAGGCAGGCCTATGAGGAACATCATCCTGATCGGCATGCCCGGAAGCGGCAAGACCACCTTCGGCAAAGCCATCGCCGAAAGACTCGGCCGCCCCTTCATCGATGCCGACGATTACCTCGAAGAAAAAGAAGGAAGAACCATCGCCTCCCTCTTCGCCATTTCCGAAGACGCCTTCCGCGATGCCGAAGAAAGAACCATCCGTGACCTTTCCGAAAAGGAAAACCTCGTCATAGCCACCGGAGGCGGCGTCATCAAAAGACGTGCCAGCATAGAAAACCTCAAGAAAAATGGCCACATCTTCTTCCTTGACCGCGACGCCAAAGATATTGCCAGCGACGTAGAAGTAGAAAAACGCCCGCTCCTCAAAGACGGCCCCCAGAAAGTCTACGACCTCTATCAGGAACGAATCACCCTCTACCGGAACGCCGCCGACACCATCATAGGAAACCATGGAACCAAAGAAGAAGTCCTCGAAAAGATCCTTGCAATCATTGAAGGATTGTAAAAAAGAATATAAAAGTAAAAGAGCCATGAAAATGAACATTGATCTTCATGATTCTTTTTTGGCTCTTCACGGAAATTTGGGGGATGAATAATTTTTAGGTAAAGAATGGAATCGGATAAGGGTAAAGAAATAATCCATGTTTCGGTACCCATATCCGATTCTTTTTAGTACCTTGATCTTATTATTAAATCCTTCAAGCTTCCCCGTATTGATAGGATACAGGGCATGAGCAGCCAGTCCCTTGATTCGCTTCTGCTTTTGCCGGGCAAACTTTACCAGGGCAGGAATCCCGCTCTCCAGTCCAGCCTGAATCCATTTTGTCCATCCGGCGAGAGCTTCTTCATAGTCAGTCAATGTGAACAGACGAGTCATCTCCTGCTTCATGGCATAACAAATCGCCAAATCCCTATGCTCGCTCAGGATATCCAACAGATGAGTTTTCTGCCTTTCATTCAGGTGGTCGTCCTTCTTTAACAGTATCCATCGGGATTTCTTTAATTCGGTATAAAGCTTCCTTTCTTCATGGCTCTTTTCCCTGGCCATCTTCTGGAGCTCTGGATTATTAGTTTCTTTCGTATATTTCTTTAATGCTTCTGCTTCCTGCCTATGCTTTTGTGCTTCCTCCAGGCGCACGGCTCCCATAACATCACGCCCAAACTGTGCCTGCATATGGTACCGGTCATAAACGATGGGGGCCTTCGGACAATATTTCTGGAACAGCCTGTTAAAGAATGCGTTCATATCCATGGCCACCGCTTTTAGCTTGGAAAGAAGCGAAAGGTCAATGCTCTTAAAGAAGTGCTCAAAATCTGCCATAGAGCGACCCAGGCCGGCCCACAAGATGAATCCCGTTTCCAAATCCATAACGCAGGTGGCATAGCGATGGCCCTTATGGATAGCGAACTCATCTACGGCCAAATACCGTGGGCGATAGTTACTTTTCTTCAGGCAGGTTTCAAAGGCAGCCAACGCCTTATCCATGATATGCTTTTGTATTCTCTGTATGGCACTCCAATGTACAGAGAGCATGGCCGAAATGGCAGAAATGGATGTATGACACTTAAGCAGATGGATAATCCACAAGGCCATATCCCAAGTAACGCGTGTGAAAGGGCATTGGCAGGGGATATCTTCCGTTATGGCCTCCCCGCAGGATGTGCAGCGGAATCTGTGCCCCGAGAACTCTATATACTTCTTTTGCTTAGGAAGATCTGGAAAATCCTTGATGAGTACAGAAAAAGCCCCATAACTATACATACGGGAGTGACAGTGCGGACAGGAAAAATCTCTGGCAGTCCGTAGACTGGTAACTCGGGTATGGCAATGAGGATTTGGATGGTTAGTGATATTTTCTGTGCGATAATATTGACAATTAAAAGTGATTTCATTATGGTAATAAAAGAGCATTATTCGACCTCCGTGCGTAGTTTTAGGCAACTTACATTTTGGAGTAGATAATGCTCTTTTTCAATGCCAATTTTATATGTTATTATTTTTATCCCACAAAAAAGCGTGAAGAGCCTCTTTTTTGATGGAGAATTCGGGAGTCCCTATGACAAGAAGCTGTCCCCGTCAGGGGAAAGTGGCGCCGTTAGGCGACGAAAGGGGTTCATTACCACGCAGCAGAGCTGCGGTTGTATGGTTTTCCTTCCGTCTTAAGCTGATTGTCTGTTTTTCAGATCCCGCAGATGCACCTTTAAAATGACTGGAAATCTTAAAATGTCAATGAAGCCTGATAAACACTGGCTTCATTGGCATTAAAAACACCACGAAATGTCCTATAAGCCTAAACAAAAGGCATATAATTGTTAGATAATCCTCTGACGGGATTTTCCAATACAAAAGAGGCTGTGGCAAAATGATTAACCATTTTGCCACAGCCCCCTTCTTTTTTCTTTTTATTTGACTTCCTGAATGATCGGAAGGATCATCGGTCTGCGTTTGGTACGTTCGAAGAAGTACTTGCCGAGGGAGTCTCTGATCTGAGTCTTGATGGCGTTCCATTCGGTGACGTTGCCTGCTTCGCAGCGGTCGAGGATGGATTCGATGCGGTCTTTGGCTTCGGTCAGGAGGCCTTCGCTGTCTCTGACGTATACGAAGCCTCTGGAGACGATGTCCGGGCCTGCGAGGACCTGGTTGCTGCCTTTTTCGAGGGCGATGACGACGATGACGACGCCGTCCTGAGCAAGCTGCTGGCGGTCTCTGATGACGATGTTTCCTACGTCGCCTACGCCTAAGCCGTCAACGAATACGGCACCTGCCTGGACTTTGCCATTGATCTTCGCACTGCGGTTAGTGAGTTCGAAGACGGAGCCGTTTTCTCCGATGAGGATGTTCTGTTTCTTGACGCCAAGGCTTTCAGCGAGTTCTGCGTGGCTGCAGAGCATGCGGTATTCGCCATGGACGGGAATGAAGAATTTCGGATGGACGAGGGAGAGCATGGTTTTCAGGTCTTCCTGGGATCCGTGGCCGGAAACGTGGACGCGTGTGTTGTGGCTGGTGACGACGTGTGCGCCGAGACGCATGAGGTTGTCGATGGTGCGGCCTACGCTGTTTTCGTTGCCCGGGATCGGGGATGCAGAGATGATGACGGTGTCGCCGGCATGAATCTGTACCTGACGGTGGCTGCCGTCTGCCATGCGGGAGAGGCCTGCCATCGGTTCGCCCTGGCTTCCTGTGGTGAGGATGCAGATGCGGTCGTCTCTGTAGCGGTTAAGTTCTTCCGGTTCAATGAATGTGCCTTCCGGCGCTTTGAGGTAGCCCATTTCACGGGCGATGCCTACGACATTGACCATGGAACGGCCGAAGACGCAGACTTTTCTCTTGAATGCCAGAGCGGCATCGACTGCCATCTGGATACGGGATACGTTGGATGCGAATGTGGCAAGGATAATGCGGCCCTTGGCGTCGGCGTAGGAGCTCATGAGAGACTTGGCGACGACGGCTTCGGACGGGGTGTAGCCCGGGTTCTGTGCATTGGTGGAGTCAGCGCAGAGGGCAAGTACGCCTCTGTGGCCGAGCTCAGCCAGTTTGTACATGTCGGTCTGTTCTCCATCGACCGGTGAATGGTCGAATTTGAAGTCGCCCGTGTGGACGATGGTGCCGACCGGGGTCCTGAGGTAGATGCCGCAGGAATCCGGAATGGAATGGCAGACGTGGAAGAATCCGAATTTGAACGAACCGGCTTTGAATTCGTCCCCGGACTTCACGACGTGCAAATCAGCGTCATTGACTTTCGCTTCCTTGAGCTTGCCTTCGATGAGGCCGCAGGTGAGGCGTGTCGCATAGACTGGCGCTTTGACATCCCTTAAAAGATAAGACAGGGAGCCGATGTGATCTTCGTGACCATGGGTGATCAGAATCGCCTTGACCTTGTCTCTGTTCTCAATCAAATAGCTGAAATCGGGGATGACGATGTCAATCCCCGGCATGGTTTCATCAGGAAATGCCATGCCTGCATCAATTACGATAATTTCGTCGTCGTAACGGAAGACAGTCATGTTCTTTCCGATTTCCCCTAGTCCTCCTAAGGGAATAATTTGTAATCTGGTTTTGGACAAGAAAAATACCTCCTGTGTGATTTTGTTTCATGCATATGTGGTGTTCCGTATCATAAGCTGAATCAATCGATCAAAAAAACATTTTAAAAACTTATATAGATAAAAAAATAAGCCGTTCCATAGTCGTTACTCCTATTATAACACAAGGCATGCAGAGCGATAGTAGAAGAAAAATGAAATTGGAGATTCATTTTCATTCCCATCTGCGCAAATCTATACCCTTTTCGAAATTTCTGTCATGCGGATTTTTCCTGTTTTTATGTTAGAATAGAGGTATCACATTATAGGTTTACAGTAAAGGAGACAGTATGGGAGATTTCAAGGCAGGCAGCACCAACGCGGTCGTATTGGCAGGGATGTGTACGGCTCTGGCCGTAGTCCTTTCTATGATTGGGCTCTACATGCCGCTTTTTTCCACTATCGTATTTCTTTTGATCCCTCTTCCGATCGCATACCTGGGGATGCGCGAGGGGATCCAGTGGTCGGTCATCGTCACGAGCGGGATCCTGATCCTGGACTCGGTTTTCTTCGGCATCGTTTCTGCCGCTTTCCTCTGCGCGATTTTCGGGATCCTGGGCATCGTGATGGGGATCTGCTACAAGCATAAGATTGCGGCGTGGAAGGCGCTGATTGCAGGCGCCGTCGTCGTTCTCATCGCACTTGTCGCCGAAGGGCTGGCAGCGCTCTATGTCCTGGGGATTTCCTCTCCGATTTTAGGCGGGGAAGGTTTCACGCAGATGGAGCAGTCGATGAATGAGATGCTTCCGTCCTTCTATTCGGGCGAAGCGCTGACGCAGGCGCAGGAACGCGTCGATGTCATGATGGAATCCATCAGGAAATCCATTCCCTTTGCCATGGTGGCAGCGTCCTTCTTCTATTCCTGGGCGTCCATGACGCTTGGCAAGATGATTTTCCAGAAGATGGGCATCAAGGATATCCCGATGCTTCCGGCTCTGGAACGCTGGGAAATGCCAAGACCGGTTCTTTATGTGTACATCGCTGTCGTCGTGGCAGGATATTTCTTGAAGCCGCAGGGCATGATGGACTATGTCCTCTACAATGTGGAAGTCGGCTGCGTCCTGATCTTCTGGCTGCAGGGGCTTGCGACGCTCTGGTGGATGCCGCACAAGTATCCGAGGGTCCGTCCCTTCCGCGTGCTGATCGTTCTGCTGTCCTTCTTCGTGGGACTTTTCCAGATGATGATGGTCTTCCTTGGAATGGCGGATATGGCGGTCAACTACCGTAAAAAAAGAAATTATCAATAAGAAGTGGAGATGAAGGGGGCTGTCTTGTAGGAAACTATAAATCAGCGCCCTTTTATTTGCATTTGGGGTGCTTTTCGGGTACGATTATAGATATCAGAAGGGATAGGGAAACTATCCACGCTGGTATGAGCCGCGGCTCAAAAAGGTATAAAAGGGAGAAGCAAAATGCTCGGTGATATTTGGGTTTATAAGAAAACCAGCCGGATCTACGTGACGCTGCTGCTTTTGGCAGTCATCATGCTGGCGACCCAGAACTGGCAGCTCGGTGTCCTTCTTTTCATCATCGTCGCAGGATGCATCGTCTATACGAAACGGTGCGACCTCACGCAGGAAAAGAAGCTGATGAAGTACCTGGACGATCTGTCGGCTGGCGTGTCGGCCGGGACTGTCTATGCCGTCAAGAACCTGCCTATCGGGATTGCGATGATGGACAGCGGCAAGGAGCTCGTCTGGACGAATGGCGTATTCCGGAGCTGGCTGGGAGATGATGCGCAGGAAGGCGCAAGTCTCCAGGACCTGATCACAGGTCAGAAAATTTCGAAAATATGGGGCAAGACCGGATGGTTCGACTGCCATGCCAATGGCACGTTCTTCCGCGTTTTCCATAAGTACGTGTCTGACACGGAAGGTATGGAAGACCCCTTCATGGTGCTCTACTTCATGGACCGCACCGATGTGGAAGTGGCTGTGCGCGAATGCGCTGACGCACGCCCTGTTTTCTGCATCATCCGCATCGACAACATGAGCGAAGTCACTTCCGAAATGACGGACGTGGAACGCTCCTCGCTTTTGAGCGATGTCACGGAAAAAGTCCTCTCTTACTTCAATGAGAGGGACGGGTTCATCAAGCAGTACAATGATACGGATTTCGTCGCATGCATTTCGCATAAGGCGCTTGTGGAAATGATGGAGCATAATTTCGATATCCTCGATACCGTACGTGCCATCCATACCGTCAACCGCATTCCTGTGACGCTTTCCATCGGCGTCGCGCAGATTGACGATACCTTTGCCAAACAGTATGACGAAGCGCAGGTTTCCTTAGACCTCGCTCTTGGCCGCGGCGGCGACCAGGCCATCGTCAGGATCGGCAAGGACACGAAAGCATTCGGCGGCAAGGCACCGACCTCTGTCAGCTCGACAAGAGTCAGGGTCAGAGTCGTTGCCCAGGCGCTCAAGGAAATCATCGAAGGCGCAGACCTCGTCCTCGTCATGGGACATAATCACGAAGACTTCGATGCGCTCGGATCCGCTGTGGGCGTCACCCACCTCGCGCGTTCCTCGCACATCGAGACGCATATCGTCCTTTCCAAGGAAAGAGACACCTGCCGCAAGATGGCAGAAGCCATCGAAAAGAGCGGCGAAGTCGAAGGCCTCATCATCGATGCCGGTGAAGCGAAGAGCCTTGTCACAGACAAGACCGTCCTCGTCGTCGTCGATACCCACATTCCGGAACTCGTGGCAGCGCCTGAGCTCCTGAAGAAGGTCAAGAAGAGAGTCGTTATCGACCATCACAGAAGAGCGAAGAGCATCATTGAAACGCCTCTTCTGACATACATGGAACCATCCGCATCGTCCGCATCCGAGCTCGTCACCGAACTCATCCAGTACTATGGCGGCGATGAGGAAATGAATGAAATCGAAGCATCCTGCCTCTATGCAGGCATCGTTGTCGACACGAAGAGCTTCACCGTGCAGACGAGCGTCCGCACCTTCGACGCGGCAAGTTACCTCCGCCGCTGCGGTGCGAACACGCAGCTCGTCCACGGGCTCTTTGCCGAAGACATCGGTTTCATCCAGAAGAAAGCGCAGATCCTTGCCCAGATGAAAATCGCCCACGGGTGCATCGCCGTTGCCGAATGCCCCAAGGACGCAGAAGAATCACAGATTCTGGCGGGACAAATTGCCGATTACCTTGTCACCGTGAAGGAAATCAGGGCCAGCTTCGTGTTCTACCACTCAGAAAAAGGTCTCTGCATCTCCGCCCGGTCTGACGGGTCCATCAATATGCAGGTCATCATGGAAGCCGTGGGAGGCGGCGGTCACCAGACCGTAGCCGGCGCCCAGGTCGGAGATGAAGCCGATCAGGAAGCCATCACCAAGACGCTCATCCAGGAGGCCGAAAAACAAATAGAGGAGGAAAAAGAATGAAAGTAGTATTACTGCAGGACGTCAAGAAAATGGGGAAAAAGGGAGACGTCATTGAAGTCTCCGACGGCTACGGCCGCAACGTACTCATCCGCAAAGGCCTCGGCGTAGAAGGCACACGCCAGAACCTCAATACAGCAGCACAGCGCCAGGAAGCCAAGGAATTCAAGAGCCAGGTCGCTGCCGATGAAGCAGTCATCATGGCTGCCCAGCTGAAGAAAGTCAAAGTCGTCATTAAAGTACAGTGCGGCGAAGACGGAAGAGTCTTCGGCTCCGTCACAGGAAAAGACATCAGCGAAGCCCTTCAGACTCAGTACAAATTCAAACTCGACAAGAAAAACATCCGTCTCGAAAGCCCGATCAAAGCTACAGGCGAATACGATGTCGAAGTCTGGGTACACCAGAACGTCACCAGCACAGTACACGTTTCCGTCATTCCGGAATAATAAAGAGGGGCCTCGCAGGAGGTCCCTTTTTCTCTAGAAAGGAGAACTATTATGGCATTGGAAATTGGAAAGAAAGCGCCGGACTTCACACTGCCCTCCGACAGCGGCAAAGATGTGTCCCTCTCCGACTACCTCGGAAAGAAAGTCATCCTTTACTTCTACCCGAAGGACAATACCTCCGGCTGCACACTCGAAGCACAGGCCTTCCGGACGCACCTTGCCGACTTCGAAAAACTCGGCTACGTCGTCCTTGGCGTCAGCCGCGACTCCGTCAAGAAGCACTGCAACTTCAGGGACAAGAACGAACTCAACTTCCCGCTTCTCTCGGATGCCGATGAAGTCGTCGTCAACCTTTACGGCGTCCTCAAGGAAAAGAGCATGTACGGCAAGAAATACATGGGCATCGAAAGATCCACCTTCATCATCGATGAAAAAGGAAATCTCGTAAAAGAATACCGCAAAGTCAAAGCAGCCTCCCACGTGGGGGACCTCTTGAAAGACCTCGTCGGGAAATAAGGAAAGCAAAAAAGGAGCTGGGAAACGGATTATCGTTTTCCTGCTCCTTTTATATTCCAAGGAAGGATATAATAAGTATAGAAAATACTTTAAGGGGGTGGCGGAAATTGATGAATGGTGATGTCAGAGATTTTGTAGATAGGATCCATTATGGTGACGAATTGGTTTTCATGTATAGAGGACAGAAATTCTTTTTGGAAGGTCTCTTTCAGGATGACAACAAATTCACGACTTATCTGGACCGCTGGGAACTTCCGGGAACCGATTATATCTGGGTTGGCAAAGGAGATAAAACCTACCCTGTGCAGGAATTTCTGATGGCCAGACTCTGGGATGGAAGAACCTTTTGGGAAGCGGAGTCTGAAATGGAATGGGTTGATTACTAACAGCAGGGAACCCGGGCAGATATTGATTGCTATGCAAAAAAGAGGCTGGAGCGAAATGATATCACATTCCGCTCCAGCCTTTTTCTATTTCCTTAAATCCTTCTGATTGCCATCAGCGCCAGATTGAGCGCTGCATTTCTTGCTTCCCTGCCCCATGTGCGGACATCGTGGCTGACAGTGGCCAGGGTGTCTGTCGTGAAGAGGATTTCAGCAAATTCCTTATGTCTGAAACGGGCGCAGGCAGCGAGTGCGCTGCAGGCCATGTCGACGACCTGGCAGCCCTGCGCTTTCCTCATTTCCACCTTATTCCTTGTTTCACGGAAGAAGGCATCCGTCGTCCATGTCGTGCATGGCTCGACGGAAATGCCCAGGTCCATGAAAAGAGCTTCGATCTTGGAAAGGGGTTTCGGATCGAGCTCTATGAAATGGGAAGCCGGCATGTAGTGGGCCGACGTGCCCTCATCTCTATACGCCCTTTCGACAGGGAGAAACGTATTCTCCGGCATGTCGACAAGCATCCCGCAGCAGGAAATCATGAGCATTTTCTCGACACCGTACGCAAAGAGCCTCTCCTGCGTGATGACGGAAGCAGGCGCGCCCAATGGCGCCTCCATGACAGCTACATCCTCGCCGTCATCATTGACGATCCAGATCGGGATATTCTTCATCGTCGTAGGCAGGTGGCCGATCAGTTTTCCTCCGCGGATCTCGATATAGCTTCCAATCCGCGCTTCGGAAAGGAAGGCATAGACAGCCCTTTCGGGCAGCTGCAGATCCAGTTTCTCATAATCCGGCGAAATCAGGCCCTCCGACGGATCAAATTCAGTATCCAGACTCATGATAGTGCCTCCTAAGCAGGCAAGGGGACTTCCCGTCCCTCTTCTTATTAGCATATACTTGTTTTATGTTATTATTATATCATTTTAGATAGAATCTCGTAATAAAATATTTCGAATCATATAAAAACTTCTTTTATTCAATCAATACTGAGGAGGGAGGGAGAGGCGGGGCCGCCGCTAACACTCGCCTTCCCAGACGGGGAAGTATGCCTTTGACCTTGCCCTGGAAGGGAAGGTGTCGCCAGAGGCGACGGATGAGTTGCATTTCCTCAGCCGCAGGCTGGTTTAGCGGTTTATTTGGGGGGCAGTTTCTAAAAAGGCGAAGCATCCTTTTAGTTTTTAGGTAGTCCATTTGTATATCTATGTTAGATAAACCCTCTAATCAAATATATCAAAGCAAAAAGGACCCTGGCGGGTCCTTTTTCAATTCATTCTTACATTCCCAGTACGGCTTCCATGGCGAGTGCGAGGGAGGCGTTTCTGCTGTCTTTTCCCCAGTTTCTTTCATCGTGCCTCATGGAGGCTAAGGTGTCTGCGGTGAAGAGGATCTGGGCGAAGGTCTTTCCTCTGAATCTGGCGCAGGCGGCAAGGGCGCTGCATTCCATATCGACGGCCTGGCAGCCGGCTTCTTTCACCTGTTCGATCTTTTCCTTCGTTTCGCGGAAGAAGGCGTCGGTGGTCCAGACGGTGCAGGGCATGCAGGGGATATTTCTTTTGGCAAAGATTTCCTCTATATGCGCGAGCGGTTCTTCATCGAGGACGATGGAGTCGGATTCGGGGAGGTAGTGGAAGGAGGTGCCTTCGTCCCGGAAGGCTTCCTTAACGGGAAGGAAGGTGTTCTCGGGAAGGTCGGTGAGGGCGCCGCAGCAGCCGACGGTGAGAAGTTTTTCAGTGCCGTAGGCAAAGAGTCTCTCTTCCATGAGGACGGCAGCCGGTGCTCCGGCCGGGGCCTGGATGAGAGTGACTTCTTCTTCTCCTATTTTTACGACCCAGACGGGAAAGTTTTTTGTCAGCGACATGAATTTCCCTGCCTGGTATCCTTCGTGCGCTTCGGCGAAGGACTGGATATGTCTTTCAGAAAGAAATGCCATGACGGCGTATTCGGGAAGGGCAAGGCCCAGTTTCTCAAAGCCGGGGCTGATGAGCCCTTCTTCCGGATCAAAATCAGTGAAAAGCGGCATGAAAACCTCCTTATATTATAGCATGGTGCCTTCGATGTGGTACGGGCTTTCAGGCGAAGGCGAAAGCGGACGGAGGGGGATGCCCCTTCGTTCCAGAAGCTCTCTCAAGATCCACGGGCGGTCGGAAATGATGCCGTCAGCGCCTTTTTCAATCGTTTCAAGCATGTCGTTCCTCGAGTTCACGGTCCAGGGCAGGATTTTCATGCCCAGTTCATGGGCTTCGTAAGCATCTTTTTCCGTGAATTCCCGGAAGTTCGGCGAGAGGATATCAGCTCCCGCTGCATAGGCGCAGGCGGCGATGTGGCCGTCGTAGTCGTGGATGGAAAGGCCTGCCAGCCATGGCGAAGGCTCTCTTCTTGTCATATGGATCGTATCCCCGTCGACGGGACTATCGGGGGACAGCTGGTAGAGGGCGGACGTCCGGATTTCCGGGGCCTCATCCTTCATGATGCGCAGCGTCCTCCAGTCGAAGGACTGCAGGATGACGCGTTTCTCCATCTTGTACTTGCGTACGATGCGGAGAAATTCGTCGACAAATTTGTGCGGGTCCGCATTGTTCTCATAGAAAGGGCTCTGCGGATCCGGGTACGATTTCGTTTCTATATTGAATTCCGTTGTGTTGTGGCCAGTATCGACCGCAAGCTGGAACATTTCTTCAAGCGTCGGGATTTTGGCGTGGAGCGCAGTCTGTGAGCCGTGAAGGCCGAAGTACTCGCTCTCCGGGTTGATGGCGCCAACGTCAAAAGACTTGATTTCCTCGATGGTCATCAAACGGATGTCGTAGATGCCCGTCCGGAGGTACGAACCGTGGATATCTCTTGTGATATCCGGATTCAGGACCGGATTGTGGCTCATTACGATGCCGTCTCGCGCGAGCTGCATGTCGCACTCGATGTTGGCTCCGATTTCCATGCCATAGAGGTAGGAATACAGTGTGTTTTCCGGGCGCGCGTCTCTCCCTCCGCGGTGAGCCTGGGAATCAAACATCTTTGCCTTCCTCCTCTGCATTGGCGATCAGGTTCAGGAGAATGGCAGGATTTTTCGTGTCATACTCGACCTGTTCCGACCAGCGTGCGGCTGAGCGGATCGGATCGTCCGTCAGCGCCGCTTCAAGGAAAATGTATTCGGCGGCGTCGCGGGCAAAGTCCGAAACGGCTGCCATGCCGTACGCATCTGATTCATCGAGCGCCCGGTACCAGATGTATTGGTAAAGGCGGTTGAAGAAGTACGGATCATATTTCGAAAGGTAGGCCCTGGCCAGGCGGATGAGCGAATCCGTCTTCCTCGTCATGAGGGACAGGCGGTTCGTCCATGCCTCGTCGATCGGCTCCGTTTTTTCGAGACGCGAAAGGACTGTCTTCACGCGCTTTTCCTCAAGGCTCGGGCGGAAGACGTAGGCAGATGTCTGCATGTCCCAGCCGAGCGCATTCACGAGGTCTTCGAGCGAATAGAAGCCGTCGGCCTTGTCCGCGCGGAAGGTGAGCGAGCCTTTTTCTTCCATGATCTGCTCGACGGTCCTTTCACAGGAAAGCCCTGTCCCGCAGAGTTCCCAGTCGTCGATGTACTTGAAGAAACGTGGGTGCATCTTGCAGATGTCGCAGAGATAGTCGTCGCCCTTTTCAAGGACGAGGCGGCAGAGCCCTTCCTTGGTGAGAAAATGGCAGTATCCTTCATCATTCAGTTTGAAACAGGTGGACCCGTCTTCACTCTTCTGCATCCACTGGGCCAGTTCTTCGCCAAGAGGCCCTTTTTCGCTTCGGTAGCGTGCCTCACTGTCGGGATCGATATCGATTTCCCAGATCTGGCAGCAGGTATGACTGCAGGCATCCGCCTTGCACTTGAAGTAAGGGAAAAACACCGGATAGATTGACAGCATAGAACCCTCCACGATTTCAACTATTTTAACGCATTACGATTTCGATTCATAGTTATATATATATTATAATGCAGCGCCCATCGGCACTCAACGATAAATATCAAATTGTCACCCTGAAAACGGGCGATTTTGGCCGTTAACATTGAGAACGGACGCGGAAAGGTCTATAATAATACAAATACGGCCTATTATACGAGAAAAGAAACCTTTCCGGGAAGGGAAGATGCGGCCGGTGCAAAGGCTGCAAAGACGGCCGATTCCGCCTTGCGGAAGGTAATTTCAGAGAGGTGACCTGGATGTTTGTACATGAAATGATCAACGGAGCGGATCCCGCCCATATAGCCCTTGACGGCGACGTAGAAATCACATATGGCCAGCTGGCCGAAACCATCAGAAGATTCAGAAATCTGCTTTACAGAGAAGGTGTCAGGAAAGGCGACAGAGTCGGCCTCTACTGCGCCAACCGCCCTGGTTTCATCTATACATACATGGCAGTCATTTCCCTGGGAGCCATCATCATCCCGATCAACAATTCCCTTGTCGACCGCGAAGTCGATTTCATCCTGAAGGACTCCGGTTCCAAGCTCGTCGTCTCCGATGTGCCGCTGACCGTTTCCTGCCGCGTCATCGACCTGCATGATTACGACTACGAAGCCAAGGACGGCCCGCTCGAAGAAGCACCGCCATTCCCGTCTGATCTGACAGAAGACGACGTTTGCGCCCTCGTCTACACCTCCGGCACGACCGGAAGCCCGAAGGGTGCCATGCTGACGCACAAGAACCTTATTTCCAACGTGGAACAGTTCACCAAACAGGTCATCTTCATGCCGGAAGACAAGGTCCTCTGCATCCTGCCGATGTTCCACTGCTACGGCCTCACCACTGTCGTGAACTCCAGCCTGTACCATCATTCCACGATCGTCATCCTGCGTTTTAAGAGCTCGTCTGAAATCATAAATACGATCGTCGAACACTCTGTCACCATCGCCATCATGGTTCCGCCGATGTACAACCTGCTTGCCAGAAAAGGCGAACCGTCCGTCATGGAAACCGTCCATGATTTCATCTCCGGCGGCGCATCCATCCCGCAGCCGGTTGCCAAGGCATTCTATGATCGCTTCGGCCATCCTGTCCGCGAAGGATACGGCCTGACAGAAGCATCCCCGGTCGTCAGCGTCCTTCCGGAAAACAAGCCGAAATACCTGACCAGCGGCCCTGCCATACCGGGCGTCGAAGCTATGATCCTCACTGAAAACGGCGGCCCGTACGTACCGGGCACCGTCGGCGAACTCTTAGTCCGCGGCGACAATGTCATGAAGGGCTACTGGAACAAGCCGGAAGAAACGAAGAAGGTCTTCACCGAAGACGGCTGGCTCAGAACCGGCGACCTGGCTTACATGGATGAAGACAGCTACATCTACATCGTAGACCGCCTGAAAGACCTCATCATCGTCAACGGCGAAAACGTCTATCCGGGCGAAGTCGAAGACTGCATCTATGAAGTCGAAGGCGTAGGCGAATGCGCTGTCGTCGGACATCCTGATCCTTTGAGAGGACAGGCAGTCTGGGCTTATGTCGTCATGAAAGACGGATACGAATACGACGAAAACAAGATCCGCAAGTACATGGCAGGCAACATCGCCACTTACAAGATCCCAAGACGCTTCATCCCGATGGACGCCCTCCCGAAAAACGCAACAGGCAAGATCCTGAAGAGAGCACTCAGAAACGGATAATCAATAAAAAAGAGGCTGCAGCTATTGCTGTCCCCGTTAGGGGAAAGTGGCGCGCATGCGCCGAAAGGGGTTCATTCTCTAGGGAGATGAAGCATCCGTCAGGCACTCAGACAAATCCAATGCATGTAGATGCTGGATGATCCTCTAATGAAATATTCCAATAGAAAAAGTGGTTAGGACAAAATGGTTACACATTTTGTCCCAACCACTTCTTTTTCATTTCAGATCAAAATCCCATGCAGGTGGTCGATTTCGTGCTGGATGACTTCTGCCGTAAATCCCGTGAAGGTCTTCGTCTTCTTCCTGAAGAGGGAATCCATGAACTTGACCTCGATCTTGTCGTACCTTTTACAAGGGCGGCGGCCGTCGAGGGACAGGCAGCCTTCCTCGGCATCATACGGGGCAGGGGAGGTCTTTAAGATTTCCGGATTGTACATGACGACGGACTTATTTCCCTGACGGAAAAGGATGACTGCCTTCGTGCTCCCGATCATATTGGCGGCAAGGCCTGCGCAGGTATCGAGCTTGCTTTCCAGCGTATCGACAAGGTCCCTTCCGACCTGCCAGTCGTCCTTTGTCGCCGGTTCTGCCTTCCTCTGCAGGAAAAGAATGTCTCTTACAATATCTTTTATCATAGAAATCCCCCTATATCCCAAAAACTGACACTGTGTTATAATACTATTATATTGAACATATTAAATGTAAAGATACCTTTACATTATAGTATCAAATAAATCATATTTCAGAAAGAAGGATTCAATTATGGCAAAAATTTTAGTTATTTCCGGACATCCGCATCTTGATCAGTCTCTGGCAAACCAGACTATCCTCACCGAACTCAAGAATTCCGGCCTCGATATCACCATCGAAGACCTCTCCGAAATTGGCTGGGACTTCGACATCGAAGCTGAAAGAAAAGCTGTCGTAGACGCAGATGCTCTTGTATTTGAATTCCCGCTCTACTGGTACTCCTATCCGGCACTCCTGAAGAAATGGGTCGAAGAAGTCCTCGCTCACGGCTTCGCATACGGCACCGGCGGAACAGCTCTGCAGGGAAAGGATTTCTTCATTTCCAGCACCACTGGCGGCCCGGAAGAATCCTACAGCCATGAAGGCCCGCAGAACCATCCGATCAGCGAATTCTTCTTCAACTTCGATCAGCTCGCAACATTCACCGGCATGAAGAAGCATGAACCGATCATCACCTACGGCTGCATGTACGTACCAGGCCTTTCCACCGAGGAAGACAAGCAGAAGATCGTAGATAACTGCAAAGCAAGCGCTCAGAAACTCATCGAAGAACTGAAAAAGATCTAAAATGATTTGATCATAAGAAAAGGGGCTGTGACAAAATCCAACAAAATGCTGCTTTTGCTTTTCCTCGAACGAAGTTCGGTTTAAGGGTGTTAACCTTGCTCCGAAGGAGAAGGTCCCGGCGAAGCCGGGGAATACAGTAGTTCTCGAGCAAAGCGAGGTTTTGAGGTTTTCAGATAAAACAGATAGATAAATATGTTGGATAATCCCCAAAAATCGAATATAACAATGCACAAGGGGCTGTGGCAAAATGATTGCACATTTTGTCATAGCCCCTTTTTTATTTCCATTTTTTACATGGTGAAGCCGTTCGTCTGATCGCTTGTCTTGTCCAGACGGCGTGCGATGTCATCATAGTATTCCTTCAGGTGGAAAACAAGAAGGTCGAGCGACGTGCGGACGACGGACGGATCGAAGCGTTCGTCGCGGGATGTCACGCAGACATCGAGGAATACATTGTCATCCCGTTCGACGGAATATTTCACGATCGCATGATGGCCGTTCAGCTGGTTGATATAGTCCAGGAACGTCTGGCGGGCCGGCCCCTTCGGGCAGGTGCCCAGATGCACGCGGACGAGAAGGTACATGCTGTTATTCGTAATGACAGCCGTCACGACCTTGTGGCTTGCGCCGGCCGGCAGTGCTGTCATGAAAATCACCGTATCAAAAGAATCATGCACATCCTGACGGCGGAAGAAATTCAGCCCTTCTGCCTTCATATACTTTTCGAAAGCATCCGCTTTCAAATTCTTATGCCGAACCCCCTGCGGGAACGGAGTCACATTATCTGCCATAAAAAACCTCCACGCTCAGTAAATTCATTAAGTATTACATCTATTATACAGGATACGGAAGAAATAGCCAAAAGAGCGTAACCGGTCCCGTGATTTCCAGGAATGCTGCAGGTGCAGGTAATACCACTTCAGGCGTTCGAAGTCTTTTCTGCAAAAGCAGTGGGGAAGGAAATCGCGAAAGCCTTTGCCCGGCAAAGCTCTGGAAGCAGGCAGATGGCAGCGAGAAGGGGAAATAATCCTGCCTCCAATTCCTTACACTTTGTTCTGCATCTTCATGATGAAATAAGGTATAAGCGGCAAACGATATAGCCATAGAAATATTCTATAGCTATCACTTTTTTATACATTATGCATAAAGGTTTTGAACGCCCGGTCAATTTTCAAAACACTTAAAATCATGGTCATTTTGAAAAAAGCTCGATTGTATCGGATATAACTCAAACTCATCCAAAGGCTTTCAGATGAGTTTGAGTAATAGGATAGCTGCTTAAAACTGTATAACCTAATAAGATTGATATGCTATCTTGCTATGACTTAAACATATCAATAAATAGAGAATGGTCAAGCCTACTATACAATTCGAAAAAAGAGAATATAATGGAAAACATACAAGTTATCGGGCTTCCAGGATACGAGAAATCCCAAGCCGAATATTAAAACAAAGAAATGTGGTGAACGAGATGGATCTTATGATGCTTCCAGAATTTGTAAAATTAGCTCTCTTTATGGCAGCCGTATTTATTTCAAATATAATACAGGCCCTGACCGGATTTGCCGGCGTGATGCTCTCCATTCCGCCGACCATCCTCCTCTACGGACCAGATATGGCCAAAGCGGTCATAAATGTCATCTGCTGGCTCGTATGCGTTCTGCTCATGGTGCAGAACCGCAAATATATCAACCCGAAGGAACTTTTCCGAATCGTTGCCTTCATGCTCGTCGGCATGGCTATTGGCATTCACCTCTACAACGTCGTGAACCAGGCCATCCTCGTTCCTCTCTACGGCGGCATCATCGTAGCCGTCGCACTGAAGAACCTCTTCATGAAGCAGTCTAATTCTTCCCTCCCGGCATGGATTGCCATCCCGGTACTCCTCGGAGCAGGAATTATCCACGGCATGTTCGCTTCCGGCGGCGCCCTCCTGGTCGTCTACCTGGTTGCCACCTTCCGTGACAAAGACTCCTTCCGCGCCAACGTCGCTTCCGTATGGTCGATTCTGAACCTCGTCCTGATGTTCAACGACTACTCCAAAGGCCTCTACAATGCGCAGTTCCTCCAGCTCCTGGCACTCGGCGTCATTCCGCTCGTATTTGCCATCTGGCTCGGGAACAAGATTCATGACATGATCAACCAGAAAATGTTCAACCGCCTGACTTACTGCTTACTTCTCGCAGCAGGCAGCATGATCCTGATCTGATCAATAAAAAATGGGAATAAAAAAGAGCAGCTCGCTATGGGCTGCTCTTTTCATGCTCTTTCTTCATATTGATACATTGACAAGCGTGAATGTATGCTTTATACTTACCATATATCACAAGAGGGGGGTTCGAGATGGATTATAAAAACGATGTACGGATCATAAAAGCGCTGACGGATGAGAACCGTCTGGCGATTCTCCATATGCTGCAGGACGGTTCAAAATGTGCCTGCGTTATTTTAGAGGAGCTGCACATCACGCAGCCGACGCTTTCGCACCACATGAAAATTCTCTGCGATACAGGCCTTGTCGATTCCTGCAAGTGCGGGAAGTGGATGTATTATTCGCTGTCGCTGGAAGGCGGCAGGACGCTGCGCGCACTGGTAGAGCGCTACACCATCAGCGAAGAAGCTTATGCGGATTACAAGACCTGCGAATCCTGCAGGGATAACGGAGCAGGGGATCCCTGCCAGGATGACGGAAAGGAAGCCGGAAAATGAGCCAGGAAAAACAGGAAGGCATCAGCTTCTTCAACCGCTACCTGACGGTCTGGGTATTTCTCTGCATGGCCGCCGGCGTGCTTATTGGTAAAGCCGCGCCGTCCGTGACGGCTTTTCTTGGAAATATGACGATTGCAGGGATTTCCATACCGATCGCCATCCTCATCTGGGTCATGATTTATCCCATGATGATGAAGGTCGACTTTGAAAGCGTCAGGGAAATCGGGAAAAATCCGAAGGGCCTCATCGTCACATGGATCGTGAACTGGCTCATCAAGCCGTTCACCATGTACGGCATCGCCAGTTTCTTCCTCTTCGTCGTATTCAAAGCGTGGATAGCGCCGGACATTGCGACGCAGTACCTTGCCGGCGCCGTGCTCCTGGGGGCGGCTCCCTGTACGGCCATGGTCTTCGTCTGGAGCTCTCTGACAAAAGGAAATCCGGCGTATACTGTCGTCCAGGTCGCAACGAATGATCTCATCATCCTTGTCCTTTTCGTGCCGATCGTGAAATTCCTCCTGGGCGTGTCCCATGTCGAAGTCCCGTACAGCACGCTTTTCCTAAGTGTCCTCCTCTTCGTCGTCATTCCGCTTGCAGGAGGCATCCTGACACGTATCAGCGTCATCAAGAGCCATGGCAGGGAGTACTTCGAAAAGACATTCATCCACAAATTCGATAATGCGACGACCATCGGACTTCTCCTTACGCTGATCCTCATCTTTGCCGGCCAGACTGAAGTCATCCTGTCGAATCCGCTGCACATCGTCCTCATCGCCGTGCCGCTCATTCTTCAGACATTCCTTATCTTCTTTATCGCCTATGGTGCCTGCCGCATCCTGAAGCTGCCATATGATATTTCCGCTCCGGCAGCCTTGATCGGCGCATCCAATTTCTTTGAGCTCTCCGTGGCCGTCGCCATTGCCCTTTTCGGCACGACGAGCCCTGCCGCGCTGGCAACCACCGTCGGCGTGCTGACAGAAGTTCCTGTCATGCTCACCCTTGTCCTCATCGCCAATTCGACGCAGGACTATTTCCCAAAGAGGAAAACAAGATGAATAAAAATAAGCCGAAAGTGGCTTTCCTCTGCACGCATAATGCATGCAGAAGCCAGATCGCAGAAGCCCTGGGAAGAAAACTGGCGGGAGATGCGTTCGAACCCTTTTCAGCGGGTACGGAAAAGCAGGATCACCTTGACCCGGGCGCCGTCAAATGGATGAAAGAGCTGCATGGCGTAGACATGGAAAAGACGCAGAGGAGCAAGACGCTCAGGGATATCCCGGCGCCGGACATCGTCATTCTCATGGGCTGCGGCATAGCCTGCCCGGCCATGAAGGCCGCTTACGAAGAGAACTGGGGGTTTGACGATCCTTCCGGGAAATCCAGGGAAGAATACGAGAAAACTATAAGAATCATAGAACAGCGCATTCTGGACCTGAAAGAGAAAATCCAGAAAGAATGGAAATAAAAAAAGAGCTGAGATGAAATGCCCGCACATTTCGTCTCAGCTCTTTTGTTTAATAAAGGTAGGGGAAGACGTCATCCTGGTCCTGATCCTGATCATCGGGTTCATCATAGTAGATCTGATTGCCAACGACCTGTGCGTGGCTGCCATCAGAGCCAAAGATGTTATTGCCTACCGCCTGATAGGATCCGCCATTGCTGTCGAAGGTCGTATTGCCGATGGTCGTGTATGAAACGCCATTGCTCCCATAGACATAATTTCCGACCTGTGTATAGGAAGTACCATCGGAAGAGTACGTCGTATTTCCGACGGTGGTATAAGAATTGCCATTGCTGTCATACGCTGTATTGCCTACGATCTGAACGTAACCGCTTGCCGCCGAAACACTGAAGGCACACGTGACAGATAAAATGCCGGCCAAAACAATCGCTTTTAATTTCCGCATGTAAGACACCCCGCTTTGAAACAAACAGATATGCATAAGATCCTGTAATTACTATTACTTTCATTATACGATTCTGCCAGACGGAAGGAAAGGCGGGGAGGCCCCGGCATCTTGCGCCGCTGATCAGAGTCCCTGCTTTTCCAGCCGTTTTTCGTACTGGTCCAGGATATCCTGCATGTTGATGGAGGCCATTTCCTCTTCGGTCTTTTTCTGCACCTGGTCGTAGCAGTCGCGGATGACGAGCTGGATATTGACACCCACGCCGCATTCCGGATTCGTGTGCGTGTCCTGATGCAGGAGGGGCTTGTCGCCTTCGACGGCGCGGTACACGTCCAGAAGGGAAATGTCCTTCGCATCCCGGGAGAGAGCCGGCTTGGCGTGGCCTTTGACGCTGGTCAAAAGTCCTGCGTTTCTAAGCGATGACATCAGCTGCCTCACGAAGGCAGGGTTCGTTTTGACGCTTTCTGCGATGGCCTGGCTCGTCAGGCTTTCCTTCGCGTTCAGCGCAATGAAGGAAAGAATGTGGACGGCATCGCTCACTTTTGTCGAGTATTTCATGGGAATCGCTCCTTTGCTGTATATTAAATTATAACAACAGATTGACACGATAGCAAGAAATCTGTAGTATATGGATGTAAGAATAATATTTACAGCAATAAGGAGAACAACCATGAGCTTTTATGAAGATCTTGTCATGCAGACACAGATGAATTTCCAAAAATATTACGGTATTTACAGAAGAGGCGGTACGCCCTACGAGCTGGCCGGCCCTTCCAAGCTTTCCATGGATGAGAAGATTGATCGTCTCGTTCAGGAAATCCGCGATGCGGACTGCGTCATCGTGGGCGGCGCTTCCGGCCTTTCTGCGGCTGGCGGCGGCAATTTCTACTATGAAAACAACGATTCCTTCAAGAAATACTTCGGCAAGTTCGAGGAAGTCTACCACTTCAACGGCGCCTTCGACGGCATGTTCCGTCACTGGAATGACCGTGCGGCTTTCTGGGCATTCCTTGCGACATTCCTTCATACGACGCTCACTGCGCCCATACGCGCGCCGTACCATGATCTGGACGCCCTGCTCAAGGGTAAGGATTTCTTCGTCATCACGACGAACCAGGATACGCAGTTCATCAAACTCTATCCGGAAAATAAAGTCGCAGAGCTGCAGGGCGACCACCGTTTCTTCCAGTGCGCCTCCTGCTGCCAGGATGACACGTGGGATGCCGTGCAGCCGGTAGAAGACATGATCCGTGCCATGGGAGACGGCATCAAGATCCCAAAGGGCATGATTCCGCGCTGTCCGCACTGCGGCGGCGAAGCCTTCCCCTGGGTCAGAGGATACGGCAATTTCCTGCAGGGAAAGAAGTATAAAGAACAGTATGAAAAGGCATCCAGCTACATTGCATCACACAAGGATGCAAAGATCCTCTTCATCGAGCTCGGTGTCGGCCGCATGACACCGATGTTCATCCAGGAACCCTTCTGGCAGCTCACCATGGGCCTGCCGCATGCGAGGTACATCGGCGTGAACAACCAGTTCGACTTCCTTCCGCGCCAGATCGAGGATAAGGGCATGACCATCCTGGGAGATATTGCAGAAGTCCTGACCGCGGCTGTCAAAAAGAAAGGGGGAGGAGTAAGAAATGGATTATCAGGCAATTGCAGAAAAAATCAAGCAGGCCGACGCTGTCCTGATCCCTGACAATCCGCATCGCAGCTCCTGCCCTGATCATCAAAAGCTGCATGCAGGCGGCCGATGTCATCATGGGGAAGAAGGATGCTGATGATGCGGCCAAGGATATGGCTAAGACCGTCGGGACGATCACGGCAGCCGGCGGTGCTTATCAGGCAGCACTGACGATGACAAGAGGGACGACGAGCCATCTGGTCAATACGCTCCTGCGCTCGAATGTAGGCGTCCTCGTCCTTCAGGCGGGCATTGAGCTCAGCCAGCCTTTGAAGCAGTACGTGAACGGGGAAATCACCGGGCAGAAATTTGCCCAGGATGCCGGTTACCGCGTCACTTCCCTTGCCGCATCATGGTAAGGTGCTGAATGCGGCGCTGCTGCAGGCGCCATTCTGGGACCGCTCGGCATGACCGGAGGCGCGCTCCTTGGCGGCATGATCGCATCGATCGCCATGGGCCTTACGGGGAACCAGCTTCTGGCGGGCGAGGAATCCATCGAAGTGTATAACGAAAAATCCGAGACGATTAATGAAATCTATAAGAAGGTCGAAGAAATCATCCGCAAACGCCAGGATGAATACCAGAAGATGACCGAAGAAGAGCTTGCTCATTTCGATTCCGTCATGGGGGATGGACTTCATGAAGTCTTCACCGGCGCCCTTTCCTCAGATACAGACTATGACGCTGTCACGAAGGGCATAGACAAGGTCCTTGCTTACTGGGGAAAGACCGTCCTTTTCCATTCCAAGGACGAATACAAGGCGCAGTGGGATCAGCCATTGATCCTGAAATTCTAAGGGGGCGGCATCATGATTCCATCAATCGTAGGTGCAGGAATTATCGGGAAATTTCTTTACGATATCAACGAAAGCCACAGCATGGAGGAGGAAGCCGAGGAAAAACGGCTCGAGGCCATTGCCAGGGAAGCAGAAGGCTGGCTCCTCCAAAAACAGGAAGCTGACCGCATGCAGCGCCGGCCGAATAATATCGTGCGGAAACGTCAGGCCATCATGGAGTACACGCTTCCCCGGTTCGTCAAAGTCTACGGGAAAATCCAGACCGTCCTCTACGAATCCCTCCCGCCTGCCGTCATCCATACGACGGATCTGGCGCGCATCGGGGACCTGCCGGTTTCGGCAATCGAGTCGTATGAGGGTCTCAGCAGCAATGAACTCGCTTCCACATGGCTTCTCGAAGGCCCGGTGAACTTTGCGGCCGGCGGCGGACTTGAAATCGGCGCCGCTGCAATTGGCGCAACGGCCGGCGTGACGCTTGCCTCAATCGCTGCTTCCGGCGGCATCGCATTTCTGACCCTTGGCGTGGGTGCGTCCATGAAAAAGGATTCCGAAAGAGCCCTCATTGCAGCCGGCAGGCAGATGAGAGCGGCCAATGCCGTCTATGCCCAGGCAGAAAGCCATGCGCAGATCTGCCGCGCCATCTGCCAGTTCGCAGACAGGATCGCAGAAATCACCGCCGCCATGAACCTTCTCTTCACAAGAGCCATTGCTGCCTGCGACCAGCTGATTCAGGAAAAAGGCACGGAGAAATACGCTTACACCGACGAAGACGTCAATATCCTCATGACCTGCGCCAATCTCGCCGGCGCCGTCTGCACCATTTTGACCGTTCCCATCATGGACAGCCAGGGCAAGATTGCAGAAAACGGACAGGAACTTATAGCCAGCGGGGTGGAACTCCTCACCGAAGCCCAATCCATGTGCCTCGAAGCGGGCATTTAACGGGAGGGAATCATGAAACGAGTCATCATTGGAGAAAAGTGCATCGGCTGCGGCATCTGCCTGCACAATAAGAAATACATAGAAGAAACGACAGACGGCATCGCCCGGGCCATCCCGGGAATGATGGTCACGGATAAAGACCTTCCCGACCTGGAAGAAATAGAGAGAATCTGTCCGATCCATGAACTGCACCTCTCGCCACTCAAAAAGGAAACCGCCGATTCGCGCGTCCTTTCCGAATCAAAGGAACGCCTTCTGGAAGAAATGAGAGATTTCAGAGATCATTTCAAGCTGAAAAGACCGGAATTCCATCCCGATCCCGGGTATGACATCACCGACCTTCCGCTTGATTATGACTATCCGGAAGAAACATTTTCCTCCTGGGACGACGCAGACGAGGCTCTCAGGAAATGCTTCAAGAACCATGTCTATGATGAAGACATCCGCAGCATGATGACCAGGCAGATCCTGGCCCGCTACAAGGCAGAGCGCCTCAGCGCCTACTACCTTCCGGCAGACAACCCGTGGAGCTATTTCTACGAGTACAACAAAGAAGCGCAGGACCTCCTCGGCGCCGTCTATGCCAGATGGGATGCCGTCTCACCCGATGAAAGCGACCCGCCCGAATCATGGAAGGAAATCCTCGTATCTCCCTCGGCGGACGAGACCTGCTTCAGCGATTTCGAGACCTCCGCATGGGGCATGGATGATTTAGAAGAAACCGTTGAGGACAGTGTAAGAAGCAGCAGCGATGAGCCGTACTCCCATGCCTATGAAATCAAGGAACTGAAAGAGGATACAGGATTCTTCCGCTCCAACGGCGCCTACGTCATCGACCAGTACAAAGCCCTCGTCGATGAATACGGCAAAGACCTCATTCAGGGAATCAATGAAGGGATTTCCAAAGACATCAAGTTCGACGACATGTTCAAGAAAGTCTTCGATACCTATGAAAGAGACATGAAACACGCCATCGACGAGAAGATAAAAGAACTTGAAAAGAAATAGACCGAAAAAGGACAGTAACGAAATGACTATACATTTCTACTGTCCTTTTTGCATGCCTTATAAAAAATACAGTATCGAACTATTAAAATTTTATTTCGTTTATTACATATGCAAAAGGTTCCTAAATCAATGACATTTTCATGTTTAGCGATACCTCTTCGGACATTCGTATGTCTCTGGAAATGGAAAATCTTCGCTTTTGCCGCACTATTTCGAGAGATTTCGCATTACTTTTCGCGATTTGACATAAAAATCCACTGTGCTACAATGATAGAGAATATATAAACGAATCGTTAAAACCGTATGTTGGGAGTTTTGCATGGGAGGCAGGGCTGCCAGAGCGGAAAAGGATGGGAGGGTAGAGCAGGATGAGCGTTTTGGATGCAGTGGGCAGCATCGCAAGATTTTGTGTAAAAAGCGTAGAAGAAGGTTTCTCTGAAAAGGCAGATATCATCAAAGACTGTCAGGCAGAAGCGAAATGGTATGGCAATGAAGAACTTTTCGTCGTCTATCAGGCAGCCATCCGGAGGTACAACAATACCTGCAAGGAAAGAGATAAGTGGTGCATCTGGGGATACGGCCGCGAACTCAAGCGCAGAGGCCTCATCTGCGATAACGGTGAATACTAATAAATAAAGCTCTGGCGGAACGGAACCGCCAGAGCTTTTTGCATGTGAATCAAGGAAGACCGCATCTTACGCCTGCCCGTATTTCTCGATAAAATCGGATAGGATATAATGGCGGGAGAATCACATTCGTATCGCAGTTTGTTCATAAAGGGAAGGCGCGCTATGAAGATGAAATACCGGGAAATCCGATCGACAGGACGCTGCCTCATCCAGCGAAGGCACTAACTGCCCAAGGCACCTTTTTCCCTTTTCACCGCGAACCCATCATCCCTTGGAGGCAAAGCCCCATTTCCACAAAGGAGCTCCCTATGAAACCACTCGATCACGTACGACTTGTCATTGATTACAAACCTGAAGTCCCGTGAAATTATATCTATTTCGGAAATGGGACTCTCATTGCGTCATATAGAGCTATCTGCTTCTTCGTTATCTCTGAAAGGTGATGGGCCCTCCCCGGCTGCTGGTAAAGCTCAATTATATCCAAGTCATCCAGCAGTGTCTGCATCGTGTACTTCTTGTACAGGCCCTTCTCATCCATCTGCTTTTTGATGTAGGAAAGGCAGATTAGGGCCAGAAACTGGACAAAGAGTTTTCCTTCGAAATTCTCGGAGGAGGAGACGGACATGCGCCTCATATCCAGCCGTTCCTTCAGGTTTGCAAAAGCTTCTTCAATCAGGTCTCTCACACGGTAGAGCCTTATGGCTTCCACCGGATTCTTTATCCCATTGGTCAGCAGGACGAAATAGCCGAAATCGCGCTGGCGCTCACGAATTGCATCACCTTTGGGGACAATGTGCAGTCCCCTCTTAGGCGTTTCGGTCACTATGAAGTATTTGTCATAGTCCTTCATGTGCCCGTCTGTCTTCCTGCCGCTTTTAAGTTCATCCTGCAGACAGGTCAGATACCTGGCAAAGCTCAGCCGCTCATCGGTACAGCGCTGGTCGTTGAAGTATATATGGACATAGACTCTCCGCTTGTCACATATACATTTCCCCGTCCTTGGCTGCTCTTCCCTATAGTCCCATTCATCAGTGAAGCTCATGGCATACAGCCCCACATCATCGTGGTAATTTTCCCAGCTGATCATCTTCTCTCCACGAATCTCGTCCAGATGCTTTCTTGCAATTTTTAACCCGCAGCGGATGCCTATGAGAAACTTATAATGGCGCTTCATCAGGTCATTAATGTTCTTCTCACTGTAGAAGCCTCTGCCCATAACGAAGCTCAGCTTCTTCATATCCAGGAAATCGATGTCCAGCATTAGATTCCGTATCAAACTGACGTCTGCCGTATTTCCTGTAAGCTTGCGGAAATAAACCGGAAGCCGTGAAACTTCCCCATACAACAAAGCAAGATTAACCTGCGGAAGGTGGTCTCCTTCCTTGTTCTTTCCATACTTGGCTAATTTAATCAGCTCAGAATAGGAGGAAATTGATGTGGTGTCAAAAGCAAGGTACTCCTTCTCCGCCCTGCGCTTGGCCTGCCTGCGGAAGAAATTCATCTTTGAAGCCTCATCAATAGAGCCCATCAGATCACTGATACGCTGGGAGGGGATATCCCGGCCATAGGGATGCTTATGAGTCAACGCCCACTTACGGAGACGGTAAGCAGACATGCCTTCCTCCAGGACAAAGAAATAGGCAAGAGACAAGAGCTGCTTATACCTATCGGGGAAGGAAGCCTTCAAATCATCCACAATTCCCAGTTTGTCACCGATTTGGTCAAGAAGATAAGTGGCCCCATAAAACTGCCGCTTGCATTCTGTGACAGGAACCGGTCCAGGCTTTATTGTCCCGGACTTCTCCAGTGACAGCAGATACCTTCCGTTCGGGACGAACTGCCCCTCTACTATTTTCCCAATATAGCGGCGTTTATGCTCTCCGCGATGCTTCTCTGCGTTCCAATATGGGGTATCTATAAAAACATACTTTTCCCCCGAGATAGTCTGCGTCTTGGCGTTAGCTGGTATATTCATAGAATCTCCTCCTCGCTAGATATAATTATGTACCTATCAGAAGGAATTTTCAAGCCGTTTGTTGGTGAAAATATAATAAAAATACCAGTATTTATCGGATTCTTAGCCGGCAACCCAAATACTTCCTAGATATAAAATCACGGGACTGCAGGTTACTATGCTGTACGATTACTGTACGTTTTTTAGAATCTGTTAATAGTATAGCATGAAACAGGTGAAAAATGAAAGATGTTAGCAGGAGTTAAAGTGAGTTGAATATAGAATAAGGAGAGCCTACGATAACGGCGTAAAGAAAAATCCCCATGAGCAAAAGCTGCGTGGGGAGTTTTGATGGGTTATTTCAGATGATCGTAGAATTCATCAGAAAATACTGGATAATATTCATTTCCAAATTTCTGATATAGAGTTCCATAAAATTTAAGATTATAGCATAAATAAAATGCGGCTTCACCAGCCGGCATAACAACACTCTTTTGAGCTTCGCAGCCATTGGGATCGATATAGTAAGAAGTGGTTAAACCTCTCTTGTCTTTAGTTATGTTATACATTTCTGTTTTATTATAGTCATAAAAAATGCGGAAAGTTCTAATAACATTAGGAGTTGTATTACCTTTGTCAGCGTGATCTACATAAAGTACATTAACTGCAAGTATATAGTAGGGAGGATCGTATCTTTCACAAACAAGAGAGCTTTTATCTAAGAAGGAACTTACTCCCTGTTTCCAATCAATCATAGGGAAATTCTTATTTCCGTTTAAATAATTACTATTAACTTCCGCAGCACGGCACGTCATGCCTGCAAAAACAACAAGAATAGCAAATAAGAGGGCGGATATAATCTTCTTGAGAGACATAGTGAGGACCTCGCTTTGTTGTAAATGAGGAATCTATAAATCAGAGATGAAAATTCTATAGATTATTTTTATAGAAACCTTTCTGCGGAATAGAGAGATAAAGGGAGGTACTTCCATTTCGGAAATTAACACTATAATTGAAAGTAGTGGTTATAGCATTTATAGAACATATAATTAGCAGCTCTTCCAATCCCTGAGAAGGACCCACACTTTTGTAAGGGAATATCCGGCAGGTTATCTAGGGCTATAGTGCCATCACTATTATACATTTTAGAGTAAGTTTCTGAATATGTAATCCCGGAATTAATATGTATTATATCTAGGTATTTCTTTATGAACTCATCTCTAGATATTTTAGGGTTATCTAAGATCAAACGTTTTGTTATTGTCTCCATAGACTGATTATAGTCGTAATTAATAATTCTTGTATCTTGAATAATTGCGCCGTGGTCAATAAAATATGTTTTCCCGCGGATTGTGTAAAGAGGTGGAGCGCAAAGTAAGACTTCTACAGAATCTTTATCTACATACATACTTCCCGTATAATAACATCCAGTTTCATCCATTACTTCATAAACTTTTACATAACGAATTGGATCATTCTCTATCTCTGATAAGGAAATGGCAGATATAGTAAAAGGAATCAATATAAAACAAAGTAAGATTGAAAAGAAGCTCTTTCGCATAAAAACACCCCATTAGAGTACAATAGGCAATTGAAAATCGACTTTGCACGGAATTAGAACAATCAGTTTCTTACTGGGAGATTGATAAACAGGATATAAATGTATTTGATTTGTAAATTATGCAGGGTAAATGATTTATTTGATTATTTTGGGGGGGATTCTTTGAAAAATTATTCAATATGTTAAGGTTCCCCAGGAAGAGTTAATTGAAAAAGGGGAATAAAAGCATGGTAAAAGTAGTAATCAGCCATTTTATAATTTGGCGAGCTTGGCAGCGGGAATGGATAATGTATGGAACTTGAAGGAATAAGGGATCCATCATAGTGATAATAACATCCCGCGGAGTTATTTACCTTTATACCGCCGCTTTTTTCTAAGTCATAGTAGGCTAAGTTTCTTGAATCAGAGTCAGACTGTTGGCTATGGTGTCGATGTAATTTTTCAATAATAGGAATCACATTTTTATCGCAGTTATAGGTGAATATTTGATTATATTGGACTATCATATTAGTTTCATGGTTTACTAGATAAGCAGTACCTTGGATTCGAATCATAAAGAAAATAGGTTGATCATCAATAGTGAGATTATGGAAGTTTTTAATATAAATTGTTTTGGGCTCAATATAGCTTGTTGTATGTAGGTCTTTATCAATCAGGAAATATTTATCCGGATTGCTTTGCAACTCAGATAGAGAAATCGCAAAGGCAGAGAATGGAATAAAGAAAAAAGTGAGTAAGAGTAAAAAGATCTTTTTCATAAATACCATCCTTATCAAAAAATTGAAAATATGTCTTAATACAGGTTTTTTGAGTCATATTTAGGATCGAAGTAAATATTATAGCATTTGTAGAACATATAGTTAGCAGCGTGATAAGCCGGAGAATTACCACCAACAGATTGATCAAAAAAATTCTTTTCAGTTTCTATGTAGTCACCGGAAAGAGAATAGGTATATACATCCGTTTCGGTAAATTTTATTCCAGTATTAGCTTTGATTTCATTCCATAAGGCATTCCCACGATCGGCATCTGTGATATATGGATTATTGGGCATAAGATCTTTTCTTAAATTTACTGAGCTTCTATCATAGTCATAATTAAATATAACTGTAGATTTCTCAATACAATTACCTGTATATGAGACATAGTATATCTTTCCTTGAATTGTATAGTAGGGAGGAGCATAGCGGAGTGATTGAATGGAGTAAGAATCTACATACATAGTGGTAGTTTGCCCTTCAGCTACTTTTACATAGCGTCCGGGATCACTTTGGATTTCGGAAAGTGAAATGGCAAAGGCAGAGAAAAGAATCAGGATAAGTCCAGGTAAGAGCAGTAGAATCTTTTTCATCGAGAGCATCTCCTTTTAGTAATTATCTAAACTTATTCTAGCGCCAAGACTAATTACCAGAATATATAAATAATTTATATATATATCTAATATAAATGACTATAGTGTTCGGGAAGATTGGGGGGGAAAAGGCGAAAAATTTTTGAGGGGAGAAAAGAGAAAACCATGGGATCGAACTTTGTCCAGGAAAATCAACCCTATCCGCCCTTCGGGCGCCTTCCCCGTCTGGGAAGGCGGGTACTCGCTGCGCTCGCGGAAATCAACCCTAACCGCCACTTCGTGGCCCTCCTTCCCCGTCTGGGAAGGTTAACACCACTTATTTGCTTCGCAAAGGGAAAATAGGCAAACCGGCCTTCGGCCCTGAAAAGCAATCTTCTCATATCTTCCAAGAAAAAAGACCCTCGCGGGTCTTTTTCTGTGGTTGGATCCTTACGCTTCCTTTCATTCCACCATTTGTTCTGGCGGATTGTCCATGGGGGAGCGGAAGGGTTTGTATTTTTTGTTTTGTGTCGGGAGCTGGAGGCAGCTGGAGAATGTGGGGTCGGTTTTGAATTGGAGGTAGTGTTTGACGAAGTTGTTGTTTTCGAGGTCGGTGTCTTTGATCATGGATAGGCCGGCTTCGGTGATGTAGACCTGGATGCTTCTGGTTTTCTTGCAGGTATAGGCGTGCAGGAGGCCTGTGGCGAAGAGTTTTCTTAGTTCTTTTTGGAAGGATTCGGAGACGGTTTCGAATTCCCAGTTGTCTTTTCCGATGCGTTTTCTGCGGTAGAAGAGGAGGCCCATTTTGTTGCCTACGAAGATGTTCATGGTGTTGTCGATACAGAAGGGCTGTCTCAGGTTATTGAAATAGTAGATGGTGCGGAGGGTGAGGTAGTCGTATAGGGTGAAGGGACACCATGAGACTTTGTCCAGGGTTTCTCGTATATTTCTTAGGACTTCGCCCGTGATCGGCGCGTATATGTCGAAGGTTTTGCTTGAGTAATAGGGCGTGGTTTTGTGGTCGCTGAAGCGGAAGCTGTAGTACATGCCGTCTTTTCTTCGTATGAGGGCATAGGCGGAGGCGTATTGGCGGCCGCAATAGAGGAGTTCGAGTTTTTCGTCTTCGTATAGGATGGTTTGTAATTTTTCTTCGATTTCCTGGCGTTTGGCGATAAGTTCTTTTTGTACGGTTTTCATGATGGGTTCTCCTTTCGTTTGACAGTGGTTCATCGGTCTGGTTTGCTATCTTCATTATAAGGAAAAGGATGACAGGAACTGTCGAGAGGAGAGAGAGGGAAAAATTTTCTTTAAGGAGAGAAGGAGAAAATCATACAACCGGACTTTGTCCGAGGAAATCAACCCTCTTTGAAAACCATAAAACCAAGGCGAGCGCCTTGAGGAAATGCAACTCATCCGCCCGGCATCAGAATTTATGGCCGGGCACCTTCCCTTCCAGGGCAAGGTGAAAGGTCTTCCACTTTGGCGTTCACCGCTATTTTCGATTTCCCGCATCAAAAAAAGGACTCTTTCGAGTCCCTTTTTTGTTCCAGGTTGATTCTTTTATTCTCCCCAGATTTTATCTGCGTAGTCGCGGATGAGTCTGACTTTGGCCCATTGTTCTTCTTCGGTGAGGGCGTTGCCTTCTTCGGTGGAGGCGAAGCCGCACTGGGGGCTCAGGCAGAGCTGGTCTTTGGGGACGTACTGGGAGGCTTCTTCTACGCGTGCCTTGACGTCTTCAAATTTCTCGAGCTGCGGGAATTTGGAGGTGATGAGGCCGAGGACGACCTGCTGTTTCTGGATGTACTTCAGCGGTTCGAAGCCGCCTGCGCGGTCGGAGTCGTATTCGAGGAAGAATCCGTCGATGTTGCAGTGGCCGAAGAGGATTTCAGCGACCGGGTCGTATCCGCCGGAGGAGAACCAGGTGGATCTGAAGTTGCCGCGGCAGATGTGCATGGTGATTTTCATGTCAGCTGGTTTGGCTTCGAGGGCGAGGTTGATCATTTTCACGTAGTTCTTTTCGATCTTGTCGAGATCAAGGCCTCTTGCTTCGTAGGCTTTTCTCTTGTCAGGATCGCAGAATTCGCCCCAGGAGGTATCGTCGAACTGGAGGTAGCGGCAGCCTGCTTTGTAGAAGGTGCGGATGGCTTCCTGATAAGCGAGGGCAATGTCTCTGTAGAGGTCATCTTCGTTCTTGTAAAGGTCGATCGGCTGGTAGTTTTCTTCGCGGACGCAGCAGATGAGGTGGAGCATGCTCGGGGACGGGATGGTCATCTTGGCCATGGTGTCTCCTGCGACGCTCTTCAGGTATTCGAAGTCTTTGACGAAGGGGTGATCGCCGAAGCCGATTTTGCCGGTGATCTTCACGGTAGCGGCTTTGGGCTGGTGGCCTTTGAAATGGACGGACCATTCTTCGGCCTTGACCTTTTCTACTCCTTCAAGGTTTTCAAGGAAGTCCAGATGCCAGTAAGTGCGGCGGAATTCTCCGTCGGTCACGGCATGGAGACCATTTTCGATTTCCTTGGCGACAAGTTTCTTGATTTCTTCGTCTTCGATTTGGCGAAGTTCGGAAGCTGTGATTTTGCCTGCTTCCAGATTGCGGCGCGCTTCATGAATGACTTGTGGACGCAGGAAGCTTCCTACGACGTCATTGCGGAACGGCGGTACGTTTCTTGTTCCCATATGGACACATCCTCTCAGTACTCGGAATCTATTGATTCGAAAAACGGCAGATCGCGGGATTTCCCGCTGCCGGGTAATTCAAGTATAGCATTGAATGAGGATGGCTCTCAAGGAAATAGGGGGTATTCAAGGTTGGCATTTTCGCAATCTATTATGATTTTTATCGAAATAGAAACGATGCGTTTTCCTGACAGGGAAGTGACCGGCTATAGAAATTGACCATAAGTCATTGCAAGACAAATGCTTTTTTAGTATACTGTAAGAAATAGTATGCTTAGTGACAGTGAGGAGGCATCATGGCTTTAACGAAGAAGGCGGAAAAGACGCGTTCAAGGCTCTTGGAATCCGCAAGACGGCTGATTAGTGAGAGAGGATTTGACCACGTGTCTGTAGAGGATATCACAAAAGACAGCGGCGTGGCGAAGGGTACATTCTACCACTATTTCGAATGCAAGGAAGAGGTCGTGGCGGAGCTTTCCTTCCAGTCGATCCAGACCATCATCAAGAAGGCGATCGATTATGACGGAGACGTCAGGGAACGCTGCCTTTACTACTTCATCGAGCTTTACAAGGATGCTTCCTGGTCGGGCGTGCGCCTGGTGCGCCAGTGGATGAAGGAAACGATGGAGGCGGAAACGCCGGATTCCCGGACGAGGGAATGCCTCGACGGCATCCGCAATACGGTCATGGATATCTTCGTGACCGGCCTTGGCAAGGGAAAAGGCGAGCTCCGTGCAGATGCCCCGCTCGATATGCTCTCCAAACTGCTGATGAGCCATTTCTTCGGCGTCCTCACGATCTGGTGCATGATGAATGGCGAATGGGACATCGTGGCTGATGCCGATGTCTATGCGAAGACGGATATAGACAACCTTCTCGGTGCTTATATTGAAGAATAAACAATTGAAAACGGACCCTGCTCTGGTGGAAACTCCAGAAACAGGGTCCGTTTTCGTTTTTGAAAGGTAGTTTGGAAAAAGAGTGATACGGAGAGACAGGAAATGTGGGAGCACCTGTCTCTCCAGGTCCGGCGTTCGGGAGTCCGGACCATAGGATGGATCCAGCCAGTTGATTCTTTCGGCCGTGTCCTGGGCGTGGGCGCGCCGGACAATTGGGAAGGCTCCTGCCTGCGGAAGGTGGTGCTGGCAGAAGTTAACGGCCTTCAAAACATTTGGCTGTGGAATGTATCAGCGAAAGAGAAGCGACCTGCGATATGGCGCCGCAGGCAGGTTCCAGGGAGGTGCTCCGGGGTATTCCGGATGATGCCTTATTTCCTTTTAGGCTCCTTTGCTTTCGCCTGACTATAATATACATGGAATTTTTTTCATGAAATATAATAGATTTTAAAGTTTTTATGAAGTTTGAAATGGGTGTCAGACGCAGGAAGAATAGACATGAAAAAAGCCGTAAAAGACGGGATTTTTTGTCTCTTTACGGCTTCTTTTTATGAATTGGATGGTAGTGGAAATTCATGCGCTTTCTGCCCTTTTCTTATGAGCCAGATTTTGCGATTTCGCGCCCGTTTTTTTCTCCGTGTAGGTCATGAATTTTTCAGACGCCCAGGCGGTGAGGTAGCCGATTGCGGCGCCTCCGATGACGTCGCTGGGGTAGTGGACGCCAAGGTAAAGCCTCGAGAAGGCGATGAGCGTGGCGAGGATGAGCGCAGGAATGCTGAATTTCTTCGGCATGTAATGGTAGAGGACGAAAGCAGCGGCAAAGGAAGCAGAGGAATGGCCGGATGGGAACGACCAGTCCGTCGGCTCATGGATGAGCGGCTGCAGATCCGGATACGTGTCAAAGGGGCGGGCCCTTTTGAAAATATGCTTCAGGATGCCGTTCGTCAGGATGAGGTTCATTGCCAGGGATAGAAAAGTGGCATACCCGACCTTCCTGTATTTCTTCGTGCAGATGAGGACGATGGCGAGAGCCAGCCAGATGAAGCCCGCATTTCCCAGATCCGTCATGGATTCCAGGAAATCCGTCAGCTTCGGAGTGCGCATGAAGTCCTGAATCAGGTAAAGCGCGCCTATTTCAAAGTTATCAAAAGCGAACATCTGCCATCACCTCGTTTCGTCATTTTAAGTATATCATGAGGTGCTTTCTGAAAATCTAATAAACGATAAAATTTTGTTTAAATATGGGAGGGGTTTCCTGCATTGAAAAAAGGAGCTGTGAAGGTATCGCTTTCTTTCACGGTTCCTTTTTTCGGAGGGGTTGGAATTAATCATCTATGCGATAAAATGGTCACGCATTCTCGGCAGATTTCCTGCCGGGGCGTTTGGCCATGATGGCGGTGACTTTGGTTCCTGTGTCTTTGCCGAAGAAGCCGGTGATCTTTTCAGAGAGCCATGCGGAGAAGTATCCGACGAATACGCCGGCGAAGACGTCGGTGGGATAGTGGACGCCGAGGTAAAGTCTCGAGAAGGAGATGAGCGCGGCGAGAACGAACATAACAATGCTGAATTTCTTCGGCAGGTAATGGTAGAGGACGAAAGCAGCAGCGAAGGACGCTGATGCATGGCCGGACGGGAAGGACCAGTCGGCCGGGCGGTGGATCAGGACCTGAAGGCCGCCGTAGGTGTCAAAGGGGCGGGGACGCTGGACCAGGTGCTTCAGGATGCCGTTGGCAAGAATGACATTGATGACAAGCGCGAGCATCGTCGTAAGTCCTGCTTTTCTGCATTTCCTGATGGTCATCAGAAGGACGGCAAGGGCGATCCAGACATAGCCGTTATTCCCCAGGTCAGTCATGAATTCCAGAAAGCTCGTCAGAATCGGCGAGCGGAGGGAGTCCTGGATCAGGTACAGGACTCCTATATCAAAATTGTTCAGTGCAAATATGGTAATCACCTCGATGAAATAAAGATACCATGAGGTGATTGACTCAATGCAAACAATTCCTAAAATTTTCTTTAATTCAGGCAAAGAAATGTTTAAGCGGGGCGGATGATGATATCCTGAGAGGATTCGTCCTGTTTTCGATACGTATGATTACGTATATAATAAAGAAAATGGTGCGATGGAGGGATTCTCATGAAATATGTTTATCCAGCTGTTTTTCATGCTGAACCGGAGGGCGGGTATACGATTTCCTTTCCGGATATAGAGGGCTGTCTTTCTCAGGGAGAAACGATTCAGGAATGCTGCGAGATGGCAGAAGATGCACTGACATTGATGCTCTGGGATATGGAAGAAAATCACATTTCAGCACCGTCTCCGACGCCAATCAATGAGGTGCATAAAGAAAACAAAGATGATATCGTCACTTTGGTCAAAGCGGATACACTGGCGTATCGGAGAAAGTACGATACAAAAGCCATCAAGAAGACGCTGAGCATCCCGCAGTGGCTTGATACGATGGCGCAGGAAAAAGGCGTCAATTTCTCAAATGTCCTCCAGCAGGCACTGATTAAAGAATTGAATATCCGGTAAGGCGAAGGATACTAAAAAAGCACCGCTGTATGGCTCATTCCAAGTCATGCAGCGGTGTTCTTTTACCCTATTTTGTTTCGTTCACTTAATTTTCATCATTAAGAGCTTTAGTCATATCACCTTGCAGATCTGTACAAATATTATTTGTGCCATCACCATCAAGGATATATTGTTTCATATCGATGCCCTCCGGCTGTTTATGTGCGGGATTGGGAATCGGTATATAGATCTCGTGACCATGCCATTTTTTCCCCGTAGGCTTTGCTCCCAGGTATCCTCTTGATAAGGCAATTTTTTCCGGCGTTTTTTCAAAGTTTCTGGATAATGCGAAGCCCCATTTCATGGAATTAAATTTCTTATAGAGCGGTACCCAAAAAGCGCCCAGCATCTCCGTATAGCGGGACATGGAAATGTCTCCGATATCCAGGAGGTCTCGCCAGCCGAAGTCATAGAGGAGTATGGCTGTCTCCCTCTTGGCATCAGAGTCGTTGCCGCAGTAGAAAGCAGTAAAGGGAGCATAGTCAGAGTCATTATCATCATAATTGAAATCCATCATGGAGCTGCCGATGTAGTTCAGGGTTTTTACCACTCTGGTCTCTGGGAGAAATTTCTGGATTTCTTCGCCAAGGCTTGTGTTTCCGCTGTACTTAGGATCAAGGGAAATATGGCCGTCTTCATAGTGGAATGGATTCGAAGTGTCAATCAGAATTTTTCCATTGAGGTGATCTTTTCCTGCCAGTTCCAGTGCTTCGATAGCATGAATTCCCTGCGTGCAGTTGAAGACGCGTTCCCCGAATTTGGCAGCATCTTCAAATGTTCCGTAATAGGCATGGCTGCCATGTTCTTCAGCCCATTTCTGCGCTTTTTCGCTCGATGCACTTCTGGCACCCATCATGACTTCATGGCCGAGGTCGATTAATTTGCTTGCGATGACATGTCCCACATCGCCTGTCCCCGATACTCCGTACTTCATTTCCTTCATCCCTTCTTCATCAACGTATGATTATCTTTAAGAAGGATTCATCTGTGTCATGCATTTTTCCTTCTTATCCTAATTATAACTTTTAGTGTGACAATAATAGACTTTGTCAAAAGGAAATGTAAAGAAATCTGATAATTTCTTTCATCAAAAAGGACTGTGATAAATGATTATCCATTTACCACAGCCCTTTTCATTTTTCTTACCATCCGCTCTTTTTCCAGAAGGAAGGGATGAAGATGGCAAGGAGTGTGACGGATTCGAGTCTGCCGAAGAGCATGGAGAGGCAGACGACGAATTTGCTGAAATCGGGGAGTGCCGAGTAGGTACAGGTGGCTCCGAACTGGCCGAAGGCCGGGCCTGCGTTGGACATGGTGGAGAAGGAGACTCCGATGGCGTCCATGAAGGCGACTCCGTCCATCATCATGCATGCGGCCCAGAGTGTGGAGAGGGCCATGTAGATGAAGAAGAAGCAGAGGACGCGGAATATGGTGTCCTGGGAGTATCTTTCGTGGGATACGGTGACGTGGAGGACGGCTCTCGGGTGGATGTGGAGCTTCAGAATCGAGGTGAAGCTCTTCACGAGGAGGATGAGGCGGATGACTTTCAGGCCGCCTGCGGTAGAACCTCCGCAACCGCCCACGATGATAATGAGCAGGATGATGAATTTCGCAAAGGACGGCCACTGGTCGAAGTCCGCAGAGACGAAACCTGTCGTCGAGGAGAGGGAGGCGGACTGGAAGAAGGTCTCACGGAGTGCTTCCACGAATCCGTAATTTCCCTGAAGGACTAAGGAAATCGTCATAAGGACCGTCGCTGCCAGGACGATGCCGATGTAGGTGCGGAATTCCATATCGCCGGTAATGGCGGAAAGGCCGCGTTTCCTTGCTTCGACGTAAATCCCGAAGTTGGCGCTCGAGATGATCATGAAGAAAGCGATGACGAGCTCAAGGACGGGGTTGTTATAGTAGGCGATGCTGGCGTCCTTCGTGGAGAAGCCGCCGGTCGCAATCGTCGAGAACGACGTGTCTATCGCATCAAGGAAGGTGAGGCCGCAGAGCATGTAGGCCGCGGCGGCAGCAATCGTGAAAATGAGGTAGACGGTGAAGAGGGCAGAGGCTGTCTCCTTGATCCTTGGAAGGGCTTTCGAGGAGGTGGGGCCGGTGCTTTCCGCATTGACCATCTTCGCACTGCCGCGCCCGATCTGCGGGAAGATGGCGACGAAGATGACGATGATGCCGAGGCCTCCCAGCCAGTGCGTCATGGCGCGGAAGAAGAGGATGCTCTGCGGGACAGCGCCAAGGTCGTCGATGACGGTCGCGCCGGTGCCGGTGAGGCCGGAGATGCTTTCGACGAGGCTGTCCAGGGGCCCCAGTGTTCCGCTGAATATATAAGGCAGCGCGAAGAGGAGCGAGACGAAGAGCCAGGAGAGCGCGGTGATGGCCGTGCCTTCTCTGGGCGTCAGGCTGTTTTCCTGCGCGACGCCTCTTTTTTTGAGAACCACGCTTGCAAGACCCGCGACGGCCATGGAGAAGATGAAGGCGAGGATCGGGCCTCCCATGATGAGGGAAATGGCCAGAGGCAGCGCCACCATAGCCCCGCTGACGAGCATGATGCGGGAAAGCATGGTGTAAATGACTTTAAGATTCATTGCTTAATCCCCGCCTTTGAAGAAGGAAAGGACGTCGGAGGCCTGGTCGGCTTCGACGATGACGATGGCCCTGTCTCCGGCATGGAGGGCAGAGCGGCCGTCAGGGATGAAGGCTTTGCCGTCACGGACGTACGTGCCGATGAGGCAGCCCTTCGGAAGATCGACGTCCATCAGGCGGCGTCCGTCGAGCGGAGAGCCTTCCTGCACGATGCGATGATTTCGGCAGCCTGGACGCACGCACCTTCGAGGAGGCTGACGCGTTCGATGGAACCGCTTCGTACGAAGGAGAGGACTTCGCCGGCAGCCAGAAGCCTGGTCGCAAGGACGATGTCGACGCCGACCTGCTGCATGAGGGCGACGTACTCGGTGCGGACGACGCGGACGATGGTCTGGCGGGCGCCGAGGTGCTTGGCCAGGAGCGCCATCATCATATTCAGGCGTTCGTCGCTTGTGATACAGATGACGATATCCGCATCCTCAACGCCTTCCTGCTTCAGAAGATCGATGTCGGTCCCGTCGCCGTAAAGGACGATGCCCTTCTTCAGGCGGGAAGCGACGAGGCGGCAGTGGTCCCTGTCGTTATCGATGACTTTGACGGAAATGCCCTGTTCTTCCAGCATGGGGGCGAGAATCTGCCCCGTGCGGCCGGCCCCGATGATGAGAGCGCGGCGGATGCGGTGCTGGTAATTGGCGGCCCCGACATTCTGCGGAAGCTCGGCGACAGTTTCCGGATTTCCCAGGAAATAGACGTTATCGAGCGGCAGCAGCACGTCATTGCCGTGAGGGATGATCATCCTGTGATCGCGGAAAATCATAGCGATCAGGACAGACTGCGGCAGGCGCAGATCCTTCAGCGGGATATGGAGAAGCGGGGAACGCGGTCCCAGTTTCGTTTCCATGAGGCGTACCTTGCCTTCTGCGAAGTCTTCGACATTCAGTGCCGAAGGCGTCATCAGGATGCGGTTGATTTCACGCGCGGTGATGAGCTCAGGACTTAAGAGAAGGTCGATGTCGAAATTTTCTCTGATGTAGGACGGCGGTTCGGCAAGGAACTTCGGGTCCCTGATACGCGCGATGGTATGGGGGATGCCGTTCTTCTTGGCGAGGATGCAGGCGATGATGTTCACTTCATCGATGGCGGTGACGGCGACGACGATATCCGTGCCTTTCATATCTTCGTCACGCATAAAAGACGGGCTCGTGCCGTCGGCATGGATCGTCAGTACGTCCAGCGCGTCGCGGATCGCATCCAGCTTCGATTCACCCGAATCGACGACGACGACGTCATACTGCTCGTTGGAAAGAAATTCCGCGATAATATAGCCCAGATGCCCCGCTCCGATAATAGCGATACGCATATAATTTGACTCCTTATGGCAGCCATTTGGCTTGCTTTCTTATGGGAATATGGAGGAGAAATTCCCCTCGGACATTACTCCTCATTATACTACGCTCATACAATACCCTGCTACAAGGTATGATAAACGGGCAGGAAAAATCCCCGTCGTGCGGGCGACGGGGATTTTCCGGACTCTCCTTGGGTAAGAGTCCTATTTTGAATTGCCGGCGGATGGAGGGGATTTTTCCTTACTGTGTCACTATGATTCATTCAAGAGGCATATTTTCATACTACGATCAAATGAAAAAAATCTTGAGAAGAACGAAAGCAGTGAAAACAATTAGAAGTACCGCAAATATTGGGGTATATGTGCAGACATTAGTAAGGGTCCGCCGGCTAAGTGCAGGAGACAGAGGGCTCTGCCTTTGCCTCTATCCACAGTATAGGCAGAATCAAAAACTGAGTCAAATGCAAAAAAGAAATAATGTTCTACATATTGAGAACATTTAATCATAGGTGCAGGAGAGACTGCGGAAGAGAAAACAGGGGAAAGCGGCGAAAATACCCTGCTCCACAGGAGCGCGGCAGTCCCTAAATAAATGGGAAGGGGCATCGAATTTGACGATTCCGCAAATGCGCGGGGGCCGTATTTCGTGACACTTTTTTGGAAAGGAAATTTTTCATCCCTTTGCGGGTTTTTCAAAAATTGTTTCCGTGCTACAATGATAAGACAAAACGAAAGGAGGGAGATCATGGCAAATTTATCCAGTCACGGCGTGCTGCTCGTCGCCGCAGGTTCCATTCTCTGGGGTTCCAGCGGCATCGCAGGGCAGTACATTCTGCAGGGGCAGGGCATATCTCCGGAGTGGCTGACATTCTTCCGCCTCTTCGTTGCCGGATCGCTCCTCCTTCTTATTTCCCATCTGATGGGGAAGGGCATTGTTTCCGTCTAGAAAAGTTCAGCCGAAAGGCTGCGGCTCATCATCTTCGGATGCCTCGGCATGCTGGGGACGCAGTATTGCTACTTCGCCTGCATCAAGGTCAGCAACGCGGCGGCCGCGACGGTTCTCGAATACATCATGCCGGTCCTCATCATCATGTGGTACTGCATGCGTGAAAAACGGCTTCCGCGGGGGAAGGAAGTCTTCTGTGCCGTTTTCGCCATCGTCGGTACGGTCCTCATCGCGACAGCCGGAGACCTGACGTCTCTGGCGCTTCCTCCCGAGGCGCTCTTCTGGGGCCTCCTTTCCGCCTTTGTCTGCGCGCTTTACACGATTTCCCCGGTCGGCCTCATCCTGAAATACAGCGAGCCCGTCGTCGTCGGCTGGGGCATGTTCCTCGGATCCCTTGTCCTCATGCCCGTGACGCTTATGACCACCTTCACCGGCGTCGTCGATACGAACACGCTTCTGGCATTTGCCTACGTCGTCGTTTTCGGTACCATCCTATCCTTCGTCTTCTACCTGGGCGGCGTTGCCTACGTCTCTCCGTCAAGAGGAAGCATCATCTCGGCGCTCGAACCAGTTTCCTCCGTCATCTTTTCCTTCCTCCTCTTCAGCATGACATTTGGCATGTACGAACTGACAGGCATGGCACTCATCATCATCGCGACCGTCGTTGCCGGCATCAAGTAGAGCTCTGAAACTATCTTCCTGGTTTCGGGCTCTTTTTTCATGCAGGAATGAGTCAAACAGGAGGTTATCAATTTCTTAAAAAATAAGGGGAAAATATAGAAATAAACTAAGAGCAGCCGGCGCTTTTCCGTGCTATGATTAAGATGACATAGAGTGCAATCGAGATGCGACAAGCGCATTTCAGAAGGAGGCAGTGCGATGTACGGAGCAGCTTTGGGCGATATGATCGGCGCGCCTTATGAGTTCGACAGGGGTGAAAAGACGAAGGATTTCCCGCTTTTTACTGCGGAGTCGACCTACACCGATGATACCGTCATGACAGTCGCTGTGGCGGAAGCCCTGATGGATTCAGAAGGAGAAAGCGACAAGGAGATCCAGAAATGCATCGCCGAGACGATGCTGCGCTGGGGCAGGAAATACCCCAAGGCAGGCTACAGCGCGCAGTACCTCCGCTGGCTCTTCAAGGATCACAAGCCCCTCGACGTCGATACTGTCGATGCGGCTATGAGCATTTCCTGCATCGGCTGGCTCTACGACACGATCGACGAGACAAGAAAAATGGCACGCCTCTCCGCCATGACGACGCACGTCAATCCGGACAGCATCCGAGGCGCCGACGCCGTCGCCTCCGTCGTCTACATGGCAAGAACAGGCTCGACGAAAGAGGAAATCAAGGACTACGTCCAGAGGATCTTCGGCTATGACCTGAGCCGCAGCTGCGCAGAAATCCGCAAGACCTACGAACATCAGGAATCCTGCAAGGAAACGGTTCCTCAAGCCATCACTGCCTTCCTCGAATCCAAAAATTTTGAAGACGCCCTCCGCACCGTCATTTTCTTAGGCGGCAATACCGACTCCAGCGGAGCGATGACAGGCGCCATGGCATCGGCCTACTACATCATTCCCGTCGACCTCATAGCCGAATGCCGCCACCGCCTACCTGAAGACATGCTCGAAGTCGTCGACCGCTTCGAGACGTTGCTGGCACAGAAACGAAGGAAATCCGCCGGGCATGGCAGGGCTTTCCAAAAAATTACAAGATACCTCGACGACCTCGACCGCCTGGGCGTAGGCACATGGGCTATCACGGCCAGAAAGAAAGACGAGGATGCGGAAATCGAAGCATCCTACTCCGCTGCCGGCCAGAGCTTCATGAGGACCATTGAAGATTTCAAAGCTGCTCATCCTGAACTGAAACTCGATGACTTCCGCGATATCCTCTGGGAATCCCACATTACATGGAGCGCGAAATCCATGAGCGAAGCCGAAGTCGGAAACCTCGACTCCCGTACCATCATGGCCCTTCTCGTCGCGGCCGTGGAAGCAGAGAAATCCTACGGAGGAAGCCTCACCGAATTCATGCGGAACGGCTCCGTCCGCCGCTGGCTCATCCGTCTCAAGAAACTCGATGACGACGGCCTCGGCGAAATCCAGGCGCCGAGAATCATCCCCGAAAAGGAAATGGCAAGCCACGTCAACCATAAAGTACGCCTCTACCTCTGGACAGGCGAAGACATCGCCGGCTTCTTCGGCGCTTACGTCAGCACGGAAGAAAGAGTAGGAAAGGGCGCCATCCTCTTCCGTCAGGACGGCCACGCAGGATACAGAGAAATTCGAGAAGACACCATAAAAAGAATTGAAGATTTGGAAGTGTAGGGAATATTAAAAAGAGGCTGCAGGAATGTGCAATCATTTCTGCAGCCTCTTTTTGCGGTGGGATAAGATTAAAAGAATATCTAATGCAAGTGTACGGAGTCATAGGAAAGCAGAAAACCATACAACCAGCCTTCGGCTGTCAATAATCAACCCTATCCACCGCACGCGGTTCCCTTTCCCCGTCTGGGAAGGCAAGTGTTAGCGGCGCTCTCGAGAATGCATGCTCCTCGGCAGTCTCACCACGGTGAGTCTTCGGGGTCGGTGCTGGTGTATTCGTTGAGGGAGGCGATGGTTTCCATTTCCTTTTCTGTCAGCGCAAAGTCCCAGATGTCCATGTTGCTCTGGATGTGGGCGGGGTTCCTGCCTTTGGGGATGGTGATGAAACCTTTCTGGATTTCCCAGCGGAGGGTGACCTGCGCGGCGGTTTTTCCGTGGGCTTTGGCGATTTCTTCAAGGACGGGATCTTTGGCGGCTCTTCCTTCGGCCAAAGGGGAATAGCATTCGATGGCGATGTTTCTTTCACCGTCTGCTTTGACGTTCCCGATCTGCTGGCGGTAGGGATAGAGCTCGATCTGATTGACGACGGGCGGAAGATGGCCGTGGATGAGGAGGTCGTCGATCTGGCGCGGGTTGAAATTCGATACGCCGAGGTGCTTGATGAGGCCTTTGGCTGCGTATTCTTCCAGGACGTCCCATGTTTCTCTGTGATACTTTTCGTTCGCTGCCGGCCAGTGGAAGAGCATGAGGTCGATCCAGCCGATGTCGAGCCTTTCAAGGCTCTCTTCAATCCACTGGCTCTGCGGGCGCTGGCTCATTTCACTTGGCGTGATCTTCGTTGTGACGAAGAGGGATTCCCTATCGATGCCGCTCTTCCGGATGCCGCGGCCGACGGCTTCTTCATTGCCATACATGGATGCGGTGTCAATGAGACGGTAGCCTGCTTTGATGGCTGTATCCACCGCATCTTCAGCATCATCCCTGAGTGTCCATGTGCCAAAACCAAGCTGCGGGATCATCCCGCCGTCTGAAAGTGTGATGTAAGGTACCTTTGATTCGTTCATGAGAGCCTCCTTCAGTAGTCTTTTCCTTTATTATAAAAAGTGAAAGCAGACTTCAGTCAAGAGGAAAAGGGACTGTAAAAATGGATGCCTTTGACCTTCTCTTCCAGAGCAAGGTCAAAGGCATACTTCCCCGTCTGGGAAGGCGAGTATTTCGCCTCGCTCGCAGGATCATCCTCCCTGCATCAAAAAAGGATGTACATTTTGTCGTGTACATCCTTCATTTTTATTTCTGGTCGACTTTGGGTGGTGTTTGTTCGCCTTTGTAGGGATGGGCTTCTGCGTCCATTTCGAACTGCCACATGCGGGTGGGGACGACGTCGCCTTTTTCGTCGCAGGTGTAGCGGATGGACTGGGGGATATTGCGGCCGGCGGCGAGGGGGCTGGTGAAGCCTCTTCCGATGACGTCGGTGGTGTTCATGAGGAAGACGAAGGCGTGCGGGTCGATGTCTTCTACGAGGTGGCGGACGCGGGTGACCTGGGTGAGGTCGACGATGGCGAAGATAATTTTCTTGTCAGCGCCGGAGAAAGCGCCCTGGCCGTAGAGGAGGGTCGCGCCGTGGTGGATGGTGCGCAGGATGGCATCAGAGATTTCAAGCGGCTTGTCGGAGACGATGAAGGCTGCTTTTCTCTGGGCAAAACCAAGGACGAGACGGCTGGCGAGGTTCGCATTGATGTACATGCCGATCAGGGTGCAGATGGCTGGTTCCAGAGCGAAGATCCATGCACTGGCCATGACGATGATGAAGTTCAGTGCGAAGACGACGTAGCCGATTTCCAGGTTGTAGTACTTCTTGATGATGGCACCGATGACGTCGAGGCCGCCGGTGTTGCTGTTGTAACGGTAAAGGATACCCATGGCGACGCCCAGGACGACACCGCCGGAGATGGCAGCGACGATCGGGTCCTTGACGACGTGGTAGTCAGCCAGGAAGGCCGTGAGGTCGATGAAAAGGGAAAGGAGAACGGTCCCGAGGATCGTGATGATGGTGTAAAATTTCCCCATGAATTTCAGGGAAAGACCGAGGATTGGGAGGTTCAGGACAAGGTTCGTGACGCCGATCGGAATGCCGGTCAGGTAGTATACAATCATGGCGATACCTGTCAGCCCGCCAGCCAGGAACTGGTGCGGGACGAAGAAGGCATTGACGCCGACGGAATAAATGAAAGTGCCTAGGATCGTAATCGCTATAATGAAAGCCAGACGTTTCCAGAAGAGCGGTGTGCGGTATTCGGACATCGAAAGAGCTGCCATTTTGGTTCCTTTCTGCAGGGCGCAAGAAACGCAGGCCATAGTCAACAAAGCAGCCCGCGGAATTACATTCATCTCATTATATCAGAAGATGTCAAGCATGGTAATTTTATTTGGCGCAGGATGCATGGAAATAAGGAAATCAGGCAAAAGTGCGGGATTTCCGGTTGCCTCATTGGTGGGTCCATAGGAAAAAGCCCCCGATGGAGGCTTTTCCGTGAGCATTTATTCTTTTGCTGTGACTTCTTTGACCCAGGCGATGAAGTTGTCGGTCGAATTGCCGGTGAGTTCTGCCATGGTGTGCTTCTGGTTCCAGACGGTCGTGAAGAGGACGTCCTTCACGTCTTTTCTCTGCTTCAGGCCGAGGTAAAGGTTGAGCTCGGTATTGAGAGCGGTGTCACCCTGGAAGAGGCCGGTATTGATACGCCAGTGGTTGGCAAGGACGGACGGCTTTTCTTCATCGTTCGGAACGAGGATAAATGTCATCGGATCGTACATGATCTGGCGGATGATGGAGGGGACGCCGAGGCTGTCGACATTGTCCATTTCGTCATAGTAAGATTTCCTGATGTTGTCATTGTAGTCCGCGTAAGCGCTGTAGCGGTCCTTGTTGTGTTCCATGAGCCAGGACATGCCGCCGTCGAAGTGCATGGCGCTGACCTTGCCATTGCCGAAGAGGAGGTTTTCTGCCTGGGAGAGCGTGGTGCTGTCGAAGGCGCCGATGCCTTTGGATGCTTTCTTGAGGCGGGACGTGAAGGCGCCGATGGATGTGATCTTTGCCGTATTCGTCTTGGCGTCATAGGTGATCCACGGGTCGTCGCCGTTCAGGCTGTCGATGTAGTCCTGCGGGGTCTGGTAGGTATGAGGCTCGGTCGGTGTGTCCTTCGGGAAAGGCTTGCCGCCAGGGACCATGGAGGTCGGGCGCTGCTGCGGGCCCTGTCCCGGGAAGCCGCCGTCCATATGGAAATCGCTGCCTCCCAAGGTGAGCGGGAATTTGTTGTCCGAGAGGAAATGGTTGAGCGATGTTTCAATGACACCTCTCATGTAGTCATAGTATGTGCCGCTCGCATTGATGCCGTTTCCGTCCCAGCCCTGCGAAAGGGTGAGCAGATTTCCATTTTCATCCTTGAGCTGCATGTTGTTCAGGTAAGCGGCATAATTTCTTGCCATGTCCTGAGAAATCGCGCGGGTCCATGTGCCGTAGGCTCTCTCGCCGTCGTTCGCATACTGGCCCATCATCCATTCATAGGAGAAATCGGCCTGCGTAAGGTTCGTGATCGGGCACCATGCCTGCGCGCCGTCGATAACATCGCTCAAAGGCTTTCCCTTTGCATCGGTCATGAGTGCGCCGATGGAGGAAAGGTACGGTCCGAAGAAATCACTGTCGCCGGTCGCGCCCATGAGTGCACTCTGCGCGCCGCCGCCGCTGTGGCCGAAGGTGAAGATGCGGTTCTTGCTGCCCGGGATGAGACTGTCATTGTAGCGGAGGTAGCGGACAGCGGCCTTCAGGTCCGTGACGCCCCAGGGAGCGCCGCCGACGAATTCCGTACCGTCCGGGTTCGTGCCGTTTTCTCTTCCGCGGCATCCTGCAAAGACATAGACGAAGCCTTCGGAGAGGTACGTATTGAGACCGTTAGAATAGTAAGCGGACGGCGCTTTCTGCGCGGCGTATCCGCCCGTATTGACCGGCATGACGATCGGTGCAGTCTTAGCTGTGTAGTTTCCTACCTTTGCCTTGTCATTGATAACGGCCGTGTACGTGCCGTCCTGATTTTTCGTGCCCTTCATATAAGCGCCCGGGACGTAGACAGCGAGCTGCTCATATTCCGTCGCAGCCGGCTTTGTGCAGTAGACGAGGCCGATCTGGTAGTAAATATCATTCTTCTCATCGTAATTCCACTTGGCGGGGTTCACTTTGATCGATTCAGCCGTGAGCGGAGCCTTGGCCGTTTCTTTGGAGTCTGCCTTGTCTGTCTTTGAAGCCGTCTGTACAAAGGCAGCTGTGGTCTTGAAGACCTGTGCTGCTGAAGGCGTCTCATCAGCAGCAGATGCGAAGGATACGCGAGCGAGGCCCATCAGCACAGCGGCTGAAAGGGCGAGCCATTTCTTGGATACCATATTATTCCTCCTTAACAAAAGAGCCGCGGATCGTCTTCCAATCCGCGGCATTTCATTCTCTCTGAATCATTTCTGATTGTTTTTATTATAGGAGTTTGAAGGTGAAAAATCAAACGACGGACTTAGAATTTGCTCCAGTCGTGGTTGTAGATATCCCAGTGCTTCTGTTTCTTCAGGTAAGCGATGCTTTCATCGATATCCGCAAGGAGCTGGTCCTTGTCTCTCGGCAATGTTGCTGCGAGGCGGATGTAGTTGGAAACGTGGTTGCTTCTGAAAATCATGTGTTCCGTTTCCGGAAGGTCAAGGTGCTCGATGATGACCTTCAGCTCTTCCATGAGTCCTGCCGGGGTGAGCGGTGTGAACTCGCCGCGTTCGAACTGGTCCTTCAGTTCGCTTCCGCGGTAGAGCATGAGGGAGAGTGCGGAAAGATGGGTCGGTTTGATTTCATTGATGGCTTTTGCGGTGGCCAGGGCATGTCTTTCACTGCCCGGAACGCCTGCGATGCCAAGGATGATCATGATGGAAAGCTGCATGCCGGCTGCGCGTACGCGCTTGCCGACTTCGATGGACTGCGGGCCGTCGACGCCTTTGCGGATATCGCGCAGGGTCTGGGAATCGCCGGATTCCATGCCGTAGTAGAGGATCTGCAGGCCTGCTTCACGAAGCTGGGTCAGTTCTTCCACGGACTTTCTGAGGATATCTCCAGGAGCGGCGTAAGATGCGACTCTTTCCAGGTTCGGGAAATATTTCTTGAGCGTATTCAGGATTTTCAGAAGACGTTCGGTTTCGAGAACAAGCGCATCGCCGTCAGCGAGGAATACGCGGCGGACACCATCGCGGTCGACGGAGTAAGCCATGGCGATCTGGCGCATGATTTCTTCATCGGTAAGTTTTTCAAACTGGACGCCGCGGTACATGTTGCAGTAAGTGCAGTGGTTGTGCGCGCATCCACGAGTCACGCGGAGGATGAAGCTTTCTGCTTCACTCGGCGGACGGTAAACTGGGGTTTCGTAGTCGTCAAAAAATAATCCTGGCATACGACCATTTCCTTTCAAAGTGGGACATTTTAATGATACTGTTTTACAAAATAGTTACATACAGTTTTAACAATCACTATTATACATAGTTCTCTTGAAAAATACAACAACAAATTTAAATGTTTAAATATTAATAATTCAAAGGAATGGTATAATGAGTACGGAAGATAGATCACTATAAAATGAAGAAAAAAAATGCCGGAAATGGCAGGAAAAGAGGTAATCATGATCACGGAAACAGCGCGCGCGAAAATCAATCTGACGCTTTGGGTCGGGAGGAAGAGGCCGGACGGCTACCACTCGATCGATTCCGTCATGCACAGCATATCGCTCTCAGATGAAATTACACTGGAGAAATCGAATGAGATCCTCCTGACAGTCCTCGAAGGCGATGCGCCGGCAGGACAGGAAAACCTCATGGTCCGCGCCGCTGAAGCATTCTTCGCCGTGACAGAACTGGAAGGAGGCGTCTTCCTGACGCTGAAGAAACGAATCCCTTCAGGTGCCGGCATGGGAGGGGGCTCTGCCGATGCAGCCGCCGTCCTGCGCGGACTTTCCAAAGCTTACGAGCATCCGCTCAGCAAAGAAGATCTCCTTAAAGTCGCAGCCAGGATCGGCGCCGACGTTCCCTTCTGCGTAGAAGGAGGGGCATCGCGCTGCCAGGGCATCGGGGAAATCCTGACACCGGCCAGAGCCTGGGAAGGCCTGCCGCTCGTCATCGCCATGCCGCCGCTCTTCATGCCGACCGGTCCTGCGTACCAGAAGCTCGATGAAAGAAAAGAACTCAGCATCGACAAGACAGAAGACTGCCTCAAAGCGCTCGAAGAAAGAGACTGGGAAGGCCTCGCCGATTCCCTCTCCAACGACTTCGAACTCGGACTCTTCCCGAACTCCCCGGGACTCCTCTCAGCCGCCCGCTATGTCCAGAGCTTCGACTGCCCCGCCGTCATGACCGGCTCAGGCTCCGCTTTCTACCTCATCCCCGGAAGCCACGAAGAAGGACAGTGGATCGTCGAACAGATCCACGAAGAAAAACCAGACTGGTTCGCCCAGACAGCAGAAACCGTCGGAAGACATGAATTGTAAAAATAGAAATCTCCCTTTGGGTCCAGGAAATTTGGATTCCAAAGGGAGATTTTTTAATGCTCTCAATTTTCAGATGTCTGAGGATTTGGTAAAGAGGGCATGGCTGTGATGAATTCATCTGCGTGGGGCAGTTTGTCCTTGGCGAAGAGATGCTTTTCCGTTCCTGCTTCGACAGCTTTCTGGTAATACTCGCATTTGTAATTGATGACGTCGAGGATTTTCTTCCATTCCTCGATCTGCTTTTCCATTTCTTCCTTGCGGCGGAGGAAAAGGTCGAGGCGTTTCTGAAGCGTGCTGTCGCCTTCGTGGACCCATTCGGAGAACTGGCGGATTTCCTCGATGGAAAGCCCTGCACTCTTGAGGCACTGGACAATCTGGAGAGCGGCGAGGTCGACGTCAGAGAAGCGGCGGTATCCGGACTCGGTCCTTTCGAGGAAGGGGAGAAGGCCTTCCTTGTCATAATAACGGAGCGTCGTCGCCGGGATGCGCGTCATTTTGGAAACTTGCTGGATGGTATATGACATATTTCCTCCCATTTTTTTGAAAATGCTATCAACCTTAGAGTTAAGTCTAATGTTACACTCTATTCGTAAAAGAAGCAAGGTATGGAATTCAACCACAGGAGGAACCAAGATGAATAAGAAAATGATGAAACGCGCTCTCACGCTCGCTGCATTCGGACTTCTCATGGCAGGCGGCATGATGAATGCTTCTGCTATGGACCGCGCGCCCGTCGCAGCTTCCAAAGCGCCGGCTGAAACGATCGACGCTTCGAAGCTTTCGAACGCATGGGACAAGACATTTCCTGAAGATGCAAGGGTAAGCCATAAGAAAGTGACCTTCCACAACAGATACGGCATCACTCTTGTCGGCGACCTTTATACGCCAAAAGACATGAAACCGGGTGAAAAACTGGATGCCATTGCCGTGGCCGGCCCGTATGGCGCCGTGAAGGAACAGGTCTCCGGACGCTATGCACAGGAACTGGCGGCCCGCGGTTTCCTGACACTCGCCTTCGATCCGTCTTACACAGGGGAATCTGGCGGACAGCCGAGAAACACCACATCCCCGGACATTGATACCGAAGATTTTCTGGCAGCTGTCGATTACCTGTCCAACAGGCCTGATGTTGATCCGCAGAAAATCGGCGTCCTCGGCATCTGCGGCTGGGGCGGCTTTGCCATCAATGCGGCATCCATGGACCCGAGAATCAAAGCGACCGTGACATCCACCATGTACGACATGAGCCGCGTCATCGCCAACGGCTACTTCGACTATGACAAGACACCGGAACAGATCAAGGCAGAAAGAAAAGCCCTTCGTGAAATGGTCAGCGCGCAGAGAACGCTCGACTACAAGAACGGCACCTACAAGATGGCAGGCGGCGTCCCGGAAACCGTCACCCCGGACATGCCTGAATTCGTCAGAAACTACCACGACTTCTACCAGCCGATTTCTGTTTAAGTGCAAATGAATAGTAATTCATGCCGTATTGTCAACCAATTTTATTATGTTATTCTTCGTAATGAGAGGGTCGTAGGTTCAAATCCTATTAGTGGCTCCAAAGTCTAAGAACTTCACTACTTTGTAGTGGAGTTCTTTTTTTGTCTGTACGGCTGGTGCAACAAGCCCTAGTCCTCTCCGTTCAGGCCCAGCTTATTGCGCCAGTAGTTCGAATACACGGCGCCCATGGGATTATGGGCCAGGACGCGGTCCTTAGCGATCAGGTTGGTCACCGGTCCCTTACAGGACGCATTGAAAATGGCATCATGGCCGACGCAGAGCCCGGCAGAGACGAAGAGCTCACAGCCCTGTTCATTCAGAAAATGGGCTTGGTTTTTCGGGTTGCACATGCTTTCGATGGGGTTTTCCGGCGTGACCCGGGACAGGCCCAGCTCGTCCTTGGCAATACCGCAGTTTTTGCAGCAAATAGAATAGACGTCGAAAAATTTCGAGAAATAGCTGGCAATGAGCTCCATTTCGTGGCTAATGCCGACGCAAAAGGCCAAACCGATTTTTTTGTAGCCCATGCGCTGGGCAAAGGCCGCCGTTTCCTGAATGCGCGTATACTGCATATAATACGTCGCTTCGACATAGGCAGCGGCTTCCATCATTTTCCGTTCCTCTGGCGAATACTGGCTCAGGACGGCTTCCTTGTCGACAGGCGTACAGCTCACACCTTTCGTCGCACATATATGGCCACAGTTGCAATTCGCACAATCTCCTAGCATAATGAGGCACCTCCTCCGGAAGGTTTTAGCATAGTATATAGCGTTATGTTTATTCCATCCTACCACAAATACAGTGCCCGTGCATCCTTATTCTTCTCATTTAGAAAAAAGAAGCCTGGTCCGCGTCATCACACGCAGTCCAGACTTCGCTAGTACATCGATTACCACGCCGGCGGCAGCAGTCCTGCCAGGCTGCACAAGGCATAGATGCCGGCACCGCTAAAGAGGGCCACGACCAGGAGCTGCACAGGCAGGCTGGCAATACGGCCACACTGCCAGCAGGGCTGCCGGTTGCCCTGGCGCCGGGCCTGGCGCAGCATGAACACAGGCAGGACGGACATGATAATACCGCCAAAGGTACCGGCACTAAACAAGGCGTTGACAAAGCCTACGAGATTGCCTGACGCCAGAAAAACAGGCGGTATAACGATGACGGCCAGGCACAGGGCACGGCCCTTTACAGCCCCTTCCGAGGCCAGGTGCAGGCGGTTTACCATATTGGTCAAAAAGCTTTCCGAAATAGCCCAAAAGGACGTCAGCATCGCGCAAAAGGCAAAGGCATTGACCAGGAAAAAGAAAATATCCGGCTGCAGGGCCCGTCCCCACGAGAGAGACGCTACTTCCGTAATCTCTGCTACAGGCAGCATGAGGAAAACAGACAAGGGCACGCTGGCCAGGATGAGAAAGGAAATGCCCATGCCGGTCAGGATGGACGGCACCAATTTTTGTGGCGCATGGGTAAAGCCGCGAGCCAGCTCCGGCACAATATATTGAACGGCATAACAGAAAACGGCAATATTAAAAACCGGGACGGCATGGGCCCAGTGGGTATAAAAAATATCTGCCAGAGGCACGCGGGCTGATACGACAGAGGCCCCGGCCAGGAGCAGCAGCATGATGATCATGCCCAGACTGAGAAATTTTTCGGCTACACCGGTCACCTTCAGGCCGCCCCAGACGACAACGGTCGCAGCGGCAGCAAAGAGAATGCCGGCCAGCTCCGGCGTAAGGCCCGTACACTCGCTGAGGATCCGGCCACAGCCGGCCGTATAGGCAATGAGACTGCAAAAGGACGTAGCGCCAACGGAGAAAAAAATCAGCCAGGAACCGATTCTCCCCACGTACTTTTCAGCCAGGCCGGAAAGCTGCAACGGCTCTTGTGTCCGCAAGGCTGTTTCCGCGACATACAGCATGGAAATACCGGAAAAAATCCCGGCTACGACGAGCCAGACGAATGGGACAGGCCAGCCGGCTAAACGGCTCGCGTAGGCCAGTCCTAAGACACCGGAGCCAATGGTCGAACCGACGACCAGCATGGCTGCCTCCATAAAGGTAAGACGATGCACCTTCAAGGCACTTTGGGTGGCGGCAGTGCCCGCCGCTCTTGTATCCAACTCACGTACATATTCCATCGGCGTATTTCCTCCCGTGGGAACTATTGGTTGGATGTCAGCATGTCGCGTCCATTATACACAGACAGACTGACCCTGACAAGAGGGTTATTAGTGATAATTTTCACGTGTATATAATCTAATCATATAAGGGCGCCGAAAAAAAATTTTCCTCATTAAGGTGCCCATTGTGCCTTTTTCCCTGCAGGCAGCTTCCCTCCCCTTTGACAGAATATTTCTGCAAGCTGTATAAGAAACGGAAAATTTCAATCACTTGTTGCTAAAACAGAATAAGTGTGATATGATACGGCCGAGGCAAAAGATAGCATCACGTTACGTGAGTTATACTTTTCGGTTTTATATTTTGAATGGATGGATTGTCAGCTGCTTGGATCTTTTTAGACCGAGACAGAAAGGATACTCATCAAAGACCGCGCTCTTTTTGCGCCCTTTTACGCCAAAAAAGGAGCAAGAGTTGCGCGTATTGACGTCTGCATGTCCCATGCACCTTTCAGTCTGCGCTGAAGGGTGCTTTTTTTAGGCTTATAGGACATTTCGTGTTGTTTTTATAGTCGATGAGCCCCGCGTTTATCGGGCTCCATCGGCATTTTAAGACTTTCAGTAATTCTTAAAGGGTGGACAAAACGTGTTGGTAAAAAGCCTCAAACCCCTGATAAATACAGGCTAAAATGGGATTTTATCTTTTCAGTGTGAATAATCTTCTGGAAAGATTATCGTTATGAAAAATAGATGCCCTTATTGTGTCTTTATCTGCTGCTGATGCGGAAAAGTGCGCATTTGAACACAAACCTGGAAGTGCTGAGAATATGGGCCTTTTACGCTTCCAGCTAATTGTAATGAGATGGATTACAGTGCAACTCGGGCGTATTCCAGTATGCCCTGTATTCTGCCCTTAATACAAGCATAATATAAATTTTTACCAACACGTTTTGTCCTATAACCCTTTTTTTATACTCTTTTGCCCCAAAACCATCAAAAGGAGTGTATGAACCTTGAAGATTTTTCGCACAGTCAAAGAAATGCAGGAATTTGCCCTGCGCCTGAAGCAGGAAGGCCGCCGGATCGGCCTGGACCCACGATGGGAGCCTTACATGAAGGCCATCTGACGCTGATGCGGGCGGCAAAAGAAGCGACGGATTTCGTCATCGCATCGGTCTTCGTCAACCCAACCCAGTTCGGCCCCAATGAAGATTTTGACGCCTATCCACGCCGTTTTGAAGAAGACTGCCGGAAGCTCGAAAGCGTCGGCGTCGATGCCGTCTTTCATCCGCAAGCGGCAGACATGTATCCCCAGGGCTTTTGTACGTACGTCAACGTCGACGGCGATATCACACACAAGCTCTGTGGTGCCCAGCGGCCTATCCACTTCCGCGGTGTCGCCACAGTCGTAACGAAGCTCTTTAACATTACCCAGGCAGACGAAGCCTTTTTCGGACAAAAGGATGCCCAGCAGGTCGTCGTTGTCTGCCGCTTTGTCCAGGATATGAACTTGCCGGTTCATATCAACATGGTCCCCATCGTGCGGGAAGAAAGCGGCCTGGCCCGCAGCTCGCGCAACGTCTATCTGTCGCCGGAGGAAAAGACGGCAGCTCTCGTCTTGTCGCGCAGCCTGCGCCTGGCAAAGGACGCCTATGAAAAGGGCGAACGCAACGCAGCCGTCCTGAAGGCGCTGGTCACGAAAGAAATCGCAGGGGAACCGCTAGCCGCTATCGACTACGTAGATCTCTTTTCTTTCCCGGCCCTTGAAGCAATCGAAACGGTCGATGAAAAGAGCCTCCTTGCCCTGGCCGTACGCATTGGCAAGACGCGCCTTATCGACAACATCATCTTAGGCTGACAAAAAAAGCACGGCCGCGCCGGGATAACCCGGCACGACCGTGCCCTGACACTACGTGAGAGGAGGTATGGGTGTTAACCTAAGAGGTGTTTTACCAGTTCCGGTACAGCGGCGTAATCGCTTTCTTCCGGATTCCACTGGGACCGGATATTGTCGTCAATGACGTCAAAGCCAGCTTCTTTCAATTTAGCCTGGAGAATTTTGACGGATTCACCGCTCCAGCCATAGCAGCCGAAGGCAGCGGCTCTCTTATTCTTAAACTTCAGCTGTTTCAGGAATTCCAGCCAGCCGGCAACACTGGAAAGGATGCTGCAGCCGACGGTCGGCGAACCGACGGCAATGGCCTTGGATTTAAATACTTCCGTCATGACTTCATTCTTATCGGACTTGGCGATATTGAAGACCTTGACGACTGTATCCGGGCTCTGGGCATGGATTTCCGAAGCGATCTTGTGGGCAATGGATTCTGTGCCGTTCCACATGGTATCGTAGGCAATGGTAACCTGGTTTTCCTGGTAGGCATCAGCCCACTGGGCGTATTTTCGACGATCTGCAAGGGATCGGTGCGCCAAATAGCACCGTGGGACGGAGCGATCATTCCGATGGGCAGGTTGAGTTTGCCGATTTCTTCGAGTTTCTTTGTCAAAATGGGGGCAAAGGGGTTGAGGATGTTGGCGAAGTATTTCATGGCTTCGCGGTTCAGGAGACACTGGTCGGCTTTGTCGTTGAACAGTTCTTCTACGGCATAGTGCTGGCCGAAGGCATCCATAGAGAAGAGGATGTTGTCGCCGGTCATGTACGTTGCCATGGAATCAGGCCAATGGAGCATACGCATTTCTACGAAAATAAGCTTTTTGCCATTGCCGATGTCGAGGCTGTCGCCGGTTTTGACGACGTGGAAATTCCAGCCCCGTTTGCCGTACTGGCCTTCAATGCTGCGGACAGCGTTGGCCGTGCAATAAATAGGCGTATCAGGAATTTCTTCCATGAGCGTCGTCAAGGCGCCGGAATGGTCGCATTCGCCGTGGTTGGCAATGATGTAGTCGATCTTGTGCAGATCGATTTCCTTTTTCAGGTTTTCGATAAAGTCGAAACGATGGGGAACCCAGATCGTATCGACGAGGACCGTCTTTTCTTCTTCAATCAGATAGGCGTTCTGGCTGGAGCCGTTGTAAATCGAATAATCATCGCCGTGGAAGCTTTCCAGTTCCCAATCGACATAGCCAATCCAGCTGACATTACCTTTTACATGTTTTCTCATAACACTTGCCTCTTTGAAATTCCAATAGTTATACTTATTGTTTAGTATACACTATCTCACGCATTTTATCTAGAATACGTTGTTACTGCACTTTTATGTCGGGATTCTTTTCGCCGAATTTTTCCTTCAGGACAGCGCCGATTTCTGCCCGGCTCTTCCCCTGTTTTTCCAGGTTTCTTACGGTCTTATAAGCCTGGAACAGGGTGGACGGACCGATTTCAGAACTGAAGAAGCCGATCCTCTGGTTCCACGCCAAGAGTTCAAAGACGTCGTCCAGGGCAGCTGACGGCAAGCCGTGGATATAGGCTTTGACCAATTCTTGCGTAGCCTGACGCATGCGGCCGGCACCGACGGCATTGGTCGGGGACAAGAGGAGACGGAATTCATAGGGCAAAAAGCGTTTCGAATCATTCCAGGTGAGATCCCAGAAGGAGACGGACAGCTTGCCCAGTTCATCATCGATGAGGGGCATGTTGGTCAGTGCGGCCGGGCGCATGGGAATGTCACCGGGATCACTGCTAGCCGTCGTCTTATAGAAGTACGCATGAAATTCAGCATCACCGGTCTGTTCCGTATGATATTCAAAGCCTAATTCCTGCATAACTTCGTACAAGGGAATGGGGTCAAAGTTTTGGACCACTTCCAGGCCGGCGCCAACGGGCAGCTTGGCTGCCTGCTGTTTCAGTCCGGGAAAGAAGTTTCCCTGAATGCCCCGTACGTCTACTTTTTTAAAATCCTTAATTTTATCCTGCCAATCGATAAAGCTCATATATATCGCTCCCTTCACCGTTTCCGGTTGGTATTTTATCTAGCTTGTTAGGACTGCTTCATCCTTATGGCTGTAGTATACGATAGGGAGAAAAATGAATCTGTTGTTATTACAACGATATTGAGAATTTCTTACAAAAAGACCTGCATAGCGCGTTATGCAGGTCTTTTCCTATATGCTAAGCTCAATAGAATTGTTCGAGTGTTTCCTTTTTACCCAAGATGAGAATCGTGTGATCTTCCGTAAAGACCGTCTGCGGCGTGATTTCAGCCGTAAGCTCTTCGCCTTTCTTGAGGGCCAGGATATTGATATGGTAGTTTTTGCGGATATTCAGATCACCAACGGTCTTGCCGATCCAGGCCTGGGGAATAGCCACTTCACAAACGGCGTAATCCTTGCTGATGATGAAGTATTCAAAGAGGGAATCCGAGCCGTAGCGCAGGGCTGTCAGAAAGGCCGTCTGCTTTTCCGGGTAGACCGTGACGTCAGCACCGCAGCGGCGCAAGAGTTTTTCATGAATCCCCCGGGAGGCACGGGATACGACGAGCTTAGCGCCCAAGTCCTTGAGGAGTGCCGCCGTTTCCATAGAGCTCTGGAAATCATCACCGATGGTCACCAGGCAAATATCAAAATTAGGAATCCCCAGAGATTCGAGGAAGCTTTTGTCCGTACTGTCCGCAACGAGGCCGTTCGTCGCATAGGGCAGCATTTTCTGTACCCGTTCTTCTGACGTGTCGACGACGAGGATTTCATGACCCATGTCATGGAGAATCATGCAAATATGGCTGCCAAAACGGCCTAAGCCGATGATTAAAATAGATTTCACGTGGTTGTCCTTCTTTCTTAACCGATAACGACGTCTTCCTTGACGTAATGGCTGCGCGTGCCGTCAAACTTGGAGTGAACGGCAAAGACAAAGGTCAAGGCACCGACACGGCCAAAGAACATAAGGAAGATCAGAATATACTTAGAGAGCGTGCTCAGCTGATCTGTAATGCCGATAGAAAGGCCTACTGTCGCAATAGCCGAAACCGTTTCAAAACACGAATCGAGGATGGAAAAATCATCCAAGGCGGAAATGAAGATGGTGCTGAAGATGATCAAGAGGAGATACATCATGAAGAGCACCGTTGCCTTGTGCAGTGTATCCTCGGAAATACGCCGGCCAAAGCAGGAAATATCGGAGCTGCGCCGCATCATGGCCCACACCGATGCCAAGAGGGCAAAGGCCGTCGTCGTCTTAATGCCGCCGGCCGTCGAGCCCGGCGCCCCGCCGACGAGCATGAGCAGGATCAGGATAGCCCGGTTGGATTCGGAAAGGGTCATGAGATCGACGCTGTTAAAGCCGGCTGTACGCGTCGTCACGGCCTGGAACATGGCCGGGAAGAGGTACATCGTATCGTGGTTCTGGCCAAATTCCGTAGCGTAAAAGATGAGCGTCGGCACGATGATGAGCACAGCCGTCATGATCAGGATGATCTTGGACTGCAGGCGGTACGCCCGGATGTGGAAGCCGTGGGTACGCACATCGGCCCAGGTCATAAAGCCCAGGCCGCCGATGATGATGAGCAGCATGATGACCGTGTTGACGACAGGGTTGAATTCATACGTCGTAAGGGAGCCGCCGCCAGCCGGTCCCATAATATCAAAGCCGGCATTACAAAAGGCCGAAATGGCGTGGAACATAGCATACCACCAGCCGGTGACCCAGCCGTATTGCGGCGCAAAGACCGTATACAAAAGCAGTGTGCCTACGAGCTCAATGATGGCGACATACTTCAGGATGAAGAGCACCAGCTGGACGATGCCCTTGAGCTGTGGCGCCGCCAGTGCTTCCTGCATGGTATTGCGCTGCATGAGGCCGATCTTACGGCCTGAAAAGACGGTCAGGGAAATGGCCGCCGTGACGACGCCCAGGCCGCCGACCTGAATGGCAAAAAGAATGACCGCCTGGCCGAAGAAGGTCCAGTAGGTCCCCGTATCCTGTACGGAAAGGCCCGTTACGCAGACGGCGGAAACGATCGTAAAGAGGGCATCCGTAAAGGTCGCACCGGCGCCATCGACAGTGGCTGCAGGCAGCATAAGCAGGGCCGTCCCGGCCAGGATAAAGAGCGCAAAGCTGTACACGATGATCTGCGCCGGCGACAGGGACCGCCCGTATTTCAGTACATCCATATATTTCCTCCTGCCCCAAAGAAAGGGATATTGAAACTTTCCGGCACCGTCGTGCGGCGCCATATATCATCCGCATATAATAGGCTAAACGGCCCATATTGTCAAGCAGTTTCCCAGGAAGTTATAGTTTGTTTAACACTGCCGATCCCGGCGTGCCGACACTTTACGGCAGGGCCAAAAAGGTCTATGCTGTACGTATGCTATATATGATTTTGTTTTCATAAGGAGATGAATCGTATGACTAACGAAAAACTGATGCACAGGGCCGCCGAGGTGCGCTCGTACGTCGTCAAGATGCTGGCTGCTGCAGGCGCCGGCCATCCCGGTGGTTCTCTGTCTATCGTCGAAATACTGCAGGTATTATACGGCGAATTCATGCATGTCGATCCCCAAAAGCCCCATTGGCCTGACCGGGACCGGCTCATCCTGTCCAAGGGCCATGCCGCACCGGCCCTCTACGCCACGCTTATGCTGCAGGGCTTTTTCCCGGAAGCAGAGCTTTGGCAATTGCGCCAGTGCGGTGCTATGCTCCAGGGCGTACCGGATATGAACCGCACGCCGGGCATCGACATGTCTACAGGCTCTCTGGGCCAAGGCCTGTCGGCCGGTAACGGCATGGCCCTCGGCGCCCGTCTCGACCATGCCGCTTGGCATACGTATGTCCTCTGCGGCGACGGAGAAATTGAAGAAGGCATTATCTGGGAAGCGGCTATGACCAGTGCCCACTTCAAGCTCGATAACCTGACACTCATCATCGACCATAATAAGCTGCAGCTAGGCGGCACGACGGAAGACGTCATGAACATCATGCCTATCGACGCTAAATTCCGCGATTTCCATTGGCACACGATTACCATTAACGGCTACGACTTTACGCAAATCAAAAGCGCCTTGCAGGAAGCCCTGGCCCACAAAGGCCAGCCGACGGTCATCATTGCCGAAACGGTCAAGGGCAAGGGCGTCGATTTTATGGAAAATAACAAGGAATGGCACAATAAAGCCTTAGATGCCAAGGATGCCGCAACGGCACTGAAGGAACTGGGAGGTGAAGGCTGATGGCACAATCAACACGGGGGAAATCCTCCGTGACGGTTCAGACGTAGCCCTCATCGGCACAGGCCGCATGACGGCAGAAGCCTTGGCAGCAGCAGACACGCTGGCCCAAGAAGGGATTCAGGCCATGGTCATCAACATGCCTACGCTGAAGCCCATCGATGCAGACCTCATCGACAAAGCAGCCCGCTAAACAGGCTGCTTTGTCACGGCAGAAGAAGCCTCCGTCATCGGCGGCCTGGGCTCGGCCGTAGCTGAAACGCTGGTGCGCCGCTATCCTGTCCGCCAGGAATTCGTCGGCATTCAGGACACCTTCGGCGAATCGGGCTCATCGGCCGACCTCTTAAAGAAATACGGCCTCACAGCAGCGGATATCGTCGCTGCCGCCCACAAGGCCAGGGAAACGTAATTGCCTGTAACAGACAAAGAGAGGCTACAGCCCGAGATCCTTCGGCTCCACCACAGGTGCGACACTGAGCTCCCTCCCGGACTTCGCCGGCATGCCGATCAATATCTACGCCGATGAAATCGAGACACCCGTCCTCCTCATCCATGGAGAAAAAGCCCATTCCCGCTACTTCAGCGAAGACGTCTACAAGAAGATGAAAGGAAATAACAAAGAACTCCTCATCATCCCGGGCGCCGTCCACACCGACCTCTACGATCATATGGACGTCATCCCATTCGCCAAGATTGCAGAATTCTTCAAGACAAACTTGAAATAAGGAAATAGTAAGGAAACCCGCCGCAGGAATTGGACTGCGGCGGGTTTTGCGTGGGAGAAATATGATAAAACCATACAGCTATGAAAAACCATACGACCTCGCTGATGCGAGGGAAAGAAGATAAAACCATACAACCTCGCGGGGCTCGATGGAACCTTTTTATAAAAACCAATGAATACTGCACCCCTTTTGTCAGCAACAGTAAAAAGATAGGCTGACCATTCTCCCCCGACGGGGAGATTAAAGTCCTCCGCTTCGTTGCTGACGGATAGTATCGAATGAGTATTTTACGATTGTCATTTACGGTTCGTATTTAAATGATAGTGATAATATCGTTAAGTGCCGGTACGGAAGGTTTTGACCTGCCCGTCGGGGAAGGACGCCGCGAATGCGGCAGAAAGGGGTGTAGTTCCACGAGCGCTAGCGAGGTTGTCCGGTGTTTATTCGAAACCACACGACCTCGCTTCGCTCGTGGGAAACGTAAAATATGATAAAACCGTACAACCGGCCCATGTCCTGGGAAATGCAACTCATCCGCCCCGTACACTAACTTATGAGACATTTGTGGTGCTACCGCTGATGTCCTTTCCTATTTACTGCACCCCTTTCGTCGCCTAACGGCGCCACTTCCCTCCGTCGGGGGCAGCTTCACGAGGAATAAAAGAAAGAGCTCGACTCTTATTTATTTGAAACCTTTCGTAATCTTATCCCGACCTTCTCTTCCAGAGCAAGGTCAAAGGCAATCAGCTCCCCCTACGGGGTGAGCTCTGACACCCTTAAACCGAACTACGTTCGATAGAAAACCATGAGGCCTCGTGCCGCTCTCTGAAAAATCACAATCAAAAACCCCGGGCCTTTCGGCTTTCCGGGGTTTCTTTTTATTTCTTATTTAATATAGGCGGTGGCTTTGAGGAGGAACATGTTGTCCATCTTCTTGCCGCCCATGTCCTGGGCGTTGAAGCCGTAGTTGGCTTCGATGATGAGGCCTTTCATTGGAACGTAGGCTGCTTTGGCGAGGAAGAATTTCGCGCCGCCGTAGTTTCTGTTCGGGTTGTCGGTGCCATCGAGAACTGCGTCCATCTTGTCGGCGAAGTAAGCCGGGACGTTGCTTCTGCCTCTCCAGTCTTTGTAGACATGGCCCATGTACTGGTCGGCGATGTCATTGGTAGATCCGCCGAAGTAGGTGCCTGCCTGGCTGTAGATGTAGTCAAGGCCGATGGAGTAGGACTTGGCTTTCAGTACATCAGCTGTGCCGTAAGCGACGCCGTAGTTGAAGGAGTACGGGCGCTCGTTGTTCAGCGGAAGCTTTCTCATGTTCTTGACGTATTCAGCGTGGACGTTCCACATCGGGGTGACGTAGTACTGTCCTGCAAGGCCGTAAGCAGCGACGATGTGGCTGACTGGTCCGACGGCTCTCATGCCGTAGACATGGAATTCATACTGCTGCGGTTTCTTGTAGATGTAGGATGCGTAAGCAATCGGTATATCTTCATCTTCGCCCCATGCCATCTGGACCTTATCGCCCATCGGGTAAAGAGTGAGAGCGATATTGCCGTCAGCGGTAGCTACGAGGTCATTGGCCATGGATGCCAGATCAGAGCCGCTGGCTGCAATCATGCCTTTTATCGTTGCAGCTGCGGTTGCTCTTGTCTGAGCGTCGTTGCTGTAAAGTTGAGAAGTTATGGCTGCAACCTTTTGTTGAGCTTGTGAAATGACTGCTGCGGTCTGCTGACTGTTAGGGCCAGCAGCAACGGCCTGATTGTAGGCGGTTAGAGTTGCCATTTTGTTAGCGAGATCGGTAACTTCATCATTCGTTATTCCAAATCCATGCATCATTGGCGCCGTGTAGTCGACGTTGATGTTTGTTGAGCGGCCGTATGCGAGCGTGAAGTGGCCGCCTTCTCTGTAATCGCCAAGGGTAAGGAATGCACCCTTGAATTCGCCATCATAGGTGTAGCCAGTGACGCCCATCTTGACGGGGAATTGGCCGATACCGATGAGGTTCTTGGACGGTCCGAATGGAAGCCCTGTCGTATCCTGCTTCGGTCCGAACTGGTAGGTCGTCCATAAGCGGTTCAGATGGACTTCACCTTCGCCGTAGCCATTATTCTGATAGCGGGAGCCATCAGAGTTATAGCTGTACTTGTTGACACTGTACACATCATTTCCAGAGAAACCGAGGAAGGTTTCGAGCTGTCCGTAAACGGTGCTTCTGTCATTGACGGTGGTGATCGTATTCAGGCGGACGCGGGTGCTGAGCTCATTGTCCTTTTCCGTGTGACCTTTGAAGATATTGCCATAGCGGTCGACATCCTGAATACGGAGTTCAGTGATGAGTTCTGTGTGACCGGTCTTCTTTTCAAGTTCAGTGACGCGGACGCCAAGATTGGCGAGGTCGTCTCTATAAGATTGAGCGAGCTTGTCGACGGTAGCCTGCTGATCAGCAGTCAGGCTGTCCTTTCTTGCGACAAGGTGCGCAATGATCTGTGCAACTTCATAACGGGAAATATTCTTTTCCCCGCGGAACGTGCCGTCCGGATATCCTTCGACGACGTTTTCAGCGGACAGCTTGGAAACTGCCTGGTAAGCCCAGGAGTTCGTATCGACGTCCGTGAACGGATTGGCTGCCTGTACATGGAACGCGGCGCACGTAAATACGACGGCGGCCGCGGCTTTCAGTAGACGGTGCTTCATAAAATTCCCCTCTTTTCCAGGGATATCCCTCCCAGTGGAAACTCCCTTATCAATCCTTCCCAGGATTATTTTTATACAAAACACTCACTTTGAGTGATAAAATACTTTAGAAACTAAAACATTATACATTTTATTTTAGAGGGGTGTCAATAGCAGTTAACAGCAGGTGCTAAAACTTTGACTCATAGTCAGAGCACGAAAAAACCGCAGAAAATCGAAGTTTTCTGCGGAAAAAATATACGCTAAGCATGAGATTTTATTATTATAAATAATAGTTTATAGAGACTTATAGATAAAGATGTTATCTGTTTTTGAGTAATTCTGTTTGAATTAAGCTAGCACTTTTTAAAACACAGAAAGCGATGACGCAGCCGGCGCCGCAGGAAATGGAGAAGAGGGACACATAGAAGAGCGCACCCTTCGAAGAACCCATGAGAAGAGCGGCAATCGGATAGGAAACCAGGCCGCCGATAATCGAAGTCCCGACGAATTCACCAAGCACAGCGCACCAGAGCTTCTGCGTCTTGCTGTAAAGATAACCAGAAAGGAAAGCACCGATCATGGAACCCGGGAAAGCCAGGAGGCTGCCCGTGCCAAGAATATTCCGGATCAAAGCCGTCCCGAACGCAGCCGACGTACTGAACCTTGTCCCGCAAAGAACCGCGAGGAAAATATTAATCATATGCTGCAAAGGAAAAGCCCTCGTCACACCCAGAGGGAAAGAAAAAAGCGGAGAAAGCAGCACCCCCGCCGCCACCAAAAGCGCCGAGAAAATCCACTTCCGAAGAGAATCCTGTCTATCCATAACTCCTCCTTGAAGAAAAAATCCTGAAATCTTGATTCATTAATAAAGTAATATATTTTACCTATTATAGAATCATGCAGGAACAATTTGCAAATGAAGAACAATCAAAACAAAAAATGGGGTATTAACTGAAAATGAGGAGTGACGGTTAGGGACGATTACCAGGGCCGTAGGCCGGTCTTGACCTTGCCCTGGGAAGGGAAGGTGTAAACGGATAGAGCATTTCTCCAGCCATCAGGCTGGTTGTCCGGCTTACTCTCTCTTTGCTATCGGGTCTTACCATGTTCCCCCACAAAAAGGGGATGTGACAAAATCCGTTAAAACTCTGCTTTTTCCTTTTCTCGAACGAAGTTCGGTTTAAGGGTGTTAACCTTGCTCCGAAAGTAGAAGGTGTCGCCGGAGGCGACGGATACAGTAGTTCTCGAGCGCAGCGAGGTTTTGAAATTTTCAGATAGACCCAATAAATACATTTGTTAGATAATCCTTTACTGGAATATTCCAATAGAAAAAGGGACTGTGACGAAATGATTACACATTTTGTCACAGCCCTCTCCTTTTTCTATTTCCTTATGCAGTCTTTTCTTTAGACGGCGACATGTGGGCGATGATGAGGCCTACGATGTAGCCGGCGGCGCAGAAGGTAACCCATGCGAGGCCGTAGTGTGCGAACGGAAGGTTCGACATGACGTTGTCGAGGGTGGTGATCTGGAGGCCTGCGGTGTGGATGCCGTCGTAGAGGGACGGGATCAGAGTGAAGAGGGTAGCGCAGGCATAGACAGCTCTGTGGCCGTGGAAAAGTTTATCCGTGAAGGTGAGGATCATGAGGGAGATCGTCAGCGGATAGAGGAACATCAGGACCGGAATAGCGGCATGGATGATGGTGGTCAGGCCGAAGAGTGCAACGCAGAAGGAAGTGAATGCGAAGACGGTCACCCAGATTTTGTAAGAGAGGACCGGAATCAGGCGGCCGAAGTATTCAGCGCATGCGGTGATGAGGCCGACGCTTGTGGTTAGGCAGGCGAGGAGGACGATGACGCCCATGATGAGACTGCCGTAAGAACCGAAGTAGTGAAGTGCAACGCCTACGAGGACTTCAGCGCCGTTTTCCAGATGTCCCAGTTCAGAGACAGAGGAGGCGCCGATGAAGCAGAGGAATACGTAAATAATGCCGAGGCAGAGGCCTGCGATGAGACCGGAACGCAGGGTCATGAATGCGATTTCTTCATTTGTCGTGGCGCCGTACTGGCGGACGGAATTGACGACGATGATGCCGAATACGAAAGCGGCGAGGGCATCCATAGTGCCGTAGCCGTCAAGGAATCCCTGGGAAAGAGCTTTCATCGGATCGATGTAGTCCTTCGAAGCAGCCTGCCAGGGTCCGATCGGAGCGATCGTTGCAAAGATGAAGAGCAGGGCAAGGAATGCCAGAAGAACCGGAGTGATGACTTTGCCGATACGGTCGACCAGTTTCGACGGGGTGACGGAGAGCCACCAAGAAACGGCGAAGAAGACGAAAGCGAAGCCATAGAGAGCCATCTGACGGCTTTCTTCCGAGAAGAGCGGAGCGAAGGCGATTTCAAAAGATGTCGTAGCCGTACGGGGGATAGCGAAGGCCGGCCCGATGGTCAGGTACAGGGCGACGGTGAAGAAAATGGCGTACGGTGTGCAGATACGGGAAGCCAGCTTCTGCAGGTCGTCCCCGGAGTAACCGATGGCTGCAATGCCAAGGATCGGAAGACCCACGCCTGTGAGCAGAAAGCCGATCGTAGCGGGAATCGTTTCCACACCTGAATTCTGCCCCATGAATACCGGGAAGATCAGGTTGCCGGCGCCGAAGAACAGCGCGAACAGCATCAGCCCGATGGCGATGAAGGAATTCTTAGATTTCTCCATAATAACATCTCCTTTTCCGAAGGACTCGCCTTCTACTTCCGGTAGGTACAAAAAAGCCCCGCCGGAAAAACTCCGACAGGGCACATATGCTGTGAGGTACCACCTTGTCCAATTACTCAATTCGCCGCTAACGGGGCTCCCGCCTTTCCCTGCCTCCAATTGGAGTACGAAAAAGGAACTCACGGGTGACGCGGCTGATTCAACTTCAGCGATTTGCACCATCCATCGCCTCTCTGAGAAGATCCCTAGCCTGATTCCGATCATCGTCTCTAATGATTTAGAGATATTCTAGCATGAGGAAATGAGAATGTCAAAGGGAATATTGCATATATTTTAGAAAAATTTTAGAAACTTGAAAGAGTATACACTTAATTGGATTCTGCTGTGGCAGGCGCCTTGTCAGCGGCCTTGTGCCAGATGAATCCGAGGACGAAGCCTGTGATGAAGAAGAGTGTCCATGCCATGTCGTATTCAGCAAGCGGCAGGGAATGCATGAACTGATCCATGGCAGGGGTCGTGAGCTTCAGCATCTTGAGTCCGTCATAGAGAGCCGGAACGAAGGTGAAAGCCGTTGCTAGTGCATAGACCTTCTGGCTTCCGTCGAAACGCTTGTCGAGCAATGCCAGGATGATCAGGGAAACAGCCAGCGGGTACAGGAAAAGCAGTACCGGGATAGCGCCCTTGATGATGGCAGAAAGACCGAAGAGAGCGATCAGGAAAGAGAAGCCTGCAAAGAGAGCAGCCCAGGTCTGACGATGCAGCATCGGGAAGAGCTGATGGAAATAAGCAGCGCAGGAAGCAATCAGGCCGATGGAAGTCGTGAGGCATGCCAGGATGACGATGAGTCCCAGGAGGACAGCACCGGAAGTGCCGAAGTAGTAAGCAGAAGCGCCGGAAAGAACCGGAGCGCCTGTTTCCATATGGCCCAGAACACTGACAGCATCAGCGCCCAGAACGACCAGGGATGCATAGATGATGAACATGAAGAATGTGGAAATGAGGCCGGACTTCATAGCAGAACGAGCCACTTCCTCATTCGTCTTTACGCCGAAGAAACGAATCGATTCCACGACAATGACGCCGAAGACAAGACCAGCCAGGCAGTCCATCGTGTTGTAGCCTTCAACCAGTGCATTCGTGAAAGCCTTCAACGGAGCCGAATAAGCAGCGGAAGGTTCCATCCATGGTCCCATCGGGAAGAGGATAGAAGAACCGATCAGAATGAAGAGGAAAAGAAGCAGCATCGGCGTGATGACCTTGCCGATACGCGGAACAAGCTTGGAAGGAGTGACAGCCAGCCACCAGGACAGAAGGAAGAAAATGAAAACGAAGACATACAGCCCGATTGTTTTCTGTGCATCCGTCAGGAATGGAGCCGCCGCAATTTCAAAAGAAACCGTAGCCGTACGGGGAATCGCGAAGAACGGTCCGATCGTCAGGTACAGAAGAGAGCTGAACAGCACACCGTACACCGGATGGACACGCGAAGCCAGCTCCTTAAGACCTGCGCCCGAATAACAAATCGCAAGCACAGCCGCAAAAGGAAGGCCGACACCCGTAATCAGGAAGCCGATCGTAGCCCAGGGCGTATTCCAGCCAGCATTTTGGCCCAAGAATACCGGGAAAATCAGATTCCCTGCGCCGAAAAACAGCGCGAAAAGCATGAGCCCGATCGAGATAAACTCTCGGGAAGATTCCTGTGATGATTTTTTCATAAGCGATACCCCATCTTTACTGCAGAGTGAAACGTATTTTATGCTATTTTATCATAGATTAAAGAAATGTAAATCGAAAAAGAGTATAAGACACTAAATTATATGATTAAAATAAATAAAGAAATGTTATGAAAAGGCAATCAATCCATAAAAAATCCTTATTTTAGAAGGGCGGAGAGAGAGGAACGGGGCCGGCATTTATACTTGCCTTCCCAGACGGGGAAGGTGCCCGAAGGGCGAAAGGGGTGCAGTTTCTAAAAAGGGCTGCGCGAAAACAGAAGTTAATAAGTAAAGGGATGAGTTGTATTTCCGCGGACGAAGTCCGGTAGTATGGTTTTAATTTCCCTCCCGTTTCATTCTCTCTATCCCATTTCCTTCCTCCATGCTGACGAGAAACACTCCACATGTTAAAATAAAGGGTAAATGCATGATTGAAAGATACAGGAGACAAAGGATGATGGAAGGAACTTTAATGGAACGTTTGAGACGGATGGCGGACAGGGTGATCTCGGAAAGACCCTCTGACCGCGTCCTGAATTTTACACTGGACGGGGAGAAGTATTGGATCAAAAGAAAGCTGGGGAACGGAAGAAACCAGCTCGTGAAGTACTCCGTCGAAAAGGAATTTTATTATGAAATCGCCCGCATGACGATTGCCGGGAGAAATAATCCTGACCTCGTTCCGGAGATCGAAGTCCTCACGCCGGATTACATGGTGACAAAGGACGGCGGTCCTACCGTGAAAAACTGGCTCGACTCGGACAAGTCCGAAGCAGAGAAGGAACTCATCCTGGAAGAGGCGGGTGCAGCGCTCGCTGCCCTCCACAAGAACGGCATCGTCCATGGCCGTCCGGCTCTCCGCGACATCACATGGAACGACGGAGTCATCCATTTCCTTGACTGGGAAAACCGCATGTACTCCCAGGACCCGGCTACGCAGAAAGCGCTCGATTTCATCCTTCTTCTTCAGGGAATCTACCGCGAAAACTATCCTGAAGCCCGCGAAAGAGCAGACGCCCTTGAACGGGGCTACGTCAAAAACGGCGGCGAAGAGACGAGAGAGGAAGCGCGCCGTTTCCTGATGAAGCATTCTATCGTCGGATCCCTGACACGCCAGCTTGCGCCCTTCAAGATGAAGGACATCGAATCCGTCAGAAAAATTTATGACCATCTTCTGACCTGACAGGCCTCCTGCTATTGCCCGCAGGGCCCGCGCCTTATATACTTAAAGATAGAAACAGATAGAAATCGATAACAATAACCGTCCCTTCCGGCACTTTTCCGGGAGGACAGGGGAGTGAACATAATGAACTTCTGGGAGCAGGAGCAGGAAAAACTCAAGCTTTGGTGGGAAGGTGTCTCGAAACGCGAAATCGGGACGTACTTTTTTGGTGCCATTTTTCTCCTGTTCCTCGTTTTCATTTACTATTTTGCCCTCGGAATCACCGGCCTTTTCGAATGGTACCGCTTCCAGAGGAGCATGGGGGAATGCTTCATTCTCCTTTTCCTGACACAATTTATGACAAGGAAGAGCCTTCTCCATCCGTTCTGGCGGATCGGCTACATTCCTTTCTTCTCATGGATAGTCATATTTCCTTACGTACTCCTGCACGCGGTGAACGGACTGAAGGACGCCTCCTTCAACCACCTGAGCCCGTACTTCCTGACAGCGATCGCGATCCTGCTCCTGATCTTCTTCATCATGAACGTCATCTGCCGCGTCGTCATGGGACGGAAACTGGCGGTCCTCATCTGCCTCATAGCCGTGTGTTTCTTTTCCTTCAGCGCCTTCATCTTCCTCACGCATTACGCATACATGGGAATCATGATGACGCCAAGGGAAATGTTCTTCGCGCTGTACAGCCCGGGCAAGTGGTTCTCCCACGTCGTCCTGACGCACATCGGGGGAATGAGCCTCATCCTGATGAACCTCGGGATCCTGGCCTTCGTCATCCTCTATGCCCGCTGGATTTACCAGAGCGCGTACAATCTGGACAAAAAATGGATCAGGAAGGACACAGCGTCCTATTCCGCCATTCACAGGACACTCCAGTTCCTCGTATTCTTCGGCTGCGCATGGCTCCTCATCCGCTGGGTGAGCGAATGCTTCCCGCTCCACGACTACGAACAGGCAAGGCAGTACCAGGAGTATTTCGATATCATCAGGAATACGCCGCTCTAAGGCAGCGCATCCCGTTAGGGGTTATCAGAGGTGATGCCTTTTGTATAAGAAATCAGATAAAGCAGAGCTGACCGTCAGGGACAAGATGCAGCTCATCCTCGACATCGGACAGCTCATGATGGAAAACGGCGCCAGCAGCAAGCGTGTCGTCAGAGACATGCTCCGTGCCGCCGCTTACCTTGGCATTTACTGGGAAAACGTCCAGATCCACATCACATACAGCACCATCATGATCAATGTGGATGACGGCGTCACGTCGGAAACCATGTTCCGCAAATGCTACAAGCACGGCGTCAACATGATGACGACGCTTCTCGCCAACCAGCTCAGCTGGGACGCACTGACGAGCAATGAATCCTACCTCATCTACCGGAATCAGATGATGACCATCCAGCAGATGGCAAGGAAAAGACTCTATCCCCAGTGGCTGACACTCTTCTGCATCGGCATGGCATCCAGCGCCTTCTGCCTCCTCTTTGGCGGGCACTGGTACGAAGCCCTCTACACATTCATCGCCGCTGTCGTGGGTGCCTACGTCAAGACACTCTGCGAACGCTTCGGTGTCAATATTTACATCGGCATCGCCGCCAGCGCCTTCTTTGCGACCGCGACAGCCTACCTCACACTCTACATACCGGGGCCGCCCTGCTCGTGGCTGCCCGTCGTCGCCTGTGCGCTGACACTTATACCAGGCGTCCCGCTGATCAACTGCGTCGATGACTTCCTGTCGAACTATCTGAACTCAGGCATGACACGATTTACGCAGACCATCCTTGTCATGACCGCCATGACATTCGGCCTCTCCGCCGTCGCCGTCATGACAAGCGTCCCGAACTTCACCGGCGTCCGCATCGCCCCTGAAAGCCTCTACATCGCGCAGGCCCTCGCCGCCGCCATGGCAGCCGCCGGCTTCTGCGTCATGTTCAACATCCCGAAACGATATATACCGCTCGCATGCTTAGGCGCCATCATCACCGTCGACATGAGAAACATCCTCATGGTCGACTTCGGAACAGGCATGGCCACCGCTTCTTTCATAGGCGCTGCCACACTGTCACTCTTCCTCTTGATCGTCGCACGCAACCTGCATGCCCCGGTATTCGTCCTGACCACACCGGCCATCATCCCACTCATCCCCGGCGTCCTCCTCTACCGCTTCCTCTTCGCCGTCATCCGTATCCATACACTGACCACCGATGAATTCATGTTAGCCATGCAAAACGGCGTCGAAGCCGCCCTCGTCATCCTGGGCATAGCCTTAGGAGCCACACTCCCCGACGTCATAGCCCACCAGTTCATCGACCGCTCCAAGAGAGAACGCTTGAGAAAAATCCTCGAAGAAAGAGATGGCCAGGAAGCCGTCATAGAAGACGCCGCCAATCTCGACCACGCAAGCGAGAGAAGGTAAAAGAATAAAGGTAATAAAAAACTGTGAAATCAGAAATCCTAATTTCACAGTTTTTTGATTATGCAAGCAGGAGAATGATTTAGTGTTCCGGATAATTTTGAAATATTACATGGGATGATCAGATTAATACGGCCTAGATCCTCATATTTTCTTGCATAAGCGTAAAAGCCTTACGGTTTTCATTCGACTCTTCATGACTGAAGGCCAGAAAAAAGTGTATAATAAAAGGGATAATTTCTTCAGAAAGAGGGCTCACCATGAAAATCGCAATTGCAGGCACAGGCTACGTCGGCCTCTCCAATGCCATCCTCCTCTCCCAGCACCATAAGGTCACTGCCGTGGACGTCATCCAGGAAAAAGTGGATATGGTCAACAGGAAGGAATCCCCGATCGTCGACGATTATATCGAAGACTACCTGGCGCACAAGGATCTCGACCTCACCGCCACCATGGACGGTGACAGCGCATACAGGGAAGCAGACCTGATCGTCATCGCCGCTCCGACGAACTACGACACGGAGACGAACCACTTCGACACATCGGCCGTCGAAGCCATCCTCTCCCAGATCCAGCGCGTCGGTTCCAAGGCCATCGTCGTCATCAAATCCACCATTCCGATCGGATACACCCAGGAAATTTCTGCCGTCTATCCTGACCTTTCCATTCTCTTCGCACCGGAATTCCTCCGCGAAGGCAAAGCTCTCTACGACAACCTCTACCCGTCCCGCATCATCGTCGGGATCCCGAAAGGAAAAGAAGCCCTCCGCCCCGAAGCAGAAAAATTCGCAGCCCTGGAACAGGAAGGCGCCGTCCGCGAGAACATTCCGGTCCTCATCACAGGATCGTCTGAAGCAGAGTCCATCAAACTCTTCTCCAACACCTTCCTCGCCATCCGCGTCGCCTACTTCAATGAAATCGACACCTATGCCGAAGAAAAGGGCCTGAAGACCGCCGACATTATCAAAGGCATGGGCTACGACCCCAGAATCGGCGATTTCTACAACAATCCTTCCTTCGGCTACGGCGGATACTGCCTGCCGAAAGACACCCGACAGCTCCTCTCGAACTTCGAAGGCATCCCGGAAACCATGATCCGCGCCGTCGTCGATTCCAACGAGACAAGGAAATCCTTCATCGCTGACCGCATTGCCGCCAGAAATCCGAAGAAAGCCGGCATCTACCGCCTCATCATGAAGAGCGGCAGCGACAACTTCCGCTCCTCCGCCATTCAGGGCGTCATCGAGCGTCTGAAGAACAAGGACATTCCCCTTCTCATCTACGAACCGTCTTATAAGGGAGACTCCTTCATGGGCATCCCCGTCACGAAAGACCTCCAGCAGCTCAAGGATGAATGCGACATCATCCTCACCAACCGCGAAGAAAAAGACCTCGAAGATGTGAAGGAAAAGGTTTATACAAGAGACCTCTTCACAAGAGACTAAAGGAGAGAGAATAATAGTAAAAAAGGAATGTGACAAAATTCATTCCAGCCAAAAAGGTTGTGTCCCGGATCAATGATCCAGGGCACAACCTTTTATTTGAGTTATCACAGATTTTTTGCTGCGCTTATTTCTTCGATTTTTCTTTTTTTGCTTCTTTACGGAGTGCGTGATGCTGAGATTTCTGGCGGAACCTTTCAAATGTATTTTTCCAACGATCCAGTTTCTGATGGAAACGTAAAGAGCGGAGAGCAGCGGAAGAGCCCGGAGCAAAAACGGCTTCATCCCAAATGTCTGGATGCTCTGTAAGAAAAGCACAGATGGTAATCGGTTTCTTTAGTCGATTCAGCTCTTCTTGGATTTGCCCGATGCTTGATGGACTTCCGTTCATTTCCCAGGATACATCATCATCCGAGCCATAAGTCCATGCAGAAATCTTGGGCTTTTCACCAGGCCAAACGGTCCAGTCATAAGCAAAGTTTCCATCGGCAAGAATATGGATCATTGAAGCAGTATCTTCTTCTTCATAGAGTTCAAGTTCCGTGAGACCAGGAGTGGATCCTTCTGCTTCATTGATGGTAAATTCCACCCAGTCTACAGATTTCTGCACTTCGATGGAAAAGTCATTAGGGAGGCCGTTCTTTCGGAATGGTCCTGTGCGGAATTCATATCCTGTACTGAACCGAAGCGTACCGTCAAGGATGCGGCTTTCCGTATCAATGTTCCCATAGAGAACCGCTTCGCGGATGGTCACCGGATGGGTAAATGTAAGGCGGCAGGTTTTTACTTTGTCATCTTCGGGAGGTGCCCAGAGGCAGTCATCCATCGGCATGGCGGGCTTTGCCATGTCTGAACTGCCCAGAAGGAGAAAGTCATTCAGATACTTGATATTTCCAGAGGATGCTGAAACAGCAGCCTGCATGGAGAGATTATCCGTGCGGCGTTTCCAGAAGACCTGATCACCATTGGCGACCTTAGCGGCATATCGGTAGCCTTTTTGTGATACGTGACAGCAAAAAGCCTTATGAATGAGGTTATCAGAAAGAAGAGGCCTTCTGCATTCCTCGGGAACAGGAAGCCTGATTCTCTCATCCCATGCATAGGCAGGATTTGACGTTTCCCAGGAAGGTTCGGGAAGATTATCCCGTGCGAAAACGGTGGACAGCATGTGAGGCGCATAGAAATCCGGTACGGATTCAAAAGCGGTCTTATAAGCAAATCCTTTGAAAATGACAGGGAAATATTCATTTCCCGGGCGCTGAAGGATCCGTCCCATAGCTGTCTCGAAGGCAGCCGAACAGGCACGATGATCCGGATGGATGTCATAATCAATGCAGAGAATGGCATCCGGCTTATGAGCAAGGACGACATCTTCCATATCCTGAATCATGCCTTCCCGCGTGAAAGGACGGTGGAATCCATGTGCTGCCATACAGAAATCAGGAGCAGCTTTTGTCCCGTACGTTTCATGGCGGCCGCGAACGGTAATTGGTTCATTTAGACCGTATATGTAAGGGTCAGATTCCCCATAACGCCCTCCATCCGGATAGCCAAGGAATATGACATCATCCTCCTTGACGCCTAATGTTTTCAGTGCCTTTACAGCTTCTCTCCTCCGGATATCTGGCGTATATAAATCATCGCCCCATGTGGAGAAAACGCAGATAACGTGAACCCCTTCCAGAATGGCGCCGTGAATCGTTGATCCGGCAACGTTGATTTCATCATCCTCATGAGGGATGACGACCATCAATGTCTTTCCTCTGAAGATGGATGTATATGAAAATGAACTGTCAGCCATATGAACCTCCTGATGAAGGAAAGATATAATCTTCCCATGGTGATTTAATTATAGCAAAGGCGGGGATAAATGAAACAAAAAAACGAACGAACCCGGAAAGGCTCGTCCGTTTTTTATTTCACTTTATATCGTGCAGGGATGGATCATTTGCTACAATCCATTTTCCATTTACTGCCAAAGCCTGATCTGCGTTTAAAGAATAAAGAGGGGAGGTGAGATCATACGTGGGAGAATAGTCATTATTTGGTGCTTGGATAAGACCACACATGGTATCAAAGAGAAGATCATTGGTAAAAATCTTTTCTCTGTTATTACGAAGTGCTTTGGCCGTATTCGGAAAAGCAGTTTCATACTCAGGGGATAAATAGAAAAATAAAGGAATGTGCAGCATAGACCATGTGACGTGCCCTTCACCGTGACCATATTTCATATCTTCTCCATGATCGGAAAGATAAGCCATGGCTGTCATATGAAGATTTTCTTTCGAGTAGTTGAAGATATTTTTGAGAACATAATCTGTATAATCTACAGTTGTTGCATAATCATTCTCCGTTTCATCAGCGCCGGGAAGAGACAGATAGGGCCAGTCGTCAGGAATGCGGCTGTCGTATTTAGCATGGCTGCCCATGAGATGAAGGATTATAAAATGATTGCCGTTTCTCGGTACTTTTTTAAGGAGAGAAATGAGATCAATATCAGCTCCTTCGGCATGTGTAGTCCATAACGTATGATCAGCACCGGATGAAACGAGATCCACACTAGGGTTGCCGGCTGCCAACTGACGGTGATTGCTGATCCACCAGGTGTCGTAACCTGCTTTCTTAGCAACATCAAGCAGTGTGACAACCTGACCAATTTCTTTTTCGTTATACTGATTAATACCGGTCAAAGCCATGGAGAGTGCGCCAGCAGTTGCTGGGAAATTGGTATAAGCATGGTTAAAGAGATAAAAATCTTTATTTTCTTTTTCAGAGGTAAGCCAGGGCGTCGTATCAACAGGAAGAGAAGGGGTGAATGCAGTCATTAAGTCGCTTGTCTCGCTCTCTCCGATGACTAAAAGAACAGTGCCTGGAACACGGGATGCAAGAGTATTATTTATGCCATTTGCTAAGACCAGCTTAGCGGCATTGATAGTGTGTAATTTTTTTGCATCACGAATGCTGTGGATGTATGCCTGCGACAATTGGTAGTCAAGAACAGGAAACGAACGTGGAATCCAATGACGAACATTGATGATCCCAGCTGCAAAAAGAAGAACAGAAAGGGCAATGATCCATTTTGGCCATTTCGCGGATGACATTCCACCGTTTTTTATGTTGCGGACAAGAAGTGTAATCGTTGGCACAAATAAAACAAGAAGGAGAATAACACCGAGGCAAAGTGTCTTCACGCTGATAAAGGATTTGAGAAATCCAATCGCTTCAGAAAGATGAGTCTGTACAAAAGGAAGAAAATCAGCCGTAGCAAACGTACTGCCATAAATGAGGAAGTATGAGAAATATATCAAAGCGCAAATGATTTGGAATGTTGTGATGAGAAAGGTGCCTATGGCAATCAGGATGGATAAAGGGCGTCTTGCTTTTTGCTGCCAGAATGCAGTAATGACAGAAATGCTCAAGAATCCCAGTGCTTCCATAACATATGGATTTAAAAGATGACGGAAATCCGGGTCACGATTTCCGCTTCCAGTACCGATTACATAAGGGAAAACAAGCATTAAAGCAAGAAATCCGGGGTATGCCGCATGCCAGAGACGCCCGCGAATATCCTGACCACAAGTTAGTTCCAGCAAAAATATAGTTACGAAAGTTAATAAAGCATCCCTTAAACTGAGGTTCCATTCCCACAGAAATTTAATTCCGGTGAATGCAAACCAGCCCCAAAGGACTGCTGTAAAAATAATGGAAACTAAACAATACCACGCAGCATCTTTTTTAGTTATATTTCGAACAGATAGGATTTCGCCTATATCTTTTTTCAGCATTCAGATTCCTCCTTAAGATATACGCATTTATCATACCACATTACATAGAAATGAATCTTCATAAGTGAAAGATTTGAAGTGCGGAAAACGCAATATGCTTTAGGCGCCGTATATTCTCATGGAAAAAGGAAGATTCTCTATGGATAATATAAATTGGTATTTTTTACTTTAAACGGATTTTGTGAGTCATAAAGCAACAGTAATTTTGATGTAATGACAACTACTGCTGTGTTCGTATACAATATGAATGCTTGAGAAAGCATTTTATATTGTATGCTTTCTCATATGATTAAGGAGTTTAATTAACTTATGGAAAATGTACTTCTTCATGCTGTGAAAGATACGGTCTTTATTGGCGGAGAGCCTGAGAAAGATGCCTTTCATATTGCGCTGACCGGGACAGCAGACTATATTCCGCATATGGGTGTTGTGGCTTTGACGGTGCGTGAGCATAATAAGGATCTCCCGCTTTGTTTTCATTTCTTTGTGAATCAGCTTGTGGATGAAGAGAAAAAGCATTTGGAGGAAATGGCGTTGATTACAGGATGCCCTGTGCAGGTTCATCTGATCGATGACAGAGCATTCAAGACTCTGCTTCTCTCAGATGGCAATCCTGCTTTCTTCTATCGTTTCCTGGTAGCACCGACACTGGCGCCTTTGACAGATCGTGGGCTTTACCTGGATGGGGATATGATGTGCCGAGGATCGCTTCGTTACCTGAAAGAACTCGACTTTGGAGATAAGATTGTTGCCGTCGTATCGGACAGAAATGAAAAAGCACAGATGAAACGCATGCATACAAGTCGTTATTTCAATGCAGGTATGATGCTGATGAACCTCGGTCCGTGGATGGAGCAGGGCTGCTTTGATGACATTGTCCGCCGTGCGCAGGAAAATGTAAAGCGTGTAGGCAACCGTCTTTCTCATCATGATCAGGATATCCATAATGAGATGCTGGATGGTAAGTGTCTCTATATTGAAAAGAAATATAACTACCTCTACAACTTGGATCGCCAGTCATTGTTCAAGAAACAGCCAGTGAATGAAGATTATAAGAATCAGGTCATCATTCATTTTGCCGGGCATGCTAAGCCATGGCACAGTTGGGTCCAGGGATGGCCGGTTGTGAAAGAATATGCTGCTATCCAGAAATCTTCGCCCTGGAAAGACGTACCTCTTGTTCCTCCGAAGGGGACAAAGAACCTTCATCAGGCAGCAAGAACAGCACGCATGAATGGCCAGTATGGTGCTATGATTGGTTGGTATTTGAAGTATTTTGCCGCAAAACTGTAATGGCGGAGTTCCTTCGGACAAACCGTTGATTGTTAGGGGATTTAAAGTAATTTCTTGGATTTAGACTTCTACGAGATCTAAATTGTCTAATTCATAAAAGTATAAAAATCTCAATGGGGGCGTAGGAGAGGAGAATTTATGGAAACGGATTTGGTGTCAATCATTGTTCCTGTTTATGATGCAGAACAGTTTCTTGACCGCTGTATAGAAAGCGCGCTCCACCAGACATATCAAAATCTTGAAATCGTCTTGGTGGATGATGGTTCACCGGATCGTTGCGGGGATATATGTGATCGACATGCCAAGGAAGACAATAGGATTGTTGTCATTCATCAGGAAAATGCAGGGTCGTCGGCTGCAAGAAATACTGGTCTGGATGCTGCAAAGGGTGACTTTATTTATTTTCTCGATTCAGATGACTATATAGATCTAAATACGATTTCTGTTTTGGTCGACACTGCCAAGAATGAAGATGCCGATATTGTTATTTCCGGCCATTATCGGGTGGAATCTAGTGGGGAAATTCGTGATGACGCTGCGGTCTGGCCAGAGATTCATTCAACTGAAGAAGCGAGACTGGCTGTGCTTAGAAATAAAATTCCCAATTTTGTCTGCAGCAAGCTCTTCCGTAGCTGGATTTGGAATGATTTACGATTTCCTGTTGGTGTTGTTATGGAGGACATGTATGTCATAGGTAAGGCAATGTATATTGCCAATAAGGTTGTTGTCAGAAAGAATCCGCTCTATTACTACAGTCATGAAAATGCGGGGAGTATTACTAGTATTTCGGGTACTGGATATCTGAAAATACGTTATGGTAAGTACTTAGCCTGGAGAGAACATGAAAAACTCGCACTCCTTTATGCCCCGAAATATGCTGAAGAGTGTGCAGCTAAGGCTTTGCATGCAGCGATTCGTTCCTATTATTTGAATGAAAGATTTCCTATTCTAACAGAGGTTCAAATTCAGGATATTCATGACTATGTGATCGGTCATAAAGATATACCTATGAGTTTTATTATGAATTTGATGAAAAATATGATCCTGAATAACAGTGCATTTATAACTATTTTCGGCGGAATTCAGGGGAAACTCGTTGAGTGGCAGTGCAGACGACGCGAGGCAAGAATCAGGAGTCATCCCAAAGTGGTAAAATAAGTAATCAATATAGACGAAAAGGGAGAGCGGGACATGAATGATGTCAGCATGGATAAACAGAGGTATTTAATTAAAGCATCAGGAGTTGCTGCGGCACTTTTTGCGGGAATCGCTGAGAATGGTTTTAGTGCCTCTTATTTCTCATATGCTTTGGCTGCTTTTCTTCTTTTCCTCTTTTATGATTTATATATGTCAAGACCCATTGACCGCAGCTTCCTTCCAGATGTTCGTTCAGCTAAATGGCTGTTTACTGGTATCGTTATTTTTTATGGAGTTCTTCTGATTTCTGCTTTTCTCCATGGTACCAAAGGAAGCGTTAATACGGTTCTATGGCAGTTTAATCTGACGATACCGTTTTTTCTGATGCTTTTCTGGCGTGCTCGTTATGATATTGATAAGGGATTTTTATGTGGTATGGCCGCAGGGGCTCTTGTCAACTGCATCTGGGCCTTTGTTCAGTTTCACGCTGACCCCAATGTACCAGCCATGGCCGGTTATGCACAGCAAAATCATTTAGGCACAGGTATTAATCTCATGTGGCCTTTCGTACTGTACATGATGTATAGGACGCAGGATACAAAGAAAAAAGTCATGTGGGCTGTTTTGCTTGTGTTGATGGCGGGAGCTCTTTACACTTCTAAATCAAGAGGTGCGGTGTTAGCTCTTTCGGGTGGCTTGATATTGACCGGCATCACTCTCATAGCAGCTTTGCGCGGAAAATTTAATTTAGGCCTGATTTTTAAAGGGCTTGCTGTTATTGCACTTGTTACTGCTGTATGTGCCGGCGGATTTTTGTATTTATCACATGATAAGAAAACAGGCCTTGATCCAGAGAGGGTCGGCGGAGAACGCCTTATGATGCTGGAAGCCAGCTGGGAGATGTGGAATGATCATAAGCTGACTGGTGTAGGTCCTGGCAAGTGGGGAGAGTATTATTACAGTCCCAAGTATCATCCGAAAGACGGGCATGAAAAAGGACATACCATGCCGCATGATATGCCTATGCTTTTCCTGACGGAAGATGGCATATTTGGCGTGGCAGCATACTTTGCATTTCTGCTTTTGACATATGGATACTTGTATAGAGCTATTCGTACCTCTCAGAATAAGGCCCTTGCATCCGCAATGATGCTTTCTTTTTTGATATTTACACTGCATGGTCTGGTGGATACGACAATTATTAATAAAATACCGGGCCGTATGTACTATATGATTCTCGGATGGTATGCAGGATATATTGCTTATGAGAGTTACCGCCAAAGGAGATTGATCTGATGGAGAGCAACGGAAATACGAAAATTTCGCTTATCGTACCAGTCTATCAGGCAGAGGAGTACTTGGCACGCTGTTTTGACAGTATTTTGAATCAGACATATAAAGATTTTGAGGTTATTGTCATTGATGACGGGTCAGAAGACAGGTCTCCTGAAATTTGTGATGCATATGCGAGAAGAGATTCCCGATTTCATGTATTCCATCAGAAAAACGGCGGTGTAAGTGTTGCAAGAAAAGCTGGCTTTGAAAAATCTTCCGGAGATATTCTTTATTGGATTGATGCGGATGATTATATTAGTCCAGATCTACTAGAAAAAACGTATTTTCTTTTTGAAGAAGAAAATGCAGATATAGTTGTATATGATATTGCAGATGATAATAATGGCAAAATCAGGAAGGTTCACTTTACTGAATCAGATTTAAGGGGATGGCAGCGCCGGGCTGTTCAGGCAGATTGCTCTGTCCTTTGGATGTTTGCATCTAGAAGGAGTCTGTGGAAAGGTCTAAAAATTCCTGTTGAATTAACATATTCCGGAGAAGACGGATACTTATCACTGCATCTCTTTTACAGGGCCAGAAATATTGTACATGGCTGTGGAGGAATGTATTATCAGGATGTAGCAAATGAAGCATCTTCAACGCATCGTGTTACGTCGCGTAAGTTTTGGGGAAGTTTCTGGATGTGGAAGGAAAGAGCCATGATTGCCAAATGCCGCTTCCCGGAAATATTTTCCTATTGTTGCTTAAATGCGTCTAAAGCAGCAATTAAAAGTTATTGTATCTCTGTCGTTCTGCGTGATCTTGAGGATAAGAGAAAACAAGGACTTTTCCGCTGGCTTTCCCATATGGAGAATCATCCTGCGAGCATCAGCCCAAGAGACAAAATTCTGCGTTATGCAATCGTTCATCGCAAGGAATGGATTTGCCGCTTGTATGCGCGCCATAAGTTGAAATAAAGTGGAGCTGAATTTAATGAAAATTGTGCTGGGACGTGTTCATCAGATGCGTGGCTTGAACGGCGGCATGGAAAATGTCTGTGCCAGAATGGCTAATGAAATGATTAAACGCGGCCATGATGTTACGGTTATCTCTGATGATCCCGATGGCGGAATGATGTATTTCCAATATGATGAAAGTACTCATTTTGTGAATTTAGCGGATTATGGAGAAGAAAAGGCGCCTGTCAGGCAGGCCCTTTTTAAAGTGATGCGTGAACTTGCCAGGCCGGTAAGCAAGGGAGCTGCTATGAGCTGGAAGAACCGTGGGCGTGCACTTCGCATGAGAGGGTCCATCCAACGCGCACTGGAAGAAGCAAATCCTGATGTTATCGTTTCTTTTGAGGCCTCTTCCAGTGCACTTTTCCTGGATGCTATGGGAAAGAATCATCTCCCTCTTGTGACTATGTTCCATTTCCCGACAGCTATGGCGGTGAATTGGGATGATCCGCAGGAAAGACAGGCTCTCTTAGACAGTGATGTAGTTCAGGTCTTGATGAATGCAGATATCGATAGTTTAAAGAAAAGGCTGCCGAAGGCTCGGGCTTTTCGTATTCCCAATGCTGTTCCGCAATATAGCAAGGAAGCAGACCCCGGGAAAGAAAGAACGCGACACACGATTATTGATGTTGCCCGTTTAACCAGGGAGCAGAAACAGCCTCATGTTTTAATTACAGCATTCAGCCTGCTTGCAAAAGAATTTCCTGATTGGGACTTGGAATTCTGGGGAGTTGATCCCGGTGATGGATCTTATCAAAAGTATCTTAGTGATCTCGTAGGGAAATTAGGATTAAACGATCGGGTTTTCTTCCGTGGTGTAACGACGGATGTTCTTTCTGTTTATCTGAATTCAGATATTTTTGCTATTCCCAGTTCATTTGAAGGATTTGGCCTTGCCATGACAGAAGCAATGAGTGCAGGCCTCCCGGCAGTTGGTTTTAAAAGCTGTGATGCAGTGAATGAAATCATTCGGGATGAAGTATCAGGATTTTTGACAGATGATGGGCCGGAGGCCTATGCGGAAGCCCTTAGAAAACTGATGGCAGACCCGATGCTTAGGAAGAAAATGGGTCATGCGGCAAAATTGGAAATGGAAGAATTTTCTCCTGAAAGAGTATGGGATGAGTGGGAGAAACTTCTTTCCAAGCTGGTTCAAAATAAAAAACAATAATTTCACCGCCCTTCACGGGCGGTTTTTTATTTCCTTGCTACTCTTTTCTCCTCATTCCCAAATCTTTATTCTGCTATGCATCGGCTTCATGGAGTTTATAATCTTTATGATTATTTTCTATTTGAATATTGATACAGCATTTTGGATAATATAGGAAAATTACGTGATTGATCCGTGTCTTTCCGATGGAGGGAAGGGCTGGTATCAATAAAGGACTGGCCGGCTGCGGAAGGTCTGGCTGTTCTGTTTATGTTTCTTGACGAGCTCTGTGGAAGGGAGCTGGCAGCGGGAAGGCTGCGTCGGGTTTCGTGCGGGGAGGAGTGATAGGTCTTTTGCAGGCGGGCGCCAGTCAAAGTGCCGCCTTTTTGTTGTGCTCAAAAACCGGCGGGGCCGGTGTGTTGTGGGAAAGGTTGGTCCATGATGGAAGGTACAATGGAAAATTACAAGGGCAGTGGATTGGGAAGGAAAAGGAAAGGTTTCATGCTCCTAGAGCTCATCATCGTCGTGGCGATTGTGGGGATTTTGTCGGCGGTGGCTATGCCGGATATCCTTGGCATGACAAATGATGCGAAGGCGGCTCGTATTCAGGCGGATCTGTCGGCGATCGGAACGGCGTCAGAGATGTATTACGTGAAGAATGGCGAGTACCCGACGGCGCTTTCGCAGCTGGTGGATACGACAGGGGCGAATGGGTATCTGAAAAAAATACCGGAGCCGCCGGATAAGAGTGTGACGTACACGATGGGTTCCAAAGGTGAAGTGACGGCTGTTTTCAATTCTGTGACGTACTCGTCTTACGGAACGACGAGCACAAGTACGCAGCAGTCGTAAGAGGTTCCCATGAGAAGCGGAGTGGAAGACCGGTTATTGTGGGAGAATGTCTGGCAGGGCGGGAGAGGATTCCTTCTGCTCGTGATTTCGTGCGCCCTGTATGCGGGTCTTCTTTTCATGACGGAGGGGAAGGCCCGTTTTCTGCTGCCATTTTTGCTCTTCTTCCCCGCGATGGAGGACAGGCGGACGGGGTATATTTCGGACGGCTGGAGCGCGCTTCTTCTTCTCTGCGGTCTTCTGACTTCGTATGAAGCGGGGATGATTTACTTTGGTATCCTTTCGGCATCGCTGGCCGGCGGTGTTTTCTTCGTGCTGCGCCTGGCGTCCGGCGGAGGCGCAGGCGAGGGAGATATATTCCTCTCCGCTGCGATTGCATCCTGGCTTTCGCCGGTGGGAACGCTCGGTTTCCTCTGGGCCGCATCGGCATCATGCGCGCTCTTTTCCCTGCCTCTTTTGATTTCAGGAAGGAGGTCGCTTGATGACGGGATCCGTTTCGCGCCGTTCCTTGCTGCCGGAGGGATCGCGGCTTTCTTCTTCGAGGAAACGGGGCTTACGCTTCTGGCGGCATCGTGGCTTTGTTCTCGCTGAGGCGCTCATCGTGCTCCTGATCGTCTCCTTGGGGATGGCGATGGCGGTCCCCTCGCTTTCCGACTGGCAGGAGGAGCGGCAGCTCGATCTGGCGGCCGAAGAGCTGGCCTCGGCCATCCGTGAGGCAGAGACAGAGGCAAGGAGCGAGACGTCGCGGTATGGAAATGTCGTGGCGCGGACGTACTTTTTCTGTGCGCAGGACGGCGATCACGTCTCGTATTTCACAAGAAAGGGCACGACGACGATCCGCCCGAAAGGCTCGTTTCCTGAAAACATCCGCGGAACGGGAAATCTGAACCTGACGCTCCGCAAAGACGGCTATGCCGGGGAGAGCAGCAAGTATTCGATGTATTTGAGGACGAAGGACGGAAAGTATGCGCGCCAGATCGTGGTGGCGGCGTACACGGGACGCGTTCGGATCGTGAGGGACGCATGAGGAGAGAAGGCTTTCTTCTGGTGTGGGCGGCCGCAGCATTGGCGATTGTCATGACACTTGGCGCGGGCGTTTTCCTCTCAGTGTCCGTGGCGGCAAGGCGGGAGGCGGAAAGGGAAATTTCCCTTGATGAAACGTTGATTGCCCAGGATGCCATGGAGCAGATGAAGGCCAGCGTGCGTCTGGGTGAGCCCGTTTCTATGCCGAAAGAAATCGTGAAAAATGGCCGGACGTATACGGTCGATATGACTGAGGAGCCCGTTTATGTCGAATCTGTCCCGATGAGGCGGATAAAGGCGGAGGTCTCAGATTCGTCCGGGAAGTCCGTTTCTTTTTCCGTCCTGATGGAGGATCCGCAATGAAGCGAAAAGGATTTCTTCTTCTGGAAGCTCTGATTTCCCTCTTCATACTGACCTCGCTGGCGCTTTCAATCTTCCCGCTGGCCACGGAGACGGCGCGGGTGATCGATAGCCTTGCAAGGCGCGGACGGCTTTCGAGCGAGGCGCTCTCGGTTTCCGACTACATGACGGAAAAGATCAGGAACGGCAGTCGGATGGCACAGGCACCGGTCTCCGGCGACCGGTACACGTACTACGATCTGAATGAAAGGGACGTCGAGGCACGGTATACGTTTTATATCGACAGGGAAAAGCTGAAGCTTCTCCTCTACAACGGCCTTTCGGAACCGGTAACGGGCGAGAAGACGGGAACGGGCGAGACGATCATTTTCTCGCCGTCTGAGGATCCGGTATTTTCCCAGGAAATGGGCGCGCTGCATCTTCATTTCCTGATGGAGCATAAGAACGGGATCGACCAGGTGGACTGCGAGACGTCGGTCATTCCTTATGCGGATTTGTATAAGAAGGGGCAGCCGTATGTGTAGGAGGAAGGGGACGCTTTCAATCATCCTGATTCTCCTCTTCTCGGCGCTCCTTTCAGCATCGACGGCGCTCGTCTTTTTCCTCACAAGGGGCAGCGCCGCGGCGGTGTCGCATGAAGAGGGGCTCCGCTCGGTCTATGCGGCAGAGAGTGGGGCGAACTGGGCTCTTTCTCGCCTTTCCTCAGGCGCAGGCGGAAGCACGGCGCTCACGCTGGAGGAGGGAGACCGGACGATCCTTGTGAGGATCACAGATGACGGGGAGAGCGGCAGGATCAAGGTCCGCTCGGAAAATGAAAAGGGGGATCACCGCCGGTTCCTGACGATTGATTTCTCTTCGGAAACGGTGGATGGAAAGCGCATTTTGACGGTGGAGGATATTTCAAGTGTTCCATTTTGATACCTCAGTTCTTGCGAAGGAAGCGCTGCTCATGCGGGCAAGGCGCTTCTTTTCGGGTACGAAGAAAACGATACTCCTTCCGATGGCAGGCCGTCTTTATGGAGTGGACATGCAGGAGGGGAAGTTCCTCCGTTTCGCCTCCGTTCCCTTTCCCCACGACAAGGAGCCGGAAAAGATTGCCGAAGCTCTGGAAGCGCTCGCAGAGAAGGGCATCCGCGGAAAGTCCCTGATGCTCATTGCGACGAGCCGTGATCTTCGAACGAAGGTGCTGAATCTTCCGGAAATGGATGAGGATGAAATGCACGAGTCGCTATCCTGGGAAGAGGACAGGATATTCCCCGGTGATGAGCCGCTCCGGACCGGTCTTCGCGTCCTCTCGCACACGCCGCAGGCCTGGCACATCCTCTTTTCTTCTGTCTATGAAATCACGGTCACGCGCTGGATAGAAGGCGCGCGTCTGGTAAAGAAACGCCTCGTTTCGATTCTCCCCGTGACGGATATCCCGCTTGCAGATGGTCCTTACGGCGTCTGCTTCGCCGCGGAATCGACGGCGCAGCTCTTCTTCTACTGCGGCGAAAAGGTCAGAAGCCTCAAGGCCAGGCAGAGCGAGAGGGACAAGATACGCCGCTTCTTTTTGAGGGAGGCAGACGGCATGGAAGGGGAAGTGCCATGCTTCCTCATCCCGCTTTTCTCCTGCACGGAAGAAGAGATGGTGTACTGGAAGGCAGCCCTGCTTGCCGCCATTTCTGGCGGGGAAGTCCCTGAGGAAAATCCGGACAGCGAAGAGTACGAGGATGAGGATACTTTCTCGGCGGTGCTTGCCTATGAGGATGCGCCTGACATCAGGGATTTCTCGGAAGAAGAATCATCTGCGAATCTCAAAGTGATGATTCCAGCCGAGGAAGAAGGATTTCTTCATGAAACGGCATTCCGTCTCCTCATGGGCGCGGATAAGGCAGGGACGGTCATCCCCTCCGGCGCGGTGCGGAGGCTCTTCACGGAAGAGAACCGCGGCCTTCGCATGGCGCAGGGAGCGGCGGTACTATCGTTCCTTTTCTGCCTGACGGGCCTAGGAATGTTCGTCTCTGCCGAGAAGGATTTCCTCCATGAGAAGGAGCTTTCCATTTCCCTCTCGCCGGTCAGGAAGGAAATGGAAGCGTATGAGAAGGAGCAGCATGAGGCGCGGGCGCTCGAAGGCATGCTGCGGAAGCTGGAGAAGGAAAACATGCGCTGGGAACAGAAGCTCGCGTACCTCGGAGAATCGATGCCGTCCGGTGTCGTCTTGAGGGAAATCGCTGAGGAGAGCGGGGAAGTGCGCCTTGAAGGAACGGCGCAGACACCTGAGGCCGTCGGGTTTCTCCGCGATGTCGTCGCCTCTTCCTGGGGCGGTGAGACGAGAATCGGGAAGCGGAAGGGAAATCCGCTGACGAAGCTCACCGATTTCACAATCATCTGGACGAGGGCTGATGAAACGCCGAAGACGGATGCGCCCAGAAAAGCAGTCAAAAGGACGGTGAAGAAATGAGGCTCGAACCAATCCTGCATGATACGAAGTACAAGAGAGAGTACCTCGCGCTCGCCTTTCTCCTCGCCCTGACGGGCTGCTTTTTCGTCGAGCGTTCATGGGACAAGGAAGAATCGGCCGGCCTCATGGCGGCAGAGAACCAGAAGGCGCTCCATTTCAGGGCGCCGGAAGAGGGGACGTACCTGCCGTTTCTGACGGAGCTTTTCGGGAAAGCAAGCGCGCCGGAGCTTGCGGAAGCGCTCGAGGAGAGCGGCGCCACCGTGACGAATATCTCGGAAAGTGAAGGAACTATCGACGAAAACGGAAAATTTCAAAAAATACGTGTACAAGGTACCGGAAGCTTTGCCCAAATTGTCCGCGGCTTTGATATAATAAAAGGCAAAGAGAGATGGAATGCGATGGATCTCAAATCATTGAAAAGAGAGGGAGGACAGTTGTCCTTCGACGCGGAGATCCGTACCTTCCAAAGCCGAGGTACCTATGAAAAAGAGAAATATAGTTCTGATCGGTCCCATGGGGACAGGAAAGAGCCGCGCGGCGAGGATTCTCGCTGACGGCCTGGACTGGCAGCTGGCCGATACGGACCGCATGATGGAAAAGGACACGGGGATGCGCATCGCCGAGTACTACCAGAGTGCGGGGCCGGATGCGTTCACTGCCAAGGAAAAGGAAATCATCAACAGAGTGCGCTTCTACCATGAGGCGGTGATTGCGATGGGCGGAAATTATCCCATGACGGAGGAGAAATTTCATCTCCTCTCCGAGCATGGTGTCGTCATCCTGCTCTATGCGAAACCATTCCGCCTGGCCGAGCGCGTGAGGCGCCGCATCGGGAAACGTCCGACGATGGACTACTCCGATGTGGACGGATACGTCCGTCAGATGCTGAGGAAATGGACGAAATGGAGAGACAGGGTCGATCTTGTCATCAATACGACGAACTGCCATCCGGAACAGACAGCGCTCATGATTGCGCGCTACATTGACAAGCACAATATAGGATTTGCAGCACGGCGGGGACCGGGGTATCCCGGCCGTGAGGAACATACCGAGAAGAGAGAGCGGAACGGCCGGCCCTCTTCCCATGGGAGAAGATCCCAGTAGTCGGCCGCAGGGAGGGATTTTCATGAAAAGACTAGCTGTGCTCACAAGCGGCGGAGATGCGCCGGGCATGAATGCGGCCGTACGGGCGGTCGTAAGGACAGCCCTGGCGCTTGGATGCCAGATTTATGGAATATACAGAGGCTATGCAGGACTTCTGGACGATGACTTCGTCCGCATGGAATCCTCCTCCGTGAGCGGCGTTGTCCTCCATGGCGGCACCATGCTGAAAACGGCCAGATGCAAGGAATTCTTGGAAGAAGAAAACCAGATCAAAGCGGCAGAAACGCTGAAGCATAGAGGCATCGACGGCCTCGTCGTCGTAGGCGGGGACGGCTCCATCAAAGGCGCCGAAGTCCTTTCGAAACTGGGCATTTCGACCGTCACCATTCCGGGCACTATCGATAACGACATGCACGGCACCGATGAAACCATCGGTCACGATACCGCCGTGAATGCCGTCGTATCCGCTGTCAGCCGCATCCGCGACACCGCCAGCGCCCACAACCGTGCTGCCATCGTCGAAGTCATGGGACGCTTTGCAGGAAACATCGCCTTAGACTCAGGCCTTGCCTGCGGCGCCGAATACATCCTCGTCCCTGAAGTTCCCTTCAGCCGCGAGAAACTCGCCAGAAGCCTCAAACGACAGATGGAAGAGGGCAGGACGAACAGCATCATCATCTGCGCAGAAGGCGCCGATGACGGAAGAGCCCTCGGCGAATGGCTCAAGGAACGCACTGACATCGACATCTGCACCACTATCTTGGGCTTCATCCAGAGAGGCGGCCAGCCAAGCGCCAAAGACGCCATCCTTGGATCCACCCTGGGAGCCGCAGCCGTCAAAGCACTCCTTGATGGAGAAACAGCCGCCCTCGTCGGTATGTGGGAAGGCAAAGTCAGAAAAGTATCCTACGAAGATGCAAAACATATAAAGAAACCCTTCAACCAGAAACTCTACGACCTGGCAGAAATGCTTGGCGCAGCCCAGGTAGAAGGAAACATAAGAGAATCAGGACTGTAAGAAAAAGAAGAAGGAACTGTGGCAAAACGCCTTTGACCTTGCCCTGGAAGGGAAGGTGCCCGACCTCAAATTCTGATGTCGGGCGGATGAGTTGCATTTCCTCAGCCGCAGGTATATAAGTTCAAAACAAAACAGAACTGATTTCTTATATTTCACATCGCCGAACTGTTCCCGGAGGGGAAAGTGCCCAGCCTATCACTTTTCCGATGCTGGGCGAAAGAGTTGCATTTTCTAAGAAGGCGAAGCATCATCGCTCAGGTTTTTATTTTGTTGGATAATCCTCTAATCGAATATACCCACACAAAAGGAGCTTTGACAAAAAGTGCAATCATTTTTGTCAAAGCTCCTTTTTGGTTAGTGGAGCGACTTATAATATTTGTGGATAAGATGGGGAAATGAACCCTTTTCGGCGTAAAAGGAAGAACTTTACTGCCAGGGAAGGCGAGTGCTTGCATTGCTGGCAAAAATGAACCCCTTTCGGCGCATGCGCGCCACTTTCCCCTGACGGGGACAGCTTCGCAAGGAATAAAAGAAAGAGCGCAGCTCTTATTTGTTTGAAACCTTATGTCCCCATCCCTGCCATACTCCTTCCCCTGACGGGGACGCCTAAACCATACAACCTCGCTGCGGTCAGGAAAATACGGAACTCGCGATGCTCCGCATTCCCCACGCAAAAAGAGCACACGAAAGCAGGCTGGCTTTATGTGCTCTTTTTATGTTTATGTTCTATTATTCTTCGATTTCAGCGGTTTCCGGGAATGCTGCCAGGAATTCTTCCATGGCTTTGCTCAGGCGGTGGCCTTTCTGGCAGAAGAAGGTCTTTCCAATCGGTACGTCTGGCATGGCGAGCGGACGGAAGGTGAGGGTTTCTGTCGGATAGATATCGCCTTCGTCCCTGACGACGATGCCGAATGCCATTTTGCTTTCAGCGGCGTCCATGGCGGAGGAGCGTGTGTCGAGGGAGAAGAGGATTCTCGGGACGATGTTGTGGGAGCGGAAGAGTTTCTTGATGATTTCTTCGGTGCTTCTGCTGACGGCGAGAGGCTGTCCGGCGAGCATGTCGGGCGTGATGGTCTCGTTTTCTGCAAGAAGCGGGCTTCCCTTCGGGCCTGCGATCATGATCTGGCATTCTTCCTTTCTGAGGATCTTAAAGAAGGACGGATCAGGAAGCGGCGCATTGGCGATGCCTATTTCAGAGACGCCGGTGCGGATGTCGTCGACGAGCGTAGTGTGATAGGATTCGCGGATGCGGAAGCAGAGGTCCGGGTATTTCTCATGGAACTGCGGAATGATTTTCTGGAACAGGAAAGGCGCGTACGACGGGAAGACGCTGATGCGCAGGGTGCCTGTGAGGCCTGCTGTGAGCGCTTCGATTTCCGCGTGCGTTGTCTGGTCTGTCTCATAAATCTGTTTTGCCTGGCGATAGAAGATCCATCCGGCTTCCGTGAGTTTCAAACTGTGCCGGCCTCTTCTTGGGTCGACGAGCGCAGCCCCGTATTCTTTTTCCATCAGCTGGAGCTGACGGGTCAGTGCAGGCTGTGCGACATGGATCTGGCGCGATGCCTTATTGAGGCCCCCCGCCTCGACGATCGCAATGAAATTTTTGTAAAATTCCAGATTCAAGTGAATTCCCCCCTATTCTATTGATAAAAAAGAACTTATGCGAATACGCGATTCCGCTTATTCGAAAAAATAATGAACATAGAACAATCGAGATGTTTAATTATACTGAATCGTTATAAGTGAAATTCATTATCTTAATTTGAATTATATGACAAGATAGGCTATGCTGTAAACAGAATTTCAGTGCAATTTTGTATAAATCTTGGGTTAGTTATTGAAAATTTAGAAAATTTGAGGTATTTGGGGTATGGATGCGATTCTGCAGGGGTTGTCAGGTATTTTTGAAGTAGCTGTGATTGCGGGTCTAGGTTTCTTTTTGAGCCGGATGGGTTTCTTCTGGGAGTCCGCCGGGAAAGATCTGACGAAGTTTACGATGTCAGTGGCGCTGCCGCCTCTGATGATTTACTCTTTATACTCGAATTTCACGCATGACCAGCTGATCGAAACAGCGCCGGACATGCTTCTTCCTTTTGCCTCGATTTTCGTGGCGTACCTCGCCGGCCGCGTCCTGGCCAAAGTGCTGAATATCACGAAGAGCCGCCGCGGCGTCTTCACCTGCACCTGCTGCATTGCGAATGCCATCTTCATCGGCCTTCCGGTCAATATGGCACTCTTCGGTGAAGCGAGCGTGCCTTCCTGCATGCTGTACTATATCGCAAATACCGCGATGTTCTGGTTTCTTGGCGCGTACCTCATCGTCAAGGATGCCGGCGGTGACCATAAATTCACTGTGAAGGAAATGCTCCTGAAGCTGCGCACACCGCCGCTCATGGGATTCATCACAGGCGTTCTCCTCATTCTCCTCAATATTCCGCTGCCGCACTTCCTTTTGACGGCATGCCATTACGTAGGAAATATCGCAACGCCGATGGCCCTTATCGTCATCGGGATCCAGATGGCGCATATTCCGTTCTCCGAGATCCGTCTCGACCGCGATCTTGTGGGCGCGATGTTCGGGCGCTTCGTCCTTTCACCGCTCTGCCTTTTCATCCTGCTGCCGTTCATTCCGGTCAGCGCGATGTCCGCGAAGGTCTTCCTCATGCAGGCAGGCATGCCGGCTATGACGAACATGACGATTCTCGCCAATTCCGTCGGCGCCGATGCTGATTACTCGACGATGATCAACTGCGTCTCCCTGATGCTGGGGATCTTCTTCATTCCCTTTTATATGTACCTCCTCTCCTGAGGATATACATAAATAATCCCTTCCTCCCGATGGAATCTCTTCCCGGATTCCATCGGGATTTTTACTGCGCGGGGCCAACGGGGAAGGGCGCTCACGCTCCCCGCCCGTGGTATAATAATCTTTAGAATGTATAAATAAAATAAAGGGAATTTTGGATACAGGAGGGATTTCTATGAAGAAAAGTTTCAAACCCGCATCATGGATTTATCCGCAGCCGGCGCTCGTCATCGTTTCCCAGGACAAAGCAGGGGAGACTGATGCCATGGTCGCTGCCTGGGGCGGCATCTATGACACGAACAAGATTGGCTTCATGCTCGACCATAACCACAAGACGACGGACAATATCCTGGAAACCGGCGCCTTCACCGTCAGCATGGCGACCCTGAAGACGATGGCAGAAGCTGACTACTTCGGCACCGTCAGCGGCCACAAGGTAAAAGGGAAAATCGAGAAGGCAGGCTTCCATGCCGTCAAGAGCGAGCATGTAGACGCTCCTGTCATTGAAGAATTCCCGCTCACTTTCGAATGCAAGGTCGTGAAGACCACACAGGAAGGCGAAGACTGGTACATCGTAGGAGAAATCGTCAATATCCTGGCTGATGAATCCGTCCTGACCGGCGGCAAGCTCGACCCGTCTCTTATCGAACCCCTGACATTCGACCCCGTCCACGGCACCTACATCCGTTTAGGCGATGTTGCAGGCCGCGCATGGAGAGAAGGAACCAAATTCACCAAAGAATAATTGAATAAAGAGGGAGGGCTTGCGGTAGAATGCTCTTGACCTTGCTCTGGAAGAGAAGGTCGGGATAAGATTAAGAAAGGTTTCAAACAAATAAGAGTCGAGCTTTTTCTTTTATTCCTCGTGAAGCTGCCCCCGACGGAGGGAAGCGGCGCCGTTAGGCGACGAAAGGGGTGCAGTAAATAGGAAAGGATATCAGCGGTAGCGACACAAATGTCTCATAAGCCAGTGTACGGGGCGGATGAGTTGCATTTCCCAGGCTGCAAGCCGGCTGTCCGGTTTAAACTCGCCTTCCCAGACGGGGAAGGGCGTATGGGATGGGGTACAAAAGGTCCAAAACAAATAAGAACTGAACTCTTTTCCTTATTCCTTGTGAAGCTGCCCCCCACGGAGGGAAGAATTGCCTTTTACCTTGCTCCGAAGGAGAAGACCTGCTACACAAGAACAAGCCCCAATTTTAATTTTTTGGTATTTTTTGAATTTCTTATAGAATTTCTTGTCGGATTTCCTGACTGATCCTAACTGATTAGATTTTGGAGTTTGGCCGACTAATTCATTGCACTACGAAAAAGCCGATCTCACACTCGGCTTTTTTCGCTTTTCTTCACTTGTTTGCCTTATTTACGCAGCAAGGCCTAAGTCGCGATACAAATGCATCACCCGGCCGTAGTATATTCGTAAAAACTTAGCCATTCCTGCTACTTTTGCTACTTTTTTATACTTTCCTTTTGCCTCTTTCTTCTTTATGAACCTATATACTGCATCATCTTTGGGGATTTTATGCATAACTAACAACATCATTACTTGATACAATACTTTCCGCAGCCGCGCAGGACCTTTCTTTACTATGTGATTCTGCGAGGCTCGGAATTTCCCTGATTCATGTATTGATGGGGTCAGGCCTGCAAAGCAGATCAGAGGATGCTTGTTTTTAAAGCGTCTCACATCTCCGATCTGGGCAATAAGCGCTACTCTGGTAACTCTTCCGACTCCGCCCATCTCGCCGACGAGTTCATATTCCGGCAGATCCTTGGCTATATCTTCCATTCGTGTTAAACTAGCCATAAGAGCCTCGTCGGCTTACCACATGATGGTTTCTCTAACAATTGGATTATTGGGGATGGAAGGGATACCATTCTTTGCTTGAGCGTAGATCGTCGCTGCTTTACTCTCATTGGAACGGTATCCTTTTTCTTTTGCCCATTCGCGATAAGATGAGACAAATTCTGCTTCCGATTTAGCAATAATATCCTCAATGTGGCAATACCTTTCCAGGAAATCCAGCAGTTTGCCTTTACCGCTGTTTATGTCGAATCCTCCAAAAAGATCGAAGATTCCTGGCATGGTCTGCTCCAATTGACTTTGCAGCTGGAGAAGGATGCGGCTTCTTTCCTCCGAAAAGTTAAGATAAGCATCGCAGAGTCTCTTCAAGAGGAAATACTTATCTCCATTAAGATCGAATTGCGGTAACTTTGCCCAATAAGCGATTCCATATCTGGCAATATTCGTGGAGTCGATGGAGTCTGTCTTTGTGTGTCTGAAGTTCTCTGCCTTATTAAAATTAGCAACCTTCAGAGCGTTGACGACAGATACAAAAATCCCATTCTGCTGCAAGAAATAGGCTATCGACAGGTGATAGACACCTGTTGATTCCATGACGACTTTTATCTCGTCATACTTTGCTTGTACCCGAATTTCATCGACCAGAGGCTGAAGTTCCTCTTTTGTGTGCTTAACATCAAAGGGCCTGCGGATGATCTTGTCGCCAGGCGCCATGAAACACACCGTACTTTTTCTCTTGGATACATCAATACCTACACAGATCATAAGTGACCTCCTATAAAAGATATTTGTAGTTGGTAGACGCTAATCCTTCACACACTTATTACCACTCAAACTAGTTTTTTTACACGAACACGGAGATAAACCTGCCTAACGCGAGCACACATAATAAGGGGAAGGCTGACCCTCTTCTCCACGTCCAGTAAACGGACCGGTGGGTCGCCGTCAAGCCATCTACTCCCCTAATTATATGCAATAAGTGCAGCGGATAGGAGCGACCTATCTACTACACTTCTATTGTACTAGGTGGCTCGTATACCAGTTGACAATAATGGTAATTGCACAAATGCCTAATAAGTTAGTGTACGAGACGGATGAGATGTAGTTCCTCAGCCGTCAGGCTGGTTTTATGGTTTTCAAAGGTGCAGTTTCTAAAAAGACCGGGCGGATAGGGCTGATTACCACGGACGAAGTCCGGTTGTATGATTTTTCCATTCGCTCTTTATTTGAGCAGACCAGCCCTTCTTATTTTTATCAGATTTTTGTTAGGACTGAATTTGTCTATTTCCTCGATAGATAAATTTCAGAGAAAAAGCGGCTGTGGCAGGATGATTGCGCATTTTGCCGCAGCTTATCTTTTTACTAGAAATAGAAATAGAAATGGAGTATATATGACGGAACTGGCAAGAGAATCCTGGAAGAAAGCGCTGTCCTTCCTTCTCGTCCTTGTGGCGGTCTTCATGATGGCGGGCTGCGGGAATACGCAGTCGCTTTCCTTCAAGACACCGGCTGGCGAGAAGCTGGAGGTCAAGCTCGACACGAAGGATGATTATTCGATGGAGTATACGAGCGATTCGCTCATCGTCCATCAGGCGAAGAAAGTCATGCTGACCTGCGCATTCCTCACGAAAGCACAGAAGGCGCAGCTCCTCGACCGTGTGAATGAGATGGGCGTAGCAGACATTTACAAGCAGGACGGCGAGACGTTCAGCTACGGCATGGCAGGACCGCAGGGACTGGTCAATTACTACATCGAGCCGATCGGAAATGACACGTACCTCTATGCCGCGACGTACCTGCCGTATGATGCGCTGACGGAAGCCGTTTCCCGTCTGCATTTCTCGGTGGCAAAATCATGAAGGTCATCGTGAGTGCCTGTCTCCTTGGCGTTCCCTGCCGCTACAAGGGAGGCGCGAATACGGATAAAGGCGTCATTTCCTTCGTAGCAGGGATGGACGTCATCCCCGTCTGCCCCGAAGTTGCTGCCGGCATGCCCATTCCGCGTCCGCCCGTGGAGATCCTACGCGGCCGTATCGTCCGGAAAGACGGGACGGATATGGATGAAATCTACAGAGCCGGCGCAAGAAAGATCATGAAAGAAATCGAGGGTGAAGACATTGCCTTTGCCATTCTGAAAGCAAGAAGCCCGACCTGCGGCGTGCATGAAGTCTATGACGGTACATTTTCCGGGACAAGGGTGCCCGGAGAAGGCGTCTTTGCCGCGATGCTGAAGGAGGCCGGAATCCCTGTCTATGATGAGGAAGATCTGGCAGCAGGACGGATTCCGATGGATATAGAAAGTGAGGAAAGAAATGCTGATCGGAGGAATTGAGGCCGGCGGGACGAAGATCGTCTGCGGAGCGGCAGAGGTAACGGAGGAAGGCATCCATATCCTGGACCGGATGCGCTTTGCGACAGGGCGCCCGGAAGAGGCAGTCAGGAAAGCGGCGGACTATTTCAAAGATTTCCCGATCAAAGCATTGGGCGTTGCCTGCTTCGGACCGCTGGATCTCCGGAAGGACTCTGCGACTTACGGCCATATCATGGCGACACCGAAGAAGGGCTGGGAGCATTTCGATCTTCTGGGACCTTTCGAAAAGGAAATCGGCGTGCCGGCCGTGCTCGATACGGACGTGAACGGCGCGGCGCTTGGTGAAGGCGCTTACGGCGCAGGAAAGGGGAAGTCCGTCGTCGCTTACATCACCGTCGGGACCGGCATCGGTGTCGGCCTTTCGATCGGCGGCAAGCCTCTCCACGGCCTCGTCCATCCCGAAGGCGGCCGGCCACATGCCTGTCGTCCGCGCGCCTGGAGATACGTATGAAGGCTGCTGCACCTTCCACAGGGATTCCTTCCTGCCTGCCGGATGCCTCGAAGGGTATGCCGCAGGGCCTGCCATCGAAAAACGATGGGGCGAGAAGGGGGAAAACCTGGGAAGCCGCAGCGAAGTCTGGGAGACGGAAGCGTTCTATCTCTCGCAGGGCGTATCACAGATCGCGCTTCTCTGCTCGCCGGATATCATCATCCTGGGAGGCGGCGTCATGCACCAGGCATCCCTCTTCCCGATGGTCAGGGAAAGGGTAAAGGACCAGATGCACGGCTACGTCCATGCACCGATCCTTGACGGAGACCTCTCGGACTACATCGTCCCGCCCGCTTTGGGAGACGATGCAGGACTTGCCGGTGCCTGCCGCATGGGCTATGATTGGCTGAAATCTTGAGGAATCGGAAATAAAAGGGAGGAAAGTTGAGCAAAATTCATTCTGCTGCGCTTTCCTCCTTTGCAATTTCCCTGAAAAACATATATACTATAGATAAATATAAATAATTCATAAAAATATTATTGCGGAACCATGTAAATAAATTCTATTTAGAGATATTTATTAATAGAAATGTTATAAACATTTAGTATATCTAATTCCTTAAATATTCTATAAGGAAGGGAACGGTACGTTTACCGGAAATGCGGAGGGGCTTTTTGTCCCGCTTTTTCCGCGTCTCCGAGGTTTTCTCGCGGATGGCGGATTCCCGCGGAAAGGGTATGCGAGGTGTATTGGCAGCGATAATAACCTATACAAGAACGATATAATTCGATATACTTATAAAGGCAAAAAGCTGTCATGGAACGGAAGAGTCCGGACATTATAAAGACGCGGCAAGGGAAGGCCGGCGTCAATTTCAGAAGAATAGGAAAGTGAAGAGCGATGGGAGAATTAACATATCCGGGCAACGGTATCCCGGATGCGTTCAGAAGTGTTCTGGACGAACTCCCGGGTGGTGTGCTTGTGTATCGGGGTACCCGGGAAAAGGAAATCCTTTATGCGAGCAAGGGCGTCATTCAGATGCTGGAGTGCAAAGATGCGCATGAATTTATCAATTACACTTTCGGCTCATTCCGTCATTTTGTGTATATCGATGATGTAGGCCGCGTGGAACGCGAGATCGACGAACAGATGCGTTCCAGCAAGGACCTCCATGATTACGTGAATTACAGAGTGAGAACCATCACGGGGAAAATTGTGTACGTGGAAAACTTCGGACGCAGGGTGAAACTGCCCGGCGAAGGAGATGTTTTCTGCGCCTTTGTCATGGACTCGCGTGTCAAGGATCTGACGAGGGACATTGATTCGCTGACGGGATTCCCCGGGCAGAAGCGATTCCTGGAACATGCGGGCAATGAACTCAAGCACCGCAGCTTCAATACAGAAGCGCCCGAGACGGCAATCCTCTATTTCAATATCAAGAATTTCAAAATGTTCAACGTGCAGTACGGCGGCAAGGAAGGCGACCAGCTGCTGCGTGATGTGGCGGATATACTGAAGGAAGTATTCCCGCATGATTACATCGCGCGTTTTGCTGACGACCATTTCGTCGTCCTGACCGATTATGTGGATCTGAAGCTGAGGGCCCGCGAGGTCTATCAGAAGCTTGTGAGCCTCAGAAGCGGCGTACGCCTCGATGCGAAATTCGGCGTGTACCATGTCACCGATTTCAATGTCAATCCGGAACTTGCCTGCGATCTGGCCAAGCTTGCCTGCGACAGCATCCGCGACCGCCTCGATGTCCATATCCTCGAATATACCGATGAAGTCTGGAACCTGTCCGAGCTCAGAAATTACGCTGTCTACCATATCGACGAAGCGCTGAAGAACGGATATATCAAGGTCTACTACCAGCCTGTCATGCGTTCCCTTTCCGGCACGCTCTGCGGCCTGGAGGCACTGGCCCGCTGGGAAGATCCTGAGAAGGGCTTCATTTCGACCGGCATCTTCATCCCGGCTCTCGAAGACAGCCGTCAAATCAGCAAGCTCGATATGTACATGATCGAGCATGTCTGCCAGAACTACAGGGAACGCGTCAACCGCGGAGAACCGGTTGTGCCCGTTTCCTTCAACCTTTCCCGCATCGACTTCTTCACCTGCGAAGTGCTCGAGGAACTGAACCGCATCACCGACAAGTACTGCGTCCCGCACTACATGCTGAATGTGGAAATTACTGAAAGCGTCTTCGTCCATGACTTCCGCAAGATCAGCGAAGAAATCGACAATTTCCATAAAGCAGGCTTCCAGGTCTGGATGGACGACTTCGGCAGCGGCTATTCCTCGCTGAATGTCCTCAAGGACTACAGCTTCGATGAACTGAAGATCGATATGGAATTCCTGGCGCACTTCACCGAAAAAGCGAAGAGCGTCATCGAAAGCACCGTCCGCATGGCCAAAAAAATCGGCGTGCAGACACTCGCTGAAGGCGTCGAGACGAAAGAACAGCTCAATTTCCTGAAGAGCATCGGATGCGAAAAAATCCAGGGCTACTACTTCGGAAAACCAATGCCCTACGATAACGTCGTAGAACGCATCAAAGAACAGCACTGGGTCACGGAAACAAGAGAAATGGCGCAGTACTATGATGCAGCAGGAAGAGAAGATTTCCTGACGAACTGCCCGTTTGCCCTTCTGGAAGACGACGGAACGAAATTCAGATACCTCTTCGTCAATAATGAATTCATGAAATCCCTCGCTACTGCCGGGACGACCTCTACGGACATGTCCGAGCATACGATCAACGACAATGCCTCGCCGCTGTCCCACCTTTTCAGGAATTTTGCCAATGAAATCGCGGAATCCGGGAAAGAGCAGGTCCTTACCTATACATCCAAGAACCAGTACATGCGCCTGCGCTGCAAGACCATCGCCTCCTGCGGAAATAAGCACATCCACAGGGCTGAACTTATCAACGTCACATTCAACAGCGACCAGCGCCAGCAGGACATGCTCGACGGCCTTGTCAGAAGTATCTACTACCTCTACAATACCGTTTTCATCATCAACTTCGACGAAAACTCCTGTAACCCGATCGTCGCCTCCGCCAGCTCCTGGGAATTCCTCCATCAGAAGACCTACGGCCTTGAAGAAGTCCGCCTGAGCTACGCAAGGCAGAACATCCACCCGGATGACCAGGAACGCTTCCTCGAATTCGTCCGTCTCGATAACATGGAACAGCGCATCGAAGACAGCCCCGAAGGCATGATTGCCGACTACTTCAGAACCAAAGGCGCCGACGGCAACTTCACCTGGGACGTCCACACCATCATCTCCATCCCGAAGACCAATGGCAAAGTATTCCTCTACACCGCGAAACTCTCGCCCCTGGACGACGAGACCCTCCGCAAACACGTCCTCAAGGAATACATCAAAGACGACAAACCAGAACTGAAAACAGCCGAAAACAAAGCAGAATAAAGAATAAAAAGAAGGACCGTGGTAAATGGGAAACCATTCATCACAGCCCTTTTTGCGTAGGGAAATGGGCGGTAGGGCCGGTGTATTTCCCTGAGCGCCGCTAATACTTGCCTTCCCAGACGGAGAAGAAGGGCCGTAGGCCGGTTTTGACCTTGCCCTGGAAGGGAAGGTGCCCGGCCTTAAATTCTTATGCCGGGCGGAAACAGCATTTCCTCAGCCGTAGGCTGGTTTTAGGGTTTCCCAAAGGTGCAGTTTCTAAAAAGGGCGGATAGGGTTGATTACCACGAGCGAAGCGAGGCTGTATGGTTTTCCATTTCCCCACCCATCCTTCTAATTCCCACATCGTTCCATGCAATCATGCGTTTTTGTCAAATCAAATTTGTGATTGGCTCTTTTTTTTCATATAATAGACGTATGCGCTCTAAGGCGGGATGCCTTAGACAACCGAAAGAGGATGCGGGAACATCTTTTTTTCGGAATTTCTTATGGTCAAAGCTCAGCGGATCTTCTGGAAATCCGTCTGAGAAGAAGGAATGTCGAAAGTATGAAAATGGGGTATAAAGGGACAGACCGGATGATCGCCGGGATTGTTTTTGGCGTGATTACGTTCTGGCTTTTCGCGCAGGCCATCGTGAATGTCGGACCTGCCGTGCAGGCGGATCTTGGGATTCCGCTGGATACGCTGAATATTGCGGTCAGCCTGACGGCTCTTTTCTCGGGCCTCTTCATCGTGGCTGCCGGAGGTCTGGCGGATAAGACCGGTAGGAAGAAGATTGCTTACCTGGGATTTGTCCTGAGCATCATCGGCTCTTCCTGCCTCGTCCTTTCGCAGGGCGCGGTGCTCCTCATCGCGGGCCGCATCATTCAGGGTTTGTCGGCCGCATGCATCATGCCTTCGACCATTGCCCTCATGAATGCCTATTTCGAAGGGAAAGCCCGCCAGAGAGCCCTGAGCTTCTGGTCTATCGGCTCCCGGGGAGGCGGCGGCATCGCATCCTTCGCGGGCGGCGCCATTGCATCCAGCTTCGGCTGGCGAGGCATCTTCGTCTTTTCCATCATTTTCGCTGCCCTTGGCATGATACTCCTCTGGGCGACGCCGGAAAGCAAAAGAGATTCCGACGAACCCTTCCATTTCGACTTTGCAGGCCTTTCCATTTTCATCGTGACCATGGTCGCACTGAATATATTCATCAACTTCGGCGCTGCTTTTGGCTGGACGAGCGGAAGGACACTCGGCCTTCTTGCCACCATCCTGATCGGATTTGCCGCATTTGTGAAAGTGGAAAGAAATAAACACAACGCACTCCTTGATTTCAAACTCTTCAGGAGCAAGCCCTATGCCGGTGCTGCCGCGTCGAACTTCCTTTTGAATGCCGTCGCAGGCACACTGATCGTCGCCAATACCTATGCGCAGGTAGGCCGCGGTTTCACCGCCTTCCAGTCCGGCATGCTCTCCCTCGGCTACCTCGTCGCCGTCCTTGCCATGATCCGCGTCGGAGAAAAGATCCTCCAGAGAGTCGGTGCCAGAAAACCGATGCAGTGGGGCGCCTCCATCACCACAGCAGGCATCGCCATGATGGGCCTGACCTTCCTCCCGGACCTCACCTATACCGTCGTCGTCTTCGTAGGCTTCTGCCTCTTCGGATTTGGCCTCGGCATCTACGCGACCCCGTCCACCGACACCTCCGTCTCCAATGCACCGTCCGACAAAGTCGGCCAGGCGGCCGGTGTCTATAAAATGGCCAGCTCCTTGGGAGGCGCCTTCGGCGTAGCCATCTCCGCCGCTGTCTACGGAGCCTTCGCCGAAAGCACAAACCTCGCCGCCGCTGCTACCGCCGGCATCCTCGTCAACGTAGCCTTCGGCCTCCTCGCCATCCTCGCTATCGTCACCCTGATTCCAAAAGGCATTGGAAGAGCAGAAGACGAAATGGAAAAAACAGAAATGGCAGTATCAGAATCGTATAACCAGTAAAAATGAGGGGCTGTAGAAATGTACAATCATTTCTGCAGCTCCCTTTTGTGTTGGGATATTTCATTAAAAGGTTATCTAACAACTGTATTTATTGGTTCTGCTTGAAAACCATAAAATTTCGCTTCGCTCGAGAACTACTGTATCCGTCAGCTACGCTGACACCTTGGTATGATTCAACAAGAAAGACAGAATAATATCATAAATATATTAGGGGGTCATTCTTATGCCATGTAAAACCAAAGCGTCCCCGGAGGAAATGTTAGACCAGATTGCTTCATATCTCTATCAAGGTGTTACGATTACCCAGGCAGCTGAAAATCTTCATATGAGCCGCATAACATTCAGAAAATGGGTTCTCCGGTATAAAGAGGAGGGCTTTAAGGGATTGCGGCCCAGGCAGCATTTGTCTTACTACTCCAATCAGATGAAGATCCAGGCCGTAAAGGAATATCTTAAAGGCGGCGTTTCCATGCTTTCCGTCTGTGCCAAATACAGAATTTCCGGCACTCTCTCCCTTAAAACATGGATTGAGGCGTATAATGAGCATAAGTTGACAGACCTCGTTTCTGAAGGAGGAGATCTTATGGGCAAACGCCAGCAATCGGTCAAGGAAGAGCGAGTCAGAATCGTTCAGGAGTGCATCGCCAGTGGATGCGATTACAACAAGATAGCCAAGAAGTACAACATGTCCTACCAAACACTCTACACATGGGTAAAAAAGTTCAAGGAGATGGGAGAAGTTGGTCTTGAGGATTACAGAGGAAAGCCAATCAGGCTCCAAACGCCCCGGACCGAAGAAGAACGGCTGCGTCAGGAGAATGCCAGACTTCTTGAAGAGAAGAAGGATCTTATAGCAGAGATTGCCCTGCTAAAAAAAAAGATGGAGATAGAGGAAAGGTTGCGTTCCTCGAAGGATTCAGCCTTACTCACCTTCTCAGAGATTTTAAAGCCATAAAAGAAGTCCATGAAGAAACCAACATCTCCATAGAAAGTCTCTGCCGACTCTCAAAGGTCTCCAGGGCAGCTTATTACGGCTGGCTGAATCATATTAAGAGCGGCCGTGAACTGCTGAGAGAAAAGGTCGCACAGGAGGTCGTGAAAATCCATCAGGAATATCCGGATATGGGATACCGCCGGATGAACGATTGGATCAAGAAGTATAGCGAGAGCCACCTTATGGTAAGTGACAGTCTGGTTCTTCGTGTCAGGCGGATACTTAATATTAAGTCCGTGATCAAATACAAGACCGATGGCTGCACTCGTAACGCAAAGGATCCAAAGTACATTTTTGAAAACCTGCTGAACCGTGATTTCGATGCAGGCGTATCCAATGCAAGATGGATGACGGATGTCACCGAATTCAAATACACAACGGCTGATGGAGTTTTGCATAAGTTATATTTAAGCGCCATTATTGATGGCCATAACCGTCGGATTGTCTCTTATGTCATCGGCGACAGAAACAATACTGCACTGGCTTTTGAGACAATGGAAAAGGCGCTTAAAGAGAATCCAGGAGCACATCCAATGATTCATACTGACCGCGGATTCCAGTATACAAGCAACGGATTCCATAAGATCGTTGAAAAAGCAGGACTGGTTCACAGCATGTCCCGCGTAGGCTACTGTGCAGACAACGGTCTGATGGAAGGGTTCTGGGGAATGCTGAAGCGCGAACGTTACTACACACGTAAATTCACCAGCCGCAAAGCAGTGGTAAGCATGATCAACGGCTACATCTACTTCTACAACAACAAACGCATTCAGCGCAAATTACATCTTTTAGCCCCAATGGAAGTATTCAACGCAGCTCCAATGGCTGCATGATTAAGATTAAGGTACGATTAGATTTTTTATGATATTTATTTGTCTGTATTAACAAATCCGCACCACCTTCTCCTTCGGAGCAAGGTTAACACCCTTAAACCTCGCTTCGCTCGAGAAAAGGAAAAAGCAGCGTTTTAGCGGATTTTGGCACAGCCTCTTCTTATTACAATCTTTTATCTGTCTCTTGTACGGCAGAGGCCTCTGTCGCAGTTTCTCAGGAAGTAGAGCAGGTGCTCGATTTCCGGGGTGGAGGGGAGTTCCTGTTCCATTTCTTCTATGGCTTCGTTGAGTTTCAAGCCCGAGCGGAAGAGGAGGCGGTAGGCTTCCTTGAGGGCGCTCTTGACGTCGGCAGAGATGTTGTTTCTTGCGATGCCTACGCTGTTCAAGCCTACGACTCTGGCGGGGTTGCCGTCGGCGATGACGAAGGGGCATACGTCCTGAACGATCTTGGACATGCCGCCTACCATGGCGAGGGCTCCTACTTTGACGAACTGGTGGACGCCGCTCATGGCGCCGATGACGGCATGGTCTTCGACGGTGACGTGGCCTGCTACGCCTGAGAAGCTGGATACGACGATGTAATCGCCGAAGCAGCTGTTGTGGGCTACGTGGGTGTATGCCTGAAGCATATTGTGGGATCCGATGCGGGTCTCGCAGTTTTCGCCGGTCGCGCGGTGGATGGTGGCGAATTCTCTGATTTCATTTTCGTCCCCGATGACGACGGTGCTGTATTCACCTTTGAATTTCAGGTCCTGCGGCGCTTCTCCGATGACGGCGTGCGGAAAGATGTGATTGTTTTTGCCCATGCGCACGTTTTCCGCAATGACTGCATGGGATTCGATGATGCTGCCTTCTCCGATTTCACACCCTGGGCCGATGACGGCGTACGGTCCGATTTTCACGTTGTGATGCAGAATTGCCGTCGGGGCGATGATGGCCGTCGGATGAATGTCCGGCTCTATTGGTCTGATAGCTTTAAGTTCCATGATCCATTCCCCATTTCATTAGTAACGTTAAAAATTGACTGTCGGACACTTTCTTATATTATAGACCTGTTTGTCAAATAATTCTGCAATTGTGATAAATTCTCATCATATCATAATAGATGCGATATGAAATCGTGAAAATTTTTACAGATTCGAGACGGTCAGTTTTTTGACGTTCAATGGCGGGTCGGAAATAGCGGGTATTCCGGGCACGAAAAAACCTCCCGGTCGAAAGGGGACGACGGGAGGTTTCTGTATTATCTGTCTCTTGTACGGCAGAGGCCGCGGTCACAGTTCCTGAGGAACCGGAGAAGATGTTCGATTTCCGGAGTGGACGGGAGTTCCTGTTCCATTTCCTGGATAGCATCGTTGAGTTTCAAGCCCGAGCGGAAAATGAGGCGGTATGCTTTTTTGAGCGCGCTCTTGGATTCGGCCGGGATCTTGTTTCTGGCAATGCCGACTGCGTTGAGTCCTACGACTCTGGCAGGGTTGCCGTCAGCGATGACAAAGGGGCATACGTCCTGAACGATCTTGGACATACCGCCGATCATGGCAAAAGCACCAATCTTGACGAACTGGTGGACGCCGCTCATGGCGCCGATGACAGCATGGTCTTCGACAGTGACGTGGCCGGCAACGCCGGAGAAGCTGGATACGACGATGTAATCGCCGAAGTTGCTGTTGTGGGCTACGTGGGTGTATGCCTGAAGCATGTTGTGAGAACCGATGCGGGTTTCGCAGTTTTCACCGGTTGCACGGTGGATGGTAGCGAATTCGTGGATGTCGTTTTCATCTCCGATGACGACGGTGCTGTACTCGCCTGCATACTTGAGGTCCTGCGGTGATTCTCCGATGACGGCGTGCGGGAAGATGTGGTTCTTCTTGCCCATGCGGACGTTTTCCGCGATGACGGCGTGAGATTCAATGATGGTGCCTTCTCCGATTTCGCATCTCGGACCGATGACTACGTATGGTCCGATGGTGACGTTTTTATGAATGATAGCGGTAGGATTGATGATGGCAGTCGGATGAATCGCCGGATCTATCGGTTTGATCACTTTTAATTCCATGTTCTTATATTTCCCCTTTGTTTTACGGGCGGCCGGGCAGCGGAGCCGGGCGGGTCCCTGAATGATTGTCCATGATTTTGAAATCGGCTGTTTCCTGCTGCGGGGAAGCGGCCTGGACGGTCTTGCTTATTGGTGAGTCTTATTTCTTAGATTTGTTCTGATCCATCAGGTAGAAGATGAAGTCAGCATCTGCTTTGCGGACGCCGTCTACGGTGCCTTCGCAGTGGACTTTGCCCATGCGGCCCTTGATCTTTTCAATGACAGCTTTGGTGACGAGAACGTCTCCCGGTACGACCGGGGAACGGAAGTGGACGCGTTCCATGCCTGTGAACATGGGGATGAGTCCTCTGTTTTCTTCCGGATACTGAAGGGCAACGCCGCCTACCTGAGCCATAGCTTCGCAGATGAGGGCGCCCGGCATGATCGGACGGCCCGGGAAGTGGCCCTGGAAGAACGGTTCATTCATGGTGACGGATTTCTGCCCGATCGCATAGTCCATCGGTACCATTTCCGTGATCTTGTCGACGAGAAGCATCGGATAGCGGTGCGGCAGGATTTCCATGATTTCTTCAACGTTCAGATGTAACTTTTCCTGTGTTTCTTCCATAATAATTTCCTCCTTGAAATGTGGGTGGTGCGTACGGATTTATTCCTTTATTCCTTGAGGTCTTTTTTCAAAGCCTGAAGTTTCTCAGAAAGTTCGGCGTTCAGCTTATGGCTGCCGAGGACGGCGATGATGTGCGCATGAAGCGGGCCGACGAGGGAAATGTCTCCCAGGATGTCGAGTATCTTATGACGGACAAGTTCGTCGGGGAAGCGCAGCTGAGAGAGGCATTCGGTCTCGGAGTAAACGACGGCGTTTTCCAGTGTGCCGCCTTTGCCAAGGCCCATCTTTCTCATGGCTTCGAGTTCCCATGTGAATCCGATCGTTCTTGCCGGCGCGATTTCTTTCATATAGGAGTCGTGGTCAATCACGACGTCTCTCATCTGTGTGCCCAGAAGGGGATGCGGATTGATCGAGGTGAATGTGATGCGGAGCCCGTCATAGGGAAGGGCTGTGATGAATTTGTTGTCTTCGTAGACAGCAGCGCTTGTATCGAGTGTCAGGATCGGGATCATCTCATCCTGTGTTTCAATGCCTGCTTCTTGAACCATGTCGCAGAAGGTTTTCGCAGAGCCGTCGCCTACGGGCGGTTCAGGTGAATCCATTTCGATCACGCAGTTGTCGATCTGGAGTGCGTAGAGCGCGGAGAGGACATGTTCGACGGTGAAGACCTTTGCTTCGCCTTTTTCCAGTGTCGTTGCGCGCAGCGTATTGGTGATGTACCGGGACTGTGCCGGCACTTCCGGTCCTCCGGGCAGGTCGCTTCGCTTGAAAATGATTCCTGCCCCCGGAGCGGCGGGATGCATGGTCATGGTGACAGGCATGCCGGAGTGGAGACCCAGGCCCTTGTACGTGACATCTTTCCCGATGGTGTGCTGATTTCTTTTCACAATTTGCTCCCTTTACATTAAATTCCGTTTTACAATTATTTCATTATACCTTGTTTTGTATTTCAGTACAAGTTAAAAGGGCGTAGAAATTAGACAGAGACGGGAGTTTGCCCACTTTGATATAGATGAATTTCGAAGTAAGGCGCGCATGAAATTTTGAGGAAACTGCAATCGTTTCGCATTTGACCAAGTTGCCTTTCGTGCTATAATCATATTGAGAAAGGTTTTCACTCGATTTGTTCTTAATTTTCGTTCCAAAAGATACTAGGGGAGGCATCTATGAACAATATATTTGTAGGACTCATCATCGCTGTCATTGCAGGCTGGTTCGGATACTGCCTGTACCGCATGTGGCGCGGTGCAAGAGGCGCTGACTGCGCAAGCTGCGCACTTGGCGGCGATTTCGATTACGGCACTTATGGCAGGGAAGCCGTTCCCGAAAAGCCTATGGAAGTCGTGACACCGGCAGGACATCATATCATCGTCGATGAAGAAGCAGCAAGAAGACGCAGGGAACGAATCCGCAAGATGATGGAAGAAAAATAGTTTTATGGCAGTTTTGACCTTGCCCTGGAAGGGAAGGTGCCCGACCTCAAATTCTGATGTCGGGCGGATGAGTTGCATTTCCTCAGCCGAAGGCTGGTTGTATGGTTTTCTGTCTTCAGCTAATCCCAAGATACTTGCGGGTATCCTCTAGTCAAATAAACCGTCACGAAAGGCGGCTGTGACGAAATGATTTTACATTTCCACAGCCGCTTTCTTTATACATTCATATCTGTCATGTTTTCTCTGTTCTATGAAATGTTATAATAAAAAGTACGGGAAATCCCCGCGTTACAGAGCCGCTCTCTTTCCTTCCGGCCATGCGCCTGAAGTCTGCGGTCTTTTTCAAAAAAAGAATGGAGAAATCTTATGCTTACTAAGGAATTACAGAAGAAACAAGACGATCTGGAAGCATACCTGAAGGAGCTCGGCAGCGTCATGCTGGCGTTCTCCGGCGGCGTGGATTCCACATACCTTATGCATGAAGCTCATAAAGTCCTCGGCGACAAAGCCATGGCTGTCACGATGAATCTCGCATCCGTTCCTGAAAGGGAAGTGGCTGACGCGATGGAATACTGCACGAAGGAAGGCATCCGCCAGAAGGTCATCAGGATGGACCAGTTCGCCATCGAAGGCTTCGCTGAAAATCCGACGAACCGCTGCTATCTCTGCAAGCACTTCCTTTTCAGCACGCTGCAGCAGATTGCCAAAGAAGAAGGCTTCGCTTACGTCATCGACGGGACAAATATGAACGATGCATCGCAGTACAGGCCTGGTCTCACAGCGCTTTCAGAGCTCGGCATCAAGAGCCCGCTCCGTCATGCCGGACTTTACAAGGCAGACATCCGTGCCCTTTCCAAAGAAGCCGGCCTTGCCACATGGAGCAAGCCGTCCTTTGCCTGCATGGCGACACGTTTCGTTTACAACGAAGGCATCACGGCCAAGAAGCTTGCGATGGTCGAAGCAGCAGAGAATTTCCTTTTCTCCAAAGGCTTCACACAGCTCCGCGTCCGCGTGCATGAAGGAAATCTGGCGCGTATCGAAGTGCTCCCGGGAGAACTCTTCAAGCTCTTCAAGCTGCACGATGAAGTCTCCCGCGTATTCAAAGCGATCGGCTTCACGTATGTGACGATGGATCTTCTGGGCTACCGTATGGGAAGCATGGATGAAGTATTGAGCAAGGATCAGTTGGAAATGTAAGAAAGCGGTGAGACGATGGATGTCAGGGAAATACTCGAAGAAGTGAAGAAGGGGACGATGGATACGGCAGCGGCCGAAGAGCTGCTCCGCGCCAACCCTGCTTCGCGTTCGTATGAGGAAATGGGATATGCAAAGCTCGACACGGACAGAAGAGAAAGGTCCGGCTTTGCCGAGGTCGTATACTGCCAGGGAAAGTCCGACAAGTTCATAGCAGACATTTTCCAGAAGCTCTATGAGCTGGACGGGGAAGTCTTCGGGACGCGTGCTTCTTCCCACCAGTATGAACTCGTGAAAGAGAGGATCCCCGACATTTCCTATGACCCCGTCTCCCATATCCTGAAGAAGGAAAAAGAAGGAAAGAAACGCATCGGCTGCGTCGCGGTCTGCACAGGCGGCACGGCGGACATTTCCGTCGCCGAAGAAGCGGCCCAGACGGCTGAATACTTCGGCACGCATGTCGAGCGCATTTACGACGTGGGCGTGAGCGGCATCCACAGGATCCTTTCCAAGGAAACCCTGGTCAGGAGCGCGAACTGCGTCGTCGCCGTCGCCGGGATGGAAGGGGCTCTTGCTTCTGTCATCGGAGGCCTCGTGAAGAATCCCGTCATCGCCGTTCCGACATCGGTCGGCTATGGCGCCAGCTTCCACGGCCTTTCGGCGCTTCTGACGATGATCAATTCCTGCGCGAACGGCATCGTCACAGTCAATATTGATAATGGATTTGGTGCCGGCTACGTGGCGACCCAAATTAACAGGCTTGCAGAAAGGGGAAAAAGCAGTGAGTAAAAAATTATATCTGGAAACCGGTTCCGGCATCAGCGGAGATATGTTCGTTGCTGCCATGCTTGATTTGGGCGCTGACCAGAAAGCACTGGAAGCAGCACTCGCTTCCCTTCCGGTGAAGGGCTTCAAGACAGAAATCTCCCGCGTACAGAAATCCGGCATCAACTGTTGCGACTTCAATGTCATCCTCGATGCAGAACATGAAAACCACGACCATGACATGGCATACCTCTACGGCCCTGATCCGGTCGTTTCTTCCGATGTCCCGGAAGAACATCATCACCATCACGACGAAGAAGGCGAACAACATCATCATCATGACGAAGAAGGCGAACATCATCATCATTATGACGAAGAAGGCGAACATCATCATCATCATGACGAAGAAGGCGAACATCATTGCCACTGCCATGAAGACGGCGAACATCATCATCACCATGACGAAGAAGGCGAGCACCACTGCCACTGCCATGAAGACGGTGAAGAACATCATCATCACCACCATCATGATGAGGAAGAACACCATTGCCCGCACTTCCATGGCGAGGAAGGACACCATCATCATCACCATGATGAAGAACATCACTGCCCGCATTTCCATGGCGAAGAGGGCCATTATCATGATCATGACCACGTTCATGGCCATCACCACCATCATGAACACCGCAATCTGGCGGATGTCATGGCGGTCATTGACGGCGCTTCCATGACGGATCATGCCCGTGAAATCGCAAAGAAGATTTTCATGCTCATTGCGGAAGCAGAAGCGAAAGCACACAACCTTCCGATCGATGAGGTCCACTTCCACGAAGTCGGCGCTGCCGATTCCATCGTGGATATCATTTCCGCTGCCGTCTGCTTCGACAGCCTTGGCATTTCCGAAGTCATCGTGCCAAAGCTTTCCGAAGGCACAGGCACTGTCCGCTGCCAGCATGGCCGCCTGCCCGTACCGGTGCCAGCTACGCTGAACATCGTGACTGCCTGCGGCATGCCGCTTGAAATCATGGATGCCACAGGGGAATTCGTCACCCCGACTGGTGCTGCGATTGCATGCGCACTGGCTACATCCCACACGCTTCCGTCCCTTTTCCGCATCGAACGCATCGGCCTTGGCGCAGGCAAACGCGCTTACACCGAAAGAGCCGGCATTCTCCGCGCACTCCTCGTTTCCGACAATCAGGGAGAAGGAGAAAGAGACGAAGTCCTGAAGATTGAAACCGACATCGACGACTGCTCGGGCGAAGTCCTGGGCTACACCCTTGAAAAGCTGATGCAGGCAGGGGCGCTCGACGTCCACTATGCGCCGGTATTCATGAAGAAGAACCGTCCTGCATGGGAACTGACCGTTATCTGCAAGAAGGAAATCCGTGAAACACTGGAAGACATCATTTTTCGCGAAACGACGACCATCGGCGTCCGCGAATTTCCAAGCGTCATGCGCGTCATCCTGAAGCGCGAAGAAAGGGAAGTCGAAACACCTTTCGGGCAGGCACTTGTGAAGCAGGTCACATTTTCCGATACCGTCCGCAACTATCCGGAATACGAATCCGTGAAAGCACTGGCGGAAGAAAATGAAGCGTCCTTCCATGAAGTATTTGAAGCTGTCCGCAAAGCGGCAGAAGAATTAGATTGATTACGAAAGAGCGGCGGGATTGGCAGCCGCCCTTTTCATTGCAGGTCCGGAGGGATCCATCATGCTGACCATTGAGAATTTATATTTTTCCTACACGGGGAGCGCTCCCTGGCTCCTGGAAAACGTCGATTTCCATCTGGCGGGCGGAGAGTATATTTCCATCGTAGGAAATAATGGAAGCGGCAAGAGCACCCTTCTGAAAATCATACTGGGCTTCTTGAAACCGGTCTCCGGGACGGTCACGCGCCGCGCCCGCCGCATCGGCTACGTACCGCAGCGGTCCGCCTCGGATGCCTCCTTTCCCATCACCGTGGAAGAAGTCATCCATTCCTACGGGAAACTGCTGCATTTGAAGAAAATCGACGTGGATCAGGTCCTTTCCGTGACAGGCATGGAAGGGTACAAGAAACAGCTCATGGGAAGCCTCTCGGGCGGCCAGCATCAGAAAGTGCTGATCGCAAGGGCGCTCATGGGAAGCCCTGATCTCCTCATCCTCGATGAACCATCGACCGGCGTCGACCTGACCAGCCAGCGCGACATCTACAAGGAACTCGATACCCTCCATAAGGACAAGGGCGTCACCATCCTTGCCGTCGAGCACAACCTCGCTGAGGCAGGCAAAGTATCCGACCGCCTCTACCACGTCGAACACGGACACGGCCACCTCTGCAGTGTCCGCCATTATATAGAAGAATACATAGAAAAGGAGGGCGGCCATGTTTAGCTATACCTTCATGCAGAATGCGCTCATCATTTCCATCTGCATCGCCGTTCTCTGCCCATGCATCGGGCTTTTCCTGGTGCTGAAACGGTACTCGATGATCGGGGATACCCTGGCGCACTCGTCTCTGGCGGGTGTCACGCTCGGGCTTCTCTTCCGGGAGAGTCCTGTCCTCATTTCCTTCGTCTTCACCGCCTTTGCGGGGATGATGATCGAATTTCTCCGGCAGTATTTCAAGAAATATACCGACCTCATCCTGTCCGTCGTCCTTTCCGTCTCCGTGGGCATCGCCATCACGCTGATCAGCTCCGGGCGTCTCCATGCCAATGCCGACGCCTACCTCTTCGGCTCGATGCTGACGGTCAGCAATGAGGACATGGCGATCACAGGGCTCCTGAGCCTTGCCGCCGTCCTGACGGTTATCCTGAACTATCACCAGCTTCTCTACATCACCTACGATGAAGAAGCAGCGCGCGTTGCCGGCGCGCACGTCAAAGTACTGAATTATGTCTTCGCCTTCCTTGTGGCGGCTGTCATCTCCGTTTCCATCCGATCTGTCGGGATATTAGTCATTACCTCGATGATCACGCTTCCGGTGGCCTCGGCGCTGCAGCTGGGGAAAGGTTTCCGCGCAACCTTCCTCGCCGCGATGGTGTACAGTTTCCTGTCCATACTGGGGGGCTTCTTCGCAGCCTATTACATAGGCGCAGCACCGGGCGGCGTCACAGCGCTCTTTGCCGCCGGACTGCTCCTTGTGACGATCCTGGCGAAAAAAGTCCTGCGCTGATGAGTCCGCATTTCCTGGGAGGAAGGGAATGCGTCTCCGGTACTCGGATCCGGCGGCCCGGCCGCCATTAGAAGAAAAAGGAGTATCTCTATCATGAAATTGTGGAAAAAATTGGCTTTAGCTGGCGCGGCAGCTTGCCTCATCATTACAGCAGGCTGTGGCAAGGAAGAGAAACCGGCGGCATCTGCCCCGGCAGGGAAAGTTCCCGTCACCGTATCCTTTGGAGCCATGAAAGAGCTCACGCAGGCCATCGGGGGAGACCGCGTAGCTATCACTGTCATCATACCGGACGGCACAGAACCCCACGAATTTGAACCTAAAGCATCCGACATGATGCGCGTCAAAGATTCCAAAGTCTTCATCTACAACGGGATGGGCATGGAACGCTGGGCGCCAGAGATGCTCAAGAGCATGAAAGACGGCCCCGTCGCTGTCGTTGCATCCAAGGGAATCGACCCCATCCGCCTGACGGATGAGGATGAAATCAAGGAACACGGCGACTTTGACCCGCACGTCTGGCTCGGACCGGAAGAAGCAAGAAAAGAAGCAAAGAACATCGCTGATGCCCTTGCTGCCGCTTCTCCTGAAAACAAGGAATACTTCGAAAAGAACTATGAGAAGCTCGACAAAGACCTCACGGCTATGACCGAAGAGTACAAAAAGAAACTCTCCACCGGCCACAGCAAAGAACTCGTTGCAGGCCATGCAGCCTTCGGCTACCTCTGCCGTGACTTCGGCCTGACACAGGCCAGCGTCGAAGACGCATTCGCATCCGGCGAACCGTCCCCGGCCAAACTTGCAGACATCATCGACTTCTGCAAGAAGCACAACGTCAAGACCATCTTCACCGAAGACATGATCAGCCCGGCTCTGACCGAGACTATCTCCAAAGAAGCCGGCGCCAAAGTCGAAACCCTTGACACCATAGAAAGCGGCGAACAAGACGCAAACTATGTCAAGACCATGAAAGAAAACCTGGAAAAAATCGACAAAGGACTTGCGCTGAACTGATTTGATTGATTTGAGAATTGAAAAAGGAAGGGGCTGTGGCAAAATCCGCCAAGACGCTCTTTCTCCTTTTCTCGAACGAAGTTCGGTTTAAGGGTGTTAACCTTGCTCCGAAGGAGAAGGTCCCGGCGAAGCCGGGGAATACAGTAGTTCCACGAGCGTAGCGAGGTTTTGAGGTTTTTAGATTGTAGAGATTGTATATCTATGTTAGATTAATTCTCTGGGCAGCTATATCAACACAAAGAAGGGGTTGTGGCAAAATGATTGTACATTTTGCCACAGCTTCTTCTTTTATCTTTTTGATGCAATTTCTCCTTTTCAAAAGAAAAATGAATGGTGCTTTATGGCTAACTTTGACAAGATAAAAGTCAAAAAATCAATAAGTTTAGAACGTGAATGTTCCGTAAATATGCGGACTTTCAAAAATCGAAAAATAAAAGTCAAAAATTTTTTAGCACTCTCTTGATTTAAGTGCTAAAAGTGCTATACTATAGTTGTCAGGAGGAAAGGGGCCCCGGGAATCCTAAAAGTTTGACAACGCAAATGTAAGCGCAAAAGGAAAGAGGTCATTATTATGAGAAGCTTGATTCCATTTGATGGTTTGTTTGGTGATACGGTCCTGGATCATTTCTTTGATGATGTTCCGACCATTTACAAAGATTATGTTTCCGTTCCAAAAGCGGATATTGAAGATCTGAAAGATCACTATGAAGTAACCTGTGACATGCCGGGCTACACGAAAGATGAGATTCAGGTCACTTACGAAAACGGTATCCTGTCCCTGTCCGCAAAGAGAGAAGACACGAAGGAAACGAAAGACGCAGATCGTAAGTTTATCCGCCGTGAACGCAGCTTCGCCGGTTTCCAGCGTCAGTTCGCCGTGAGTGGCGTCAAGGAAGAGGGCATCAAAGCCAGCCTGAAGGATGGCGTTTTGAAAGTAGAGCTCCCGAAATCCGGGAAACCTGAAATCGAACCGTCCCATAAAATTCAGATCGACTGACCGGTGAGCCGCATGGGAGATGATTCTCCCGCCGGATGCATATACTCCTGAGGAGGTCCCGGCAAGGACGAAAATCCTTGCCGGGACTTTTTCGCGTCCAAAAACAGCAGCGCTCAAGGCAGCGCCTGAAGTTATATAAATCTTGTATGACAACTTATACATATTTCCTTAGTAGACGATCAAGGGCCCTTTTGACAATGCATCACGTGTCAGAAGAGCCCTTATTTTTATGGAGCTATGTCCCATTTCCTTCGATAAAACCGAAGATTTCACAGTGTATTCCAGACGCTTGATTAAATGTCTACTTTGTCAACCTATTGTGAACTGAAGCAAATACTGAAATTGACAAATAAACCGTTTATAGAATATACTATTTCATAAAGTGACAGTGCAGATTCCTGCGGTCATTTTACAGGTTAATCTCCAATACCTGGGAAACCATTTTTTTATTCGGGAGGAATTACATATGGAAAGCTCTTGTGAGGAAATCATCCGCCTGGCCAACAAAGTGTTGGACGGGGGAGAGATCACTAGAGAAGAAGCAGGCCGTCTGATCCGTACAAAGGATGAAGATACCATGCTGCTTCTGGCTATGGCAGATAAGATCCGTCAGAAGTACAACGGCAATGCTGTTGACTTCTGCGCCATCATCAATGCGCGCAGCGGACACTGCCAGGAGGACTGCAAATTCTGCGCGCAGTCCGGTCATTACAGGACGGGAGCTACGACTTACCGTCTTTTGCCGGAGGACCAGATTCTGGCCGCTGCCAAGAAAGCCAAGGATGCGGGCGCTGTCCGTTTCTCTCTGGTAACGAGCGGAAGAAATCAGGATAATCCGAATGAATTCGAGGAAATCATCGATGTCGTGAAGAAGATTCACGATCAGGTGGGCATTGAAGTCTGCTGCTCCCTGGGCCTCATCACTGAGGAACAGGCCATCCGTCTTCGCGAAGCAGGCATCACAAGAATCCACTGCAACATCGAAACATCACCGTCGTATTTCCCGGAAATCTGCACCACGCACACGATGGAAGATAAGGAAGACATCATCCAGACAGCGCAGAAGGCAGGCATCCGCGTATGCTCGGGCGGCATCATCGGACTGGGCGAAGACCTCGACCAGCGTGTGGAAATGGCATTCCATCTGAAAAAGCTCCACATCGACTCTGTTCCGTTGAATATCCTCAACCCTGTCGAAGGGACACCGTTCTACACGAACGAACGTCTGGCTCCGCTGGAAGTGCTCCGTACATTTGCAGTATTCCGCTTCGTACTTCCAAAAGCGCTCATCCGCACAGCAGGCGGACGTGAAGTCAATCTTCGCAGCCTCCAGGCACATGCTCTCTCGGGCGGCCTGAACGGCATCATGGTCGGCGGTTATCTGACCACCGGCGGTAGAAATCCGAGAGAAGACCTGACCATGGTCAACGATCTGGGAAGAAGCAGAACCCAGCCACAGCTTTAAGCCTCACGGAAATTTCCCGATTTCCGAGAGGTCAGAATTACGCATTTGACGCGTAAGGTTTCACCAAGGAGAGACCCTGTTACTATACAACAGGATGTATTCGTTTAAGGAGTGGTCATTCATGGAAAGCGGTTGTGAACAGATTTTAAAAATTACAGACAGAATTCTGGACGGCGGAGAAATCACCGAAGAAGAAGCAAAAGCACTGATTCGTGCGACAGACGAAGACACCATGCTTCTTCTGGCATGCGCTGATAAGATCCGTCAGAAATTCTCCGGCAGAAGCGTCGACCTCTGCGCCATCGTCAATGCAAGAAGCGGACGCTGCCAGGAAGACTGCAAGTTCTGCGCCCAGTCTGCCCGTTACGACACAGGCATAGACAATTACACCTTCCTGCCGGAAGAAGAAGTCATGAAAGCAGCCCAGAAAGCGAAAGAAGCAGGCGCTGCCCGCTTCGATATCGTTACCGCAGGCCGGGATCAGAGAAATCCGAAAGACTTCGCAGAAATTCTGCATCTCATCCGCCGTATCCGCACGGAAATCGGCATCGAAGTCTGCTGCTCGCTTGGTTTCCTCACACAGGAACAGGCATACCAGCTCAGTGAAGCCGGCGTAAACCGTCTTCACTGCAACATTGAATCCGCACCTTCCTTCTTCCAGGAAGTCTGCACCACACATACCGCCGAGGAAAAAGCTGAGAACATCCAGCGTGCTCAGAAAGCCGGCATCCGCGTCTGCTGCGGCGGCATCCTCGGTCTGGGCGAAACCCTCGACCAGAGAGTCGAGATGGCTTTCCATCTAAAGAAACTGCACATTGATGCGATTCCGCTCAACGTGCTGAACCCGATTCCGGGAACCCCTTATGAACACAACGAGCCTCTGGCTCCATTGGAAATCCTCCGTTCATTCGCTATGTTCCGCTTCGTGCTTCCAAAGGCACAGATCCGTACAGCAGGCGGCCGCCAGCTGAACTTAAGAAGCCTGCAGTCCATGGCTCTGGCAGGCGGAATGAATGGCGTCATGATCGGCAACTACCTCACCAGCAAGGGATCTGACCCGCATGATGATCTCACCATGCTGCGCGACCTCGGTCGTACAAGAACCATGCCGAACGTACAGTAAGTGGAAGAGGCATGCCGCAGGGCGTGCCTTTTTCCTTGATCATACCGGGAAGAACCAATGGGAGGGACAATGAATCAGGATATAGCGCTCATTACCGAGTATATGGACAAAGTCCTGGAAGGCGGAGAAATAACAAGGGAAATGGCGGAGAAACTTCTCGACTGCGGGAAGCGCGAACCCTATTTCCTCATAGCCTCCGCCGACCGCATCCGCCGCACTTTCTGCGGAGATGAGATGCACTTCTGCAGCGACGTCAACGCAAGAAGCGGACGCTGCAGCGAAAACTGCCGCTTCTGCGCGCAGTCAGGCTGGTACAACACAGGCGTCAAGGAGTATCCGCTCCGCCGTCCTGAAGAACTTCTCAAAGAAGCCCGTCAGGCAGAAGCCTATGGCGCCGAACGATTCGGCATCGTCACCAGCGGGAGAGGCCAGACCGATCCCAAACAATTCGAATCCATCGTCGAAACAGTACGCCTCGTGACACAGCACACCGGACTTTCCGTCTGCTGCTCACTGGGGCTCCTTACCGACGAACAGCTGAAGAGACTCAAGGAAGCAGGCTGCGAAAGAATCCACTGCAACCTGGAAACGTCGAGAGATTATTTCTCCGAAATATGCACCACGCATACCTATGACGAGAAAATGAACCACATCCGCCGCATCCATGCCGCAGGACTCGACGTCTGCTCCGGAGGCATCTTCGGCCTGGGAGAAACGGAAAAGGACCGCCTCGACATGGCCTTCGCCCTGAAGGAAAGAGACATCCGCTCCGTCCCCTTAAACATCTTCAACCCGATCCCGGGCACCCCGATGGGAGAAACCAAGCCGCCGCAGCCGCTTGAAATCCTCCGCTACTTCGCCGTCTACCGCTTCATCCTGCCCCACGCCATCATCCGCGTATGCGCAGGAAGAGAAGGAGGCCTCCGCGACATGCAGTCCTTCGCACTCGCCGCCGGCCTCAATGGCGCCATGATAGGAGGCTACCTCACCATCGCCGGCCGTCCCCCGGAAAAGGACAAACAAATGGCACGCGACCTAGGCCGCGTCCTCTAAATGGGAAAAAAAGGGGCTGTGACAAAATGGTTAATCATTTTGTTGCAGCCTCTTTTTTGCGTCTTTATTTCATCATTTTTAGCTCTGCTGTAAGCCTTTTACGTAAAAATGCGCGTAAGCCCCCTTACCCCCATAAGACTTTTAATTATATTGTCTTAGGCGGCAATCCTTATACGCATTATTTTTGTGATGTATTTCCTTAAATTATAGCCAAGTGCTACCAGGTATAACTCGGCTTTTACAGAATCTATCCCTTTTCTGACGATTCTTTTGTACCATCTGTCATGTTTCATGATTCCAAAAGTTCCTTCAGCCTGGATTGACCGGTTCATTCTTAGCAGGGCTCCATGGATGCTTTCCAGATTATCCTGAACCTCCTGGTACATGTTATTCCGTTCTCTGCTCAATGAGATTCTTTTGTTCTTCGGGGTCTTTTTACATTGCTCTGCCAGCGGGCATCCTTGGCAGTCTTCGCATTCAAATACTTCCTCCTGCCTGCCGTATAAGTTCCCTCTGACCAGATGTCTATAGATAAATTTGAAAGCCCTGTCATTTGGACAACGGATGGTTCCATTCTCATCAACTCTAAAGTTTATTGGCCGAAACGGATTGGTATGGTATTTCTTGTCTTTCGTTTCTTTCTTGTACATGGGGAATTTCATATACTTTTCCATACCGTGCTGCTCGCAATAGATGTAATTGTTGAAAGATCCATATCCTGCATCTGCCACAGGATACTTAGGATAAGCCCCATAGACTTCGTGGAATTCCTCCATCAGCGGTACGAAGCAATCCATATCTGAACGATACTGGTTAACATCAATTACGGCAATAAATTCATCGGCAACACCTATTTGGACATTGTATGCAGGCAGAAGCTGATCATTTCCCATGTAGTCCGACTTGATTCGCATGAATGTTGCATCCGTATCGGTCTTCGAATAACTGTTTCTGGAAGTACCGCATATCTGTATCTTCTCAACATATTCTTCAAGTTTTGATGTATATGCCTTAAGCTGCTCATACTTGCGTTGATGATCGGACTTGCGATGCCCGCTTCCATGAACAAAGGCCGTCTCATCAATCTGCCAGATTTCTTTTAATTTATCCAATACCAGACGCAGATAGTCCGGAGCGTATTCTGTATTGATGTTTACACTCATATGGTCATACTTAAGATCATCATTGAGTAACTCAAAAAGGCTGGTAATCTTGGCAAAATGCTTGTAGCGGGATTTTTCAGCGGATTTCTTCCATACCCAGCTGTATTTATTTGCGTTCGCTTCAAACTTGGAACCGTCAATATATATATGCTGCAAATCCACGTTGAGTTTGCCGCAGAGTTCTTTCGTAATTGAATAAAAGATATCCTTGAGAGAATACTTAAGAAAGCCCTTCACGAAATGACAGAATGTCCGATAGGATGGGGCTTCATAATTCATCAGGTACATATATCTGATATTAACCCTGCAATTATCTTCAAGTTTTCTAAAAGAGCAATATCCTTCTTCTGCGAAACCATAGATGATCGTTTTCAGCATGTTGACGGGATTATACCTGGGTCTGCCAGCGCCACGCGTCGGTATGTAACGAAGGTACTTTTTAAGATCGATTTCCTCCATAAATCTGTCATACATTAAAACAGGATCATCGACATTGAGAATCTCAGAGGGAAACATTGGCAAAATGCCTTGTTCTGCGGTAAAATGATTGCTAGTGTTGTTATTTTTCATTGTAAAAAATTATAACACGAAAGGCTCTGCCCCGGACCAAATGATCCGGGGCAGAGCCTTTTTTGTTGGGATGAATTTTGTCACATCCCCTTTTTTAGTGGGATGAAGAAATTAAAACAGGACGACCAGCCTGCGGCTGAACACCATACAATCGAGCTGACGCTCGAAGGAACTGCAACTCATCCGCCCGACATCAGAAATTGGGGTCGGGCACCTTCCCTTCCAGGGCAAGGTCAAGTGCAAAACCACACAACCTCGCTGCGCTCGTGAAACCTTTTTATAAAAACCAATGAATACTACACCCCTTTCCCTGGCAACTTTAGAAAATGCATTCTTTAAAAACCTTCACAACCAGCCTGCGGCTGAGGAACTACATCTCATCCACCACAAAAGTGGTCCCCCTTCTCCTGACGGAGCAAGGTCAAAGGCATTCTTCCCCGCTGAGGCAGGTCAAGTTCCTCCACTACGATGCTAACGGATAGTATCGAATGAGTATCTTACGGTTTTCATTTACGGTGAACGTATTTAAATGATAGTGATAATATCGGTAAGGGTCGGTACGGAAGGTTTTAACCTGCCCGTCGGGGAAGGATCCAGCCTACATTTATACTGATGCTGGAGAAAGGGGTGCAGTTCCTTCGAGTGAAGCTCGGTCGTCCGGTTTTCTCTTTTTCCACGAACGAAGTTATATAAGTTTAAGACAAATCAGATTGGATATTTTTCATTTCTCATCGCAGGGCTGCCCCCAACGGAGGGAAGTGCCCGAAGGGCGAAAGGGGTGCAGTTTCTAAAAAGGCGAAGCATCATCGCTCAGGATGTCAGAGCTCGCCCCGTAGGGGGAGCTGGCGGCGGAGCCGACTGAGGAGGTTCATTTCCCAGGCTGCAAGCCGGTTGTATGGTTTTTCATGTTTTACTTTTCCTACTAGCAAAGCTCGGTTGTGCGGTTCTAAGCTTAATACAAATGTATTTGTGTTAGATAATCCTCTAATCAAATTTAACCGAAACCCTTTAAAGAAAGTTTGTGAATAGGAAATATATATTTAAATTAGCTATAACAAAATTCTATTAATTATTGTAACAATTATGATTTTTTGGCTTTTGAGAATACAAATTCCCTATGATATGCTGTAAATATCTAAATCCGGAACAATTTTAAACGGAAGGGAGAATTATTTATGAAGAGATTATTTATTTTTCTATCGGCTTTATTTGCTTTGTTCCTCTTACAGGTTGCACCAGCACAGGCAATTTCTTTAGGATCCAAGACTGCATCTGCTAAGGGACCGGATACATTACTTATTATTCAATTGGATCCGAATTATGTTGGTAAACCGGGAGAAATTGAAAAAAGAATTTTTGATTCATTTGCTGATGAGGTCAAAAAAGCAGGACACACCGTAGTACCATTTGCTCAGGCGCAGAAAGATCTTCGTATTTATCTTCGTGAAGAAGCCGATACAGATACTCAGCGTGAACAGGATCTCGGAGTAGTATTAAAATCAAAAGATTTTAAGGCTTTAGCTGCAAAAGAAAATGTTCAGTATGTCCTTTTAGTTTCTACAAGAACAACTTCCGCAGAAGTAAAAGCAAATTTCTTCACTGGACAGAGAAAGAATCTTACCGTTCTGACAAATATTGTACTTTATGATGCGAAAGCTGGAGATTATCTTGCTGACCAGAGTTATACAGAGATCGGAAAGACATCTGGCAGCTATGATAGAGCTTATAGCCGTGCGACAAATAAACTTTTAGATGAAGTAAATGTTGCTGATTTTTATAAAGGCAATGTTTACTAAAACAAGTAATTAAATAAAAGTACCTGATTCACGGTAATAGAATCAGGTACTTTTATTTTTATCCTATTCTTGTCCATCCCCCACAAAAAAAGGACCCGCCAAGAGTCCTTTTTCCCTATCTTTTCCTATCTTTACTTATCCTTCAGTTTTTCAACATCCATCATAGCCTTATAGACCATGTCGAAGGTGATGTCGTATGGTTTGACTCTCATATCCTTGGTATGGAGGCAGTTTTCTACGAGTTCATCGGGATGCTTGGGGTCGATGCCGATGTCTTCCAGGCAGTGCGGAAGGTTGATGGATTTGGCGAAGTTGTAGATCTTGTCTCTTTCTTCGATCTGGCCGTCCATGGTGAGCATGACCTGCAGGCCGTAGTTGACGACGGCGCCGTGGAGGTGCTCGCCTTTGTGCGGAGTGCGGGTGTGGCTGTTGTAGATGGCGTGCGCGAGGCTGGAGTCGAGATCGTCTTCGATGCAGACGGAGGCCATGCCGGGAGCCACGATGATGGAAAGTGTGGCTGCTTCGAGAGCGTCTGTCACGATTCCCTTGTCTACGTCAGCGAGGGCTTCTTTGCCGTATTTCAGGATGCCTGGTGCCACGTTCTGTGCGTTGTTCACGCCGGTCTGCTGGATCCATGTGAGGTCCATACCTCTGGCGGAGAAGGGGACTTCATACTGTTTGGCAAGAGCATCGCCGAGGCCTGCCCAGAAGTACTGGCGCGGGGAGTGTGCGATGATTTCCGTATTGATGAAGGTGTGCCATGCACCGCGTTCTCTGTAAATGGAGCCTTTGAAGCTGTGATCCGGGTTGTACATGATGCAGACGGCAGTGACGGAGGCGCAGTTGGATGCGAGCGTCGGGAATGTGAAGATCGGTTTCTTCAGGAGGTGCGCAGCCCATTTGCAGGTGTCGGTCGCGCGGCCGCCGCCGACGGCGAAAATCATGTCGGCTTCCTGGATTTCCGGGATCTTTGTCAGAGCTTCGGCGTTTTCAAATGTAGCGTCGTCGCCGTAGAGGAAGGATCCGGTGATGTCGATCTTTCCGCTGACTGCTTTTCTGATCAGCGGTTCAGCGGCGATTCTGGCCTTGGTGCCGCCGATGATGACAGCGGTTTTTCCATATTCGCCGCAAATATCCGGAATCTTGTCATAGGCATCGCTGCCGATGGTGAAGTGCGGAAAATACGTACTATTCATAAATGATCCCCTCTCTTATGTAAAAGGCTCATGGCCTTGGAATGTATACAGGTATTATAGTCGAATCAGATGGTCTCTTCAAGAATCAATGACCGATGCGGACCTGCCTGCCACCTGCGGCTTCGAAGAGGCGGTGGGAAATGGAGAGAACGGTGCGCTTTTCAGAAGCGGCGCGGAGGGCGTCTAAGACCTGCTTTTCCGTGACGGAGTCAAGGTTCGCCGTAATTTCATCGAGAAGGAGAAGCGGCGGATTCGTGACGGTTGCGCGGGCAATGGAAAGGAGCTGGAACTGGCCCTGTGAAAGGAGTCCCGGGTCGTAAGGCGTATCAAGGCCCTCCGGCAAGTCTTCGATGGCAGGAAGGATGCCTGTCTCGGCAAGTGCTCTTCTGACATCTTCCTCAGAAATGGAGGGATCGGAGAGTGTGATCTGGTCTCTCATGTTTCCCGAAACAGGTTTGAACTGCTGCTCGACGAGGCCGAATACCTTTCTCCTTTCCTCTTCAGGGATGGATTCCGGCGCGCGCCCGAAGATGCGGACGGTGCCTTCCGATGGCTGGTAGAGGCCGCAGATGAGCTTGAAGAGCGTGCTCTTGCCCGAGCCTGTCCGCCCGATCAGCGTGACGTTCTCGCCTTCATGGATGGTGAGGTCGAAATTGTGGAAGACGGGCTCTCCATCTTCGTAGGCAAAGGAAAGATGGCGGATGGAAATCGGGATATTTTCTTCCTTTTCGGACACTGCTGCGGAAGGCGGTTCCATTTCTTTTTCGGAGAGGAAATCGCCGATCCGCTTGCAGCCTGCGATGGCGGACTGGATATTCTGGATTTCCATGCCGATGCTTTCCAGTGGAGAGAAGACTTTCCCGACGTAGGCGATCAGGGCGACGGCGGTGCCCGCGCTCATGCCGAAGAGTGCCTGGAAGTCGCTCCTGCTGACGGAGAGGACGACCGTGATGGCGATGATAAGCGAGCTCACCGTGATGATGATCGGCGAGTAAATCGAGTCATACAAGTTGCTCCTGTTCATCGCGTCGAACCCCGCGCGGACGGATTTTCCGTACCTTTCTTCCATGAAGGATTCGCGGTGGTAGAGGCGGATCGTGCGGATGCTGGCAATCGTTTCAGGGATGGCCTGATTGATGCCCGCGACGGCTTTCCTGTTGTCGAGCTGCGCGGAAAGCATGCGGCGCTGGAATGTCCTCGTGAGGAGGAAGAGAATCGGCAGTGATAAGAAGAGCAGGATCATGAGGCCCTTGCTCAGGAAATAGACGACGCAGAGGATGGAAACAATGCGGAAGACGTCGGAAATCATGGAAATGATGCCCGAGTCGAAGAGGTCTTCGAGCGTGTCGACGTCGTTCACGAAGAGCGAGGCGAGCGATCCGCTGTCGTTTTCTATGAAGACGGAGGAGGGCAGGCGCGAGAGCTTGTCCGCCATGAAGGAGCGGATGTGACGCGTCGAGCGCTGGCCGAAGATCGTGATGATCGTTTCCTTGACCGAGTCCGCGATGCCCGAGACGGCTGTCAGGGCAAAGTAGAGAAGGCCTGCCTGGATGAGGAAGGGAAGCGTCGCATTTTCTGCCGTCAGTTCATCGACGATGCGCCTAAGAATCAGCGGCGGCGTGACGGAAACGGTGACGGAGATGAGGATGGCAAGGACGAGCCCGATAGTCAGCTTCTTATTATGCAGGGCAGCATAGCGGAAAATGGAGTAAAGCGGGCGCTTCGTGTCGACGGGATTCTTTTGGCTCATTTATCGTCCCCTCCTTCCGCGAGGGCGTGCTGCATCTTCCAGAGGCGGCGGTACTCCCTGTTCCTGCTGAGAAGTTCTTCGTGGGGAAGGACCTCTACACTCCCGTCTCCTGAAATCCAGACGACGCGGTCGAAGTCCTTGAAGAAATGGAGACGGTGGGAAATGAGGATGACGATTGAATCCTTCAGCATCGGGCGGATGTTGGTGAGGATTTCCTCTTCCGTCTTTCTGTCGACGGCGGAGAAGGGATCGTCCAGGATGAGGAGCGGGCGCTTGTGGTAGAGTGTACGGGCCAGAGCCACGCGCGCCTGCTGGCCGCCGGAAAGGCGGAGGCCTCCTTCTCCGATCATCGTGTGGATGCCATCCGGGAAGGAGGAAATTTCCTTGTCCATCTCGACGGCTTTAAGGACAGCATCGAGATCGCCGGGCTTTCCGAGGCGGATGTTGTCCTCGATTGTTCCCGAGAAAAGCTCGGGGCGGTGACCCATGTAGCCGACCGTGCCGATGGGGTCGATTTCGCTTCCAAGGCGCTTTCCACCGTAAAGTATCGTGCCTTCATAAGGGTACTCGCAGAGGAACGTGCGGCCCAGCGTCGATTTCCCGCTGGCGACTTTCCCTGTGACGCCGATGAATTCCCCGGGCTTGGCTTCGAGGTTGAAATCTTTGTAAATCGGGTGGTCGCCGCCCGGGTAGGTGAAGGAAACGTGGCTAACGGAAAGAGTGGCAGACGGGGACACCTTTTGTTCTGTCTCCTCGATATCCTTCAGGTAGGGACGGACGCGGACCCATGACACCTTCGCTTTCTGCACGGCATTGAAAAGATGCGCCGCATGGGAGGCCTTTACGGCCAGGCGGGCAAAGCAGGCAAGGTAGGCCGAGAAGGCAGCGATGTCCCAGGAAGCCCAGCCCGTTCCCATGACGTTCCTGCCGCCATGGACGATGATAAAGAAAGCGCCTGTCATGGCAATGACTTCATAAAGAGGCTCCATGGTATTTCCCCAGAGATTGGCGCGGACCGTCTTCTTCTCATAATCGGCAAGATACGTCTCATAGATACCGTCCTGCGCCGTCTCCTCGCCGAAAATGCGGTAAGTGAGCGCATTCCTGATGCGGTCCATCGTGCGGTCAGAAAGGCGGCCGCTCGATTCCTTCCCGGCGCGTGCGCTGTCGGTCACGACTTTCTTGAGCCGGCCGGCAATGAAGTAGGCAATCGGCGGGAAGAGAAGGACGAGGAAGGTCAATTTCCAGTCATAGTAAAAAAGGAGCGCGGCATAAGCGACCATGACGACGCCCGTGTCGAAGACTTCCGTCGTGAATTTGCGCATGCCTTCCACGCAGGCATCGACGTCCGAGACGACGCGCGTCATGAGGGACCCTTCTGTCTCGCCCGCCTTGGCCGTTTCCTGATGGATGAGCGTGCGGTAAAGGATCGCCTTCATCGCAAGGGAGATGTCGTTGGCAAAATGGCGCACGTAAAGACGCTTGAGGGCGCGGCAGCCCTGCACGATCATGATCGTCAGAAGGTAGAGCGAAGCGAGGCGCAGCATCGCCGATGGCGCCCGCTCGCCGCCCAGGATGTCGATCACGTACTGGGCCAGCTGCCCTTCGAACCAGGGGGAGAGCGTCATGCCCACATTGTAGATGAGCCCGCTGATCGTCACGTACAAAAGGACCTTCTTCTCTCCCGCAAAGTAATAGAGAAGATCCGAGGGCGTATATTTCTTCATAATAATCTTCTTTCTTTCCTGAATTCTTCCTTTTTCTCTATTATAATTCAGAGAGAGGCACACGGTTTTAAACAATACTTAAAATAGAAACAAGAATGATAAATGAGAATTTTTCCTGTTTTGGCAAAGCGTTTTTTAGTATATAATGAGAAATAGATATGAGGAAAATAAAGGGGGACCTTGTATGAATTGGAAAAAAGCTGCTGCAGCGGCCGTTTTTGTACTCGCACTCGGGGGAAGCATCGGAGCGGATGCTGCCACCATTTCCCTTCCAGGACTTTCCGGAAATCCGGCGGAGCAGTCCGGGGCATTCCGCACCGACGACTACCATCTTACACGTGCTTACCTCAAAAGCCCGTACCTGATCGCGCACGGCATCAATGAAAACTTCGCAGGCTACGTCAATGCGGCGATTGCCAGGGAGAAAAGAAATTTCCTGGACGAACTTTCCAGGGAACCTGCCGGCATCACGGGGATCATGACGTGGAATGAAGGTCTTATCGCAAACTACTACAGCAACCTGCAGGGGATCACAAGCCTCGTCCTCATCGAGGAATGGAAGAGCGCAAGCGGCTCCTCCCTCTTCGTGAAGGGACTCAACTTTGACGCGGGAGGAAATCTCATTCCCTTCAAGCGTCTCTTTCCACGCATGACAGCAGGCGATGCGGAGGAAAGGATTCAGGCATATGCATCCAAAGCAGGGATCATGCTGCTTCCTCATAGAAAGGCGGCCCTTCCCACGAACTACTACGTGTCGAAGAAAGGCGTCGTCTATGCCATTTACCAGCCGGGCGAAAGGACGCTTTATAAGTACGGCGTCTTCTGCGTCCCGATAGGGACAGTCTGACCCGGCATTCCATCAAGGAGGAATCACGATGAAGAAATTGGAAATCGGCCTTATGGCTGCCCTGCTCCTGTTTCCAGCCATTGGCACCGCTGAAGCGTACACCGCCGAGACACTGAAACAGGCGCAAGGCCCTGCCATTGTTTCTGAATCCTACAAAGACGGCACCATGGAAGTACGCAAAGCCGTCTCGAAAGACGCAAATCTCCTTCGCCGCGCAAGAATCAACAGCGCCATCGATACGGAAATCGACCGCTTTGGAAACTATGTGGCAAAAGCCAATCAGCGCACCGGAGGCGGCACAAAGGGATGGATCAATTACAAAGAAGGCATGACTGGAGAAAACGACCCGTACACCAGCCTTCTCTTCTTCGAATCCGTTTACTATTACCATGCGGCGCATCCTCTGACCTATGCCAAAGGACTGACCTTCGACCAGATGGGACATAAAGTCACCTTCGAAGACCTCAAGAAGAAAATGCCGAACCTCACTCTGGAAGAACTCCGCCGCCAGACCGCCCTTCAGGCAGAAGCCAACCACCTCTTCCTCTTCAAGGACTACAAGATCAACAAATTCCCGGAAACCTTCTACATTGACAAAAACAATCACCTCTACTTCGTCTTCCAGCAATACGCCATCGCTCCCTATGCCGCAGGCTTCATCGTCATAGACATGGGCGAAGTCCCGGAGAAATAAGCATCAAAAAAGGAAGTACATCTATCAAAGAACGCACTTCCTTTTTATTTCATTTTCATTACAGGAACATCAGCCCGATGGCGATCAGGAGGAGAAGCGTGCCCTCCACGCGGCTCATGATGAGCGGGAAACTCTCATGACGGATGAGGGTATCCTTCAGCTGGCCGGCGCAGATGGCGGCGATTGAGAAAAGGATGGCTGCCTGGATGGAGAACGTCAGGCCCAGAAGACCGATCTGAAGACTGGGAGAGAGGAAACCATTTGGCTGGACGAACTGCGGAAGAATCGCGAGGAAGAAAAGAAGCACCTTCGGATTCGACGCATTCATGAGGAAGCCCCTCTTGTAGAGTGCAAAACTTTCCGACTTATCCACCACGTCGCCCGCCTTGATCGAAGCGCCCTTCGAGCGGAAAGCGCCGTAGGAGAGATAAAGGAGGTAAGCCGCGCCGCAGTATTTCAAGACCATGAAAGATGCCGGCGAGCTCTGGATGAAAGCCGCCACACCTGCCATGACAAGAAGCGTATGCCAGAGAGGACCCGTTGCGAGCCCCATCGCCAGCGTCACACCCTGCCTGGGTCCTGCCGAAAGACTCTTTGTCAGGATGTACATATTATCCGGCCCCGGAGCCAGCGTCAGCAGGATCGCCGCGCCAAGGAAAGACAAGTAATTCGCTAAATCCATCTCTTCGCCTCCTCAAAAGGAAATTTCAATTATTATATCATTTTCAGCGGTGCTCTGGCGGGAAATTTGACCCTGAGCCCCTAAGAGTGTATAATATGACTTATAGTCAATTATTTTACAAACGAAAGGAAGGTTCCCATGAAAAAGAAATGGCTGGCCCTTGCGGCCGCAAGTTTTCTCGTATTCTCTACCATGACAGCGCAGGCAGAAGAACCTGCCAGAAGAAGCATCACCGTTTCCGGATCGGGACAAGTGACCGCCAAGAGCGACATTGCCACCCTTCATATTTCCGTACAGACAGAATCCGCCAACAGCAAAGCTGCCGTCCGTGAAAATGCGAACACGATGACCGCCGTCAGAAACGCCGTCATTGCAGCAGGCGCCGACGCTTCCAAGATCGAAACACAGAACTACAGCGTCTATCCGCAGCAGAACTACGACAACAAGGGAAGAAAAACCGACTTGAAATACATCTGCAACAACACCATGAACGTCACCGTCACCAACATTGCAAGGACAGGTGAAGTCATGGACGCAGCTATCAATGCAGGCGCCACCCGCCTCGACTCCGTCGATTTCGGCGTGAACGATACACAGAAATTCAAAGACGCAGCCTTAAGAGCCGCTGCCCTTGATGCCAAGAACAAAGCCAACATCCTGGCATCAGCCCTCGGACGCACCGTCGTGAACGTCATCTCCGTCAACGAAGACAGCGTGAACGTCGTCCCGTACCGCCTGATGTCCTTCAAAGCCGCCGCCCGCGACAACGTGGAAACGACGACACCCGTAGACCCCAGTGATTCCAAAATGGAAAGCCACGTCACCATCGTCTTTGAAATTGCCTGAGGATAATTTTATATAAAAAGAAAAAAGGGCTGTGACAAAATGGATAATCATTTCGCCACGGTCCTTTTTCCTTGCAAATTTTGAGGAAAAGTGTCTAGAATAATAAAAAAACAAAAAGGAAGAAAGAAATGGAAAGCACAAACGCATCCATAGAAGACATCGACCGCATCGAAGAAATCGCAACCGCGGCATTCAAAAGCACAGTCTACTACGCCAAGCCCATCCTCACCACCCACGTAGAACACTTCCCGCAAGGCTTCCTCCTTGCCAGAGAAGGAAAAGAAATCCTGGGATTCATCTGCGCCTTGGTGCCAGAGAAACATCCATACAGGGCTGGATGTACGAAAAGAAAGCCCGCCCCGAAGAAAACCCCACCACCTTCATGGGACTCTACCTCGCCATCGATCCCAAGTACCAGGGAAAAGGCATAGGCACAGAGCTCCTGAGACAAGCCGAACACCTCTCGGCAACCCTCGGCTGCACCCGCCTCACCCTCATCTGCGAAGACCACCTCATCCCGCTCTATAAGAAACTAGGCTACACATTAGACGGCATTAACGCCCTCAAATACGGCAACAAAACCTGGTACGACATGTCCATAGAAACAAAAAAATAAAAGAAAGAGGAGAAAGAGTCGTATGGTTCCCATCACTCAAATCATAAAACATGAAAACTGATAATATCCTTACACGCCGAAGCGGAAGGTTTTGACCTGCCCCAGCGGGGAAGAATGCCTTTGACCTTGCTCCGTCAGGAGAAGGGGGACCACTTTTGTGGTGGATACAGTAGTTCGGACAGACTTTAGTCTGGTTGTATGGTTTTTATTTTGTGAAATTTTTTAATATCGCCAGAGAAAGGGGTGCAGTATTCATTGGTTTTTATAAAAGGTTCTGCGAGTGGAACGAGGTTGGCTTGTTTTCAGATTGCGAAGCAAGGAAATGGTGTTGACCTTGCGCCGCCAGGAGAAGGTGTCAGGCTCCGAATTTCTGTTGCCTGACGGATGAGATGCAGTTCTACAGCCGCAGGCTGGTTTTACGGTTTTTTAATTCGCGCCCCGTCGCGGTTGTGTGGTCTCTATATAAGAGCCTTTAGATAATAAGGCGTACCTTGGCACTTTTAGCGATGGCGCGGCAACTGAGAGTAAACCGTACAACCTCGCTTCGCTCGATAACTACATCTCATCCCCCGCGTTCCGCGGTTCCCCTTCTCCTTTCGGAGCAAGGTTAACACCCTTAAACCTCGCTTCGCTCGAAAAGAACAGAACTCAGTACATTGCGATTGATAATAGCCGTTCTCGCCGGTACGGAAGGTTTTGACCTGCCCCATTGGGGAAGGAGTACCGGCTAATCATTAAAATGTTGCCGGGAAAGGAGTGCAGTATTCATTGGTTTTTAAAATATGAAAAGGTTCCACGAGCATAGCTCGGTTGTATGGTTTTATCAGAAGAACGGTTTTCCCCCCCCACCCAAAAGGGACTGCAGAAATACACGAAACTGTATTTCCGCAGTCCTTTTCTATTTCCTTATTTCTTGATGCAGATTTCATCAAGCGGACGTTTCGGGACGCAGTAGTCCTTGTTTTCATCCAGATAATACTTGATCGAACCATTCTCAGGAACGTCGACGATCGTGCTCTTGCAGCCCGGGTATCCCAGAGCAATCAGGAGACGCGGATTCCAGTCTTCCGGAACGCCCAAGAGCTCCGTCATCTTCGGGAATTCGACAGCACCCAGCATAGCCGAGCCGATGCCGTAGCTGTACGCATTCAGCGTAATCGTCCTTGCTGCGATGCCCACATCCACATCAGCCCACGGATTGCCGCGGCCTTCCTTGCAGATAAGGACGAAAGCCGTCGGCTGTTCGCCTACCTTCGGCGTGCCGAGCTCCTTTGGAAGAGCAGCGGCCCAGTGGATCATCGGCTGCATCTTGGCAACAAGATCCGGATCCTTCACCAGCACATAACGGAGCACCTGCCCGTTCATCGCGCTGTTCGCAATGCGGACATTGTCCATCAATTCATCCAATACTTCCGGAGCGATCTTTTCCTGCGTGAAACGGCGGTACGTACGGCATCCGGTGCAAAGCGTCTTGAAATCCATAAGAAATCCTCCTTATTTGACGTGAGCGATGACTTCCACTTCACAAAGCGCCCCGGCAGGGAGAGCCAGGACAGACACACAGCTTCTGGCGGGCTTGCTGATGAAATGCTTCCCGTAAATTTCATTGAAAGCTGCGAAATTTTCCATATCCGTCAGGAAACAAGTCGTCTTCACGACAGCTTCCATATCGGCGCCGGCCTTCTTCAGCACAGCCTCGATATTTGCGCAAACCTGCTCAGCCTGAGCCTCCAGACCCTCAGCAAGCTTTCCCGTTTCCGGATTGATTCCGATCTGACCGGATAAAAATACAAGATTTCCGACCTTCTTAGCCTGAGAATACGGTCCCAGCGCAGCCGGAGCATGCTTCGTTTCAATAGTCTTCATAGAAATCCCTCCAATGGAAAAATATAAAGATTCTGACCTAAATATAAACCTTAAATAGATATAAAAGCAAGAAGTACCCAAAGGGGAACCACTGTAAGAATGGACAGGGAATTTGATTGACAATAAGCAGGAAAGCATTGAAAATGAATAGAAAAGGAAGGAGGCGGGCCGATGGCATTCACGGTTAAAGATGCACTGGCTTTGGATAATCTGAAAAGCGCAAAAGTTGTGGCAGGTCTTAATGGTGAGGATCGTGTGATTCAGTATGTGGATATCATGGAGACACCGGATGCATATAAGTGGATTCGCAAGAATGAGCTCATTATTACGACTGGGTATACCATTCGGGAAGATCTGGATGCACAGCTCCGGCTGGCCCGTCAGGCGTGGGCAGATGATGCAGCAGGACTTGCTATCAAATTTGGAAGGTATATAGGCAAGGTGCCGTCTGAAATGATTGAACTCTGCAACCGACTGGACTTTCCGCTCATTGCACTCCCGGATGAGATTCCGTATATCGACATCACGCATCCCATTATGACAGGGATTATTAATTTGCAGGCGGAAGAGCTTGCATATTCAGATGATGTATATAAGAAGCTGACGAAAGTAGCCCTGGAAACAAACAGCATTGAGAGAATCGCAGAAGAATTATCCGGCATACTGGGAAAGGAAGTCCATATTTATCCGCATAATCTGAGCAAGGAAGCTCTGTCTTCCATGGATAAATTCAAGGTCTTTCCGATTATGATAAAGTCATCCAATTATGGGTATATCGCTGTAAAATCATTGATTCCTTTGACAGAGAAAGAAATGATCGCCATCGAGCATGCTAAAGTTCTGGCGGCTCTTCAGCGAATCAATTATGAGCTGGCAACAGAATCTCATTGGAATGAGAGGCGTGATCTTCTTGATGATTTAATCAGTGGAAAACCTGTAAACTGGGACCTGGTCTCTGCGCGTGCAGCGGAATTCGGTTTTTCCCTGGAGGGTGAAAAGTGTGTTTGCATAATTGATATTGACAGATACTCGGCCTACCTTTTAAGGAACAAGCTGACGGAAAGAGAATCTATGATGTTCCGAAGAAGTTTCTATCATATCGTGCAGGATACCGTACGCGTCTATGGGCATATTGGGCTCAACTTCCTGACTGCCCAGCAAAACGATAAGATTATTCTTCTCTGCCCATCGGGTGACGACATCTCTATGGACTGGGATAAGATTCTTCGGATTATTCGTGAGAAGCTGGGAAAGCTGGGGAATGGAGTGACTGCAACATGTGCAATCAGTAATGATGTCAAAAATATCATGGAAATTCCACATGCTTATAAAACTGCTCAGCACCTTATTACACTTTCAAGGAAAATTTATGGAGAAGGGCATACAATCCGCCAGAAAGATGCGGAATTGTACCTGATTCTTGAAAAAATCGATTCGATCTCTTTATCCAACTCGCTCCTTGCCCCGGTTCTTCGGTCAAAGAAAAAGGATGAATATCTTCTGACACTCCGGACTTATCTTGCTTGTGACAGCAATGTGTCTGAAGCTGCGGAGAAGCTCTTCATTCACCGGAATACGATGCAGTACAGGCTTAAGCAGATAGAAAAGCTGATTGGACAGCCGATGGACAGCGCTGAGACGAAGACGCTTCTCTGGCTTCTTTTAAAAGCTCATGAATTATTATAGTAAAAGGTCATAATTGTGCAGTTTGCACAAAAACTGAACTATTCTTTATTCATCTCAATCTAGGATGAAAAGAAGGTTTTAAGGTACACTAAGGTCATGTAATGGGAATCCTTTGTTCCTGAGACAGACTGAGGGTACCTTATTTTTTATGGTTCAGGAGGCAGTATATGAGCGTACAGACCGTGCAGGAAAAGCATCCGAGTGCCCTAGAGCCCGGCGTGCTGACTATGAACGTGCTCCTCTCATTTTTTGGGGCAATCATAGGCCTGCAAATCATCACATCTTTGGGCGTAACGCCGAACACAGCAATTATCGGGGTATTGATCTCGCTGATTGTTTCTAGGATTCCTATCGGTGCTTTCATGAAATTCAAGGATATGCATCGACAGAATTTAGTGCAGACTGCTATATCCAGTGCGACTTTCGGCGCAGCGAATTCACTCTTGCTGCCAATCGCCATTCCTTATCTGCTGGGACATGCTGAACTTGTATGGCCGATGCTGATGGGTGCGGTTCTGGGGATGTCCATTGATATGTGCATGCTGTACTGGCTCTTCGACTCCAAGGCATTTCCCGGCAAGGCTGCATGGCCGGCAGGTATCGCAGCTGCTGAGGCCATTAAGGCAGGAAATAAAGGCGGAAAGCAGGCAATGCTTCTTATGTGGGGCATTGGTGCCGGCATTGTCGGCTCTTTCTTCAAGATTCCTATGTCAGCACTTGGAATCACCATGATTGCCAATATGTGGGCTATGCTGATGTTTGCCATTGGCCTTCTGCTCCGCGGCTATTCCAAGATGTTCTTCGGGATTGATCTCAATGCGCTCTACATGCCGCATGGATTCATGATTGGTGCCGGCCTCGTCGCTGCATTCCAGATCCTGATGGTATTCCTGGAGAAGAAAGGCAAGAAAGCAGTAGAAGATGATGTGGAACCCTATCAGTACACAAGAAGCGATAATGCAGTTGAACACAGCATTATCCGCGGGTTCGTTCTCTATATTCTTTCTGCAATTCTTCTGTCTTTTGTAGCAGGTCTTTATACAGGCATGTCTCTTCCATATCTCTGTCTTTGGATCCTGTATGCTGCTGTTGCCTGCATCCTGGCTGAATTTATTATCGGTCTTTCTGCAATGCATTCCGGATGGTTCCCTGCTTTTGCAACATCCCTTATTTTCCTGATTATCGGAATTCTTCTTGGATTCCCGCCTGTTGCTCTGGCAATTCTTGTAGGGTTCATTTCCAGCGGCGGTCCGGCATTTGCCGACGGCGGCTTCGATTTCCGTACAGGCTGGATTCTTCGTGGATTTGGCAAGGATCCTGCATTTGAAATGGAAGGACGCCGCGAACAGTTCATTTCTGCTTTCGTTGGGTTTGGTGTCAGTGCTATTACCGTTGCCTTGACACATGATATGTATTTCTCGCAGAGCTTATTCCCGCCGGTTGCTAATGTTTTCGTGGCAACAATCAATGCAGGCATTGATCCGGGAATTGTCAAGAATCTTCTTCTTTGGGCTATTCCTGGTGCACTGCTTCAGTTCTTTGGCGGTTCTGCAAGGCAGATGGGAATCATGATGGCGACAGGGCTCCTGATTGTCAGCCCGATAGCCGGACTGACCGTTGTTGCCGGACTCCTGGTCCGCTTGATTATCATTAAGACTAAGGGTGAGGAAGCAATGATACCGGTCACCGTCATGGCAGCCGGCTGTATCGCGGGCGATGCACTCTATGGCTTCTTCAATTCTTTGGTTCGTGTAAGCCTTAAGAAATAATACAGATGAATTTTTTGGGGAGGTAAAATAATGGCTTTAAAACAGGTTTTAGACGTTTATGAAATTTTAGATGACATCCACGTTAATGGTGAAGTTGTTACTGAATATGCAAAAAGCAAAGGAATCCTGGACGCCACATACACTCGCGTTGATGAAGGAAAAGGTCCGACTGATTTTATCCGCCTCGTTATTCCGGGTAGAAACGGGAAATTAAACGGTGGCAAAGCTCCGACACTTGGCATTATCGGCCAGCTCGGCGGAATCGGCGCAAGACCAGAGAGAATCGGATTTGTATCTGACGGTGACGGTGCACTTTCTGCCGTTGCAACTGCCATTAAGCTGATTGATATGGTCGGAAAAGGCGATCAGATCGATGGGGATGTTATTGTATCCACTCATATTTGCCCGACCGCTCCTACAATGCCGCATGATCCGGTTCCTTTTATGGGATCCCCTGTTGATATGGCAACAAACGTCAAATTGACCGTTGATCCGGACATGGACGCTATTCTTTCTGTTGATACGACAAAGGGAAACAGAATTCTCAATAAGAGAGGATTCGCGCTGACTCCTACCGTCAAAGCCGGCTATATTCTGCATATCAGCGAAGATCTCCTGCAGATCCAGCAGACTTCTACCGGAGAACTCCCATGCGTGCTGGCTCTGACAACGCAGGATATAACACCATATGGCAATGGGCTCTATCATATGAACAGCATTCTTCAGCCCTGCTGCGGGACGGATGCTCCGGTCGTAGGTGTGGCAATCACGACGGAATCTTCTGTACCGGGATGTGCAACAGGAGCAACTCACGAAGTTGACGTCGCTGAAGTTGTTCAATTCTGCGTCGAAGCTGCTAAGGAATTTACGGCAGGGAAGTGCAGCTTCTATGATAAGGATGAGTTCGAAATGATCCAGAAACTTTATGGATCCATGAAAGTTCTTCAGACAAGAGGAAATCAGTAATTTTATCATAAAATATGGACGACCACCGGGAGCATCTCCCGGTGGTTCTGCCCGTGAAAGGAGTTCTCATGAAAAAGATTGGCGCAATTACAGTCGGGCAGGCACCCCGCGTAGATGTGACCCCGGATATAGAGCCGCTTCTCAGAGGAATTACCCTTGTTCAAAGAGGCGCTCTTGATGGAATGACGAAAGAGGAATTGAAAGCAATTGAACCGGAAGAGGGCGATTATGTTCTTGTATCCCGCCTTAAGGACGGGACTTCGGTCAAAATGGCTGAAAAGCATATTCTGCCTCGTATCCAGAAGATCATCACAGAGCTGAATGAGGAAGGCATGGAAGCTATCCTTATGCTCTGCACAGGGCAATTTCCTCATTTCGAATCCAAAGTGCCACTTTTCTATCCGCAGGTACTTCTTCAATACTTTGCGGAAGCGGTTATTGGTGAAAAGACACTGGGCGTATTGACACCTGATGAAAGCCAGTTCCCACAGTCCATCCAGAGATGGAAAGAAAATGGAGTGAAGAATGTTCTTGTCGAGGCAGTATCTCCGTATACGGAAGCGGACAAAGTTCCAGAGGCCGCAAAACGTCTGAAAGATAAAGGCGCAGACATGATTGTCCTTGACTGCATTGGCTATTCAGAGGCTATGAAGCAGGCGCTTCATGAAGCCGTAGATATTCCTGCCATTCTCGGGCGCACAGTGGCAGCACGTTTTATTGCAGAACTATATAACGAAGGAAAGGAGCTCTGACATGGAAAATTATCATTTCATTGATCCTCTTAAATTTTTATCTGAGGCGACATCCCCTTATCAGACGGTGATTAAGAGCGCAGAAATTTTGAAAGAAAATGGATTTGAAGAGCTGGAATTGGATCAGGATTGGAAGCTGGAACCCGGGACAGATTATTTTGTCAAGGTTTATGGCTCCACACTGGTTGCATTCCATTTTGGTAAAAATTTAAGAAGCCGTCTTCACCTGGGAGCCGCTCATACAGATTCTCCCTGTCTCAGGATCAAACCGAATGCGGAAACGACCACAAGAAACTATGGCAAACTCAATGTAGAAGTATATGGCGGTATGATCAGAAGCACCTGGATAGACAGGCCGCTTTCTCTTGCAGGAAAGATTGTTCTGAAGTCGAATGATCCTTATCATCCTAAGACCGTTTTCGTAGATGCACGCCGTCCGCTGATGGTAATTCCGCATCTGGCCATTCATATGAATCGTCAGATGAATGATGGGGAATCCTTCAATCAGCAGAAAGACATGCTTCCTTTGATTACAATGCTTGACGGGAATCGTTTGTCTGAACCATTCTTCATGAACTTCCTTGGAAGCGAGTTCAAGCTGCCGGTTGAAGATATCTTTTCTTATGAGCTGACTGTGTATCCCTGCGATCCGCCATGCCTCGTGGGCATTCATAATGAATTTATTTCAGGATCCCGTCTGGATAATCTGACATCCGTAATGGCCTGCCTGAATGGCATCATCAACGGAAGCAAGAAAGATGGTCTTCATGCAGTTGCACTTTTTGATAATGAAGAAGTAGGCAGCAAATCCAAACAGGGTGCTGCGTCAATGGTTCTGCCGGATATTCTGGAAAGGATCTATCTGAATCAGTGCTTTACGACAGAACAATATCTGGCGGATTTGGGGAAGGCATTCTTCTTCTCCCTGGATGTGGCACATGCGCTGCATCCCAATGTACCTGAGAAAAACGATATTACAAATTTCCCAGTTCTAAATGGCGGCGTGACACTTAAAATTGCCTGCTCTCAGTCTTATGCAGGCGATGCGGAGGCGATTGCCATTGCTAAGTCCCTGTGCAGCGGGCACAATATTCCCTGCCAGGTATTCCTGAATCGTTCCGATATTGCCGGCGGATTCACACTTGGACCTCTGCTTTCGGCAAATCTTCCAATCCGTACAATGGATATTGGTGTTACGGTTCTCGGAATGCATTCTGCACGTGAAACAATGGGCGCTGATGATCAGGATGCCATTAACAGGCTGATGACTGTTTTCTTTGAATAAATAAAAGCATAATTCATGCAATGTGAGAAGCTCGTGCTGTCTTGGCGCGGGCTTTTTGCACTGCATTCGGCGCCGCATCCATTCGTATTTCCTGGCCTTCTTTTTTCCTTTCCTTGCTATATGTGGTAGAATAGAAACAGATAGTATTCAAAAATTTAAATATATACGAAACAATGTATACAGAACAAATTTATAAGGAGATGGGCATCATAGAATTTCATCCGTTTCGCATAGAAGATAAGAAAATGATCGACGGATTCTTCCGCATTCACCATTATGAGCAGATCGACTGCACATTCAATACGCTTTTCATCTGGCAGAAGGCGCACGACACGTCCTGGGCTGTTCAGGATAATATTCTTTTCATCCGTGCAGGACATGGCAAGGACCTTTTCTTCCTTCCGCCATTTGCCAAGGAAGAAGAGGAATTCAAGCATGGCCTTGACCTGATTCATGAAGAACTCGATAAGCTGGGCATGCCTTTCCGCCTGAAGTCCGCATCCCGCTGGGTGACGGAACAGATCGAAAGACTGCTGCCGGGCAAGTATGATTTCATCGAAGACAGAGACAATGAGGAGTACGTGTACCGTACCGCTGACATGATCAGCCTGCCGGGCAAGAAGCTCCGCATGAAGAAGAATCACCTGAATGCATTCCTCCGTCAGTACGGCGGGGATTACACCTACGAATCGATCACGAAGGAAAACATGGAAGATGCGAAAGCGGGCATCCATGAATGGTTCGAACGTCATGGCGACATCGAGGAAGAAGAGGAAGCCATGAAGATCTGCTTTGACAACTGGGATGAACTGGGCGTCAAAGGCGCGATCATTCGTATTTACGGCAAGGTGGAAGCCTTCACCAATGGCGACCTTGTCAATGAAAGAATGGCGCATATTATTTTTGAAAAGGCAAATCCGAATATCAGGGGATTATATCAGGCGATCAACAGGGATTTCCTGATCCATGAATTTGCCGACACGGAATTCGTCAACCGCGAAGAAGACCTGGGCATCGAAGGCCTGCGTGAGGCGAAGATGGGCTACAACCCGGATCATCTGACTGAAAAGTTTGATGTCGTGCTGAAGAAATCATCTGACTGACCTGTTGACAAGGAGGAAAGATGAAAATCCGCAAATCTACACTCTCCGACGAGTCTGATGTAAAGGCGCTCTGGGGCTACTGCTTCGAACCGCCGACAGATCCGTTCTTTCAATGGTACTTCAAAGAGCTTGCCAAGCCGGAGGAAATCCTCGTAGGCGAGAACCAGGGCAGCATCGCATGCGACCTGCACCGCCGTCCTTATGACCTTTCCATCAGAGGGCTCCGCTATCCCGTCGACTACATCGTCGGCGTTGCGACCCATCCGGCAGCGCGCATGAGAGGATACGCCAAGGAACTCATCCGCGGCGAATTCCACCTCGCACTGAAAGAAGACAAGCCCTTCGTCATCCTGATGCCGTCGGCCGCTTCCTTCTACCTTCCGATGGGCTTTGGCTTCTATGCCCACCAGTGGGAAAGAAGCGCAGCACCTGAAAGGCTCGCAGCTCTGGGAAGAAGAGCTGAATCCTGCCGGACTCTCACGAGCTCCAATGACTGGAAAGACCTCGCTTCGATTTACAGAGAATACACAAAGAAGAGAAACGGCTGGGCTTACAGGGATGAAAAATCCTGGGAAAAGCACATCGATGCACAGCTTCTTGAAGGCTATATCGCTGTCACCTATGACAGAAAAGGCCCATCCGGATACCTTTTCTACACCCTGGACGACAGAAAAATGATCGCCTCTGAAATGGCATTCAAGAACGAAGCAGGACGCAAAGCGCTCTATGCCTTCATGGCAGGGCATCAGGGCTCCGTCGATACCTGCGTATGGTACGAACCGCTTGACGACCACTCCTTCCGTTACTGGCAGGACGGCGCCGAGCATACATATATCAAGAACCGCACATTCCCCTTCATGCTCGGACGCGTCATCGACCCTGTCATCGCCTTTGACGGCCTTCCCTGCAGCAAGGAAATCAAGGGAGAAATCGCATTCCAGCTCATCGACTCCTTCCTTCCTGAAAACAGCGGCATCTACGTCCTCCGCGCCGAGGACAGCAGAATCCATGCCCTGAAGGAAGACGTCTTCTACGATCTGAAATGCCACATCGAAGACATCTCAGGCCTCCGCCTGGGCTCCGTTCCCGATCCCGTATTCAGCATCGACGCAGGAAGCCTCGCCGAACTCTTCATGGGCGCAGCCGACCTCTCCGAACTCGTCGAAGCAGAAAGAGCGAAGATCCTTCTCTCTGACGATGAAGCAGCAGAAAAAGCGGTGGACCTCGCCGTAGCCATGCTCCCAAGAGAACGCAACTGGATCAACGAATGGTTCTAGTGAAATAAGAAATTTCATAGAGGAATCCCGAGATGAAATAAAAAAGACCACATTACTGGCTTTGTGCCAAATGTGGTCTTTTTGTGTGTCTATGTGTCTAATTAATATTATCTACATGGATTTCATCAATCAAATCCATAAAAGATTTTCCGTCAATGCATTTAACGTCCAGCATGGCCCGGGCTGTTTTTTCTCCAACCGGCCACCAGACAACATCATCCTCGGAAAAAGAAGGATCACGATGAAGAGGCGTGTGATACAGAACCTTAATCTCAGGCTTATTTTCGGGTGGTAACACTTGATACACTATATATTCCCATTCATTTTTTTCGTTGATGTCAGGCATGAGTACATAATTTTTTCCTGCATACGAGAAGTCTATCTCGTGCCCATATGCGAGAGTATCAATAAGTTCATCAAACGTAAGACCAAGGTTGCTCATATTAAACAACTCCTTTAAAGACAGATTTGTATTTTTCATACATTGATTGAAGAAATCTTTTCTTGTGAAAGATTATAATGCCTTTGCAATTTAAGGAGAATAACCTAAAAAGTTTTGATTAAAACTCATGTAATAAATCGTAGAGGATCATACATATGACAGAATCAGTCCTATCCCTGTGCTATAATTAAATTAACTTATATTAATCATGTCTTTATTTAATTCTTAGCTTTATTGAGATTATTGAGGATACCGTAATGAAAGATAAGATCGTTGTTCCATATGCTCCCATTCTCGTTGAATCAACCCGATCAGTCGGTTATTCATTTGAAGCGGCTGTTGCAGATATTATAGATAACAGTATCAGTGCTGGTGCACGTGAAGTGAATATAACTTTTGATTCAACAACCTCACCTTTTTTCTGTATTGCTGATGACGGATGCGGAATGACAGCGGATGAACTGGAAAATGCCATGAGATATGGGAGTCAGAGTTCATTGGAAACGCGTGGTAAGAATGATATGGGACGATTCGGGCTGGGGATGAAAATGGCTTCAATGTCCCAATGCAGAAAGATGACGGTTATCACGAAGAAGAGTGGAATCATCAGCGCGGCGAGTTGGGATTTGGACCACATAATTCAAAAAAATAATTGGGCTCTGAAAAGATTTTCTGAAAAAGAAATTAAAGGAATGTTAGGATATGATTATTTAAAGGATCATGATACGGGGACTGTGGTGGTTTGGCAGGAATTTGATTATCTTCGTACGGAATGCAGCGATTCAAGGAGAGATTTTGGGACGGCATTTCTTGAAAAGGTGAAGGCGGCCAGAGAACACGTCGCGCTCGTATTCCATCGTTTTATAAGGGGGAATGAGCCTGGTATAAAAAAAATCAGGATATTCTTCAATAATGATGAAGTAGAAGGGATCGACCCCTTTTTGGAAAATCATCCGGCGACCCAGCGATTAGCCGACTATCCGATACCTGTTGGTAATGAACAGATTTTGGTTAAACCATTCATCCTTCCAATTATCAGTAAATTAAGGAAAAAGGATATAGATGCATTGGGCGGAAAGGAATCTATCCGGCAGCGCCAGGGATTTTATGTCTATAGAAATAAACGATTAATTATATGGGGAACCTGGTTTAGAATTATCAGCCAAAGTGAAGTAGGAAAACTTGCCAGGATTCGTGTCGATATTCCTAATACATTAGATACTTTATGGGGAATTGATGTAAAAAAATCGAAAGCAAATATTCCGCATATGATCAGGGATAAGTTGCGAAACGTTATCGAAGATGCCATGGGGAAAAGTGAAAAGGTAATCAAATATAGAGGAAGAAATCCCAAAAAAGATGATGGCTTAATTCATACATGGGATGTATGTGATGACAGGGGAAAAATCCGATATCAGATTAATCGTAATATGCCGTCATTAAAAGCGCTTATGAACCATTTGGGTGAAGATGAGGCGGATGCTCTTGAAAATATGCTGAAAATGGTTGAAGAGGAATTTCCTTATCACGATGTATATTATCGTATGGCTAAAGAGAAAATGATAGACGATAAAGATAAAGATAATGAGAAGGAACTCTATAATAGGGCATTATCAATGGTTCATGATATGGAGAGCTGCGGCGAGGATATTCCTACTTTTATCGAGGCGATGAGACATATGGAACGTTTTGCGAAACATCCTGAAGTTATAAATAAAATAGCGGAGGTATATGGGGATGACTGATGCGCAGAAAGATGTTATGACAATTGTTCAGTATATGTTAGGTAAGGATGAAAATCCAACCGAGGAAAAGATAAAGGAAGAAGTGGATAAGTGCTCAGTCTCAGCGCTTATCCCAGGGGGATTGACTGATGGACAGAAACAAGAAGTAATAAGGGAGCTTCAGAAGATTTTTCAGATTCACATAGACAGAGGGACCTATGTCGTAGCAAAAGAGCATGCTCCATGGTATAGCTCCGCAAGAGCAGAAATTGATCCTAAGTTTTGGAATAGATACGAAAAATACCTTAAAATGAGTGGCTGGGTACTTCCGGTTATCAGGGAACTTAATTCAGCTACTAATGAGATGATGGACGAGCTTGGAAATCCTCAACAATCAGGGAATTTTCTTGTTAGAGGGTTATGCATTGGAGAAGTTCAATCAGGAAAAACGTCTAATTATATTGCTTTAATCAACAAAGCTGCTGATGCAGGATATAAAATTTTTATACTGCTTACGGGAAGTATAGAGAAATTAAGGTCACAAACACAGGAACGTATTGATTTAGGATTTATTGGCGCTGATAGCGTTTCGTCACCTAAAAGTGATCAGGTTTCGGGACACATAGGGGTTGGTTTATATGGATCAGATGCCCAGGTATGGACCGTAACGACGAGAGAACAAGATTTTAAGGCTTCAACGGCTAAAGCCATTATTGGCCAGCTTGATCAATTAAAATGTCCTGTCATTTTTGTTCTTAAGAAAAATAATAGGATATTAAATAATTTGGTAAAATGGCTTACCAGAAATAATAAATCAGCAAGTGGAAAGATTGAGCTTCCCATGCTGTTAATTGATGATGAGGCTGATAATGCATCAATTAACACTAAAACATCAGAAGATCCAACTGCGATAAATAAATCTATTCGAAAACTGCTTGAATTATTTTCTAAAACAAGTTATGTAGGGTTTACGGCTACGCCCTATGCCAATATTTTTATAGATCCAGATTCAGAAAAAGAGATGATTGGGGATGATCTTTTTCCTGAAAATTTTATTTATGCATTAACGACACCATCAAATTATATAGGCGCTAAATCCATGTTTCTTGATGAGGACGAGGTTGATGACGGCAGCTCTGTCGGTAAATACGCATGTATATTAAGAGATAATGATGACTGTGAAGAATATTTACCATTGAGACATAAAATCAATTTTCACCCGGTTAAAGAAGATATGCCAAAGAGCCTTAAATGTGCCATATTATCCTTCTTCCTGGCAAATGCTATAAGAGATATTCGTGGAGATACAAAGGCTCATCGTACAATGATGATAAACGTTTCAAAGTTTACGGATGTCCAGGATAGAGTAAAAAGACAGGTCTACAATTTTGTGGAAGACTATAAAAATGCAATAGAAAGCTATTACAAGATGGGGAAGCGTGCACTGGAACATGAAGAATTCCAAAATCTGAAAGAAGTTTATGAAGAGGAATTCCTGAATTTTCATGTAGATGGTGAAAAAAGTCGAATAACTTATTCTTGGGACACAATCCAAAAGAGACTCAAAGCGGCGGTAATTCCAATTCAGGTTGAGTCTATTCATAAAGGAAATGCCACAAAGAAACTGAATTATGATGAATATAAGGAAACAGGATTAAGACTGATTGCTGTTGGCGGACTCAGTCTGTCAAGAGGATTAACCCTTGAAGGACTTTGCACAAGTTATTTCTATAGAAATTCTAAGATGTATGACACCCTTATGCAGATGGGTCGTTGGTTTGGTTATAGGAACAACTATGATGATCTTTGCCGTGTGTGGATGTCTGATGAATCCAGAAATTGGTATTCACAAATTACTGTAGCCACCGAGGAACTGAGAAATAAGATCCTTGTAATGAGAGATCAAGGAAAGACTCCAAAAGATTTTGGCTTGTGTGTACGTCAGGACAAAACTGCATTAATGGTTACTGCCAGAAATAAAATGAGGACTGCTGGAGACTATGAGAGAACCATTGTAATCAGTGGCGAAGTTGTCGAAACTAAATACTTAAACACAGAATACATAGATGATAATCGGGACTTAACCGAGGACTTTATTAGAGAAATTTCTAGTCAATACGAAATGCAGCGAAATAATGATGATCTTGCTTTAGCCAATCCGCAGTTCCTTAATGTTCCAGCCGAAAAAGTAATACATTATCTGGGAAATTATAAAAGTGATTTAAGGAATATGGATTTTCAGACGGAAGAGCTTTGCAGAATAATCAAAGATTCAGAAAAAGAACTTGGGAAATGGGATATTGCAATCGCAACAGGCAGAAAAGCGAAATCTGATAAGTTAGCTAAGACTGATGCTGCGAAATCGGGTTCTACTACAATTCAGTTGGGAGGAATTGAACTATCTCCTGTACTCCGTGGCTTTGTCTACAAAGAAGATCAAAAAGTGATACAAGTTTCCGGAGCAAAGGCCCGCTTGGGAGATAAAGGGATGGCAAGAGCTGGATTAACTAAAGATATGCTTCAGTCTTTAGAGAGCAGCGGAAGGAAGCTGATAAGTGAAAAATCCTATTTTGACGAAGGTATTGAAAGAAATCCGATGTTAGTTATTTATCCGGTAGAACTTTACTCCAGAAATCGAGATAATGATACACCGGAAAAAATTGAGCTGATAGAAAATACGGAAGTACCGGTAATTGGTCTTAGCGTCGGCATTCCGTTCCTCAAAGGTCATACTCCTGTCAGACATAAATATAAAATTAATAAAACCATGCAGCGAATGATGCTGGAAGAAGATGGCGATTTGGATGATGATGATATTTCTGAGAACTACGAGGAAGATTAGGAGATGTATCGAAAATGAATGGGGAAAATATATTTAGTACTTTCACCAAAAATGATACCTGTTCACGTATTGACACTTGCCCTAATAGAAGTTTGTTCATTGGCTTAGATGAAAAAGGGCGTCCCATGCTGCTTTTGGTGACGCAGTATTCCCCAGAAGTTTTGAAATCTACAGGGGCTATTGATGTTACGGTAGGGCGGCGCAAAGATAAATTATGGGCACTTACCTTCTCACTGAACGAGCCGGATTTAATTGATGTTTTTTGCCAGTTTTGCATGGATATGGCGGAATCTTCGGCGCATATCAGCTCAGAAAGAAAGGCTGTTTCGTTTCTTGAAAAAAGATACGAGCAGTGGCTAAAAATTATGGCCTCAGGCAGAAAGACCAAGCTTTCAACTGAGAGAATAAAAGGCTTACTGGGAGAAATGAAATTTCTCCAAGACTTTATGATGCCAAAATATGGATTAAAAGATGCCGTACTGTCCTGGAGTGGACCTGATTTTGCTAAACAGGATTTTGTACTTGAAAATACTTGGTTTGAAGTGAAAACTGTATCAGCCGATGCAGAGGTTGTTAGTATATCTTCCATTGATCAGCTTGATACTGATGTCCCAGGCGAACTGGTGGTAATGAAAGTAAGTCCAACAGGGCCCAAAGATTCATCTGGCTGTACATTAAATGGACTATATAAAAGGATTTTAGTAAAGTTGGAGAACGATCCGGAACTCAGATTTTCGTTTAAGGGAAAGATGTTAGAGGCCGGATATTATCCGAATCCATATTATGATGGATGTGTATACCGTTTTGAACAGCAGAATCATTATGAGGTTAACTGCGATTTTCCAGCTATAAGGCGGAAAAATTTACCCAATGCAATTACAAAAGTGCAGTATCAGTTATCACTTTCGGCCATTGACAGATTCAGAAAAGGCGGGTCAGCGACATGAGTACAGAGGCACAAAGCGTTTATGATTTCAGGAACGGATTTTTACAGGATGTCCACTTAGATAGTGAGCAGAATGATTCAAATCCAAAGGAAGAGTTTTTGAATAAATATGTTCAAATCTTAATAGATGCCGAAGAGTTTACCGATTTCAATCTATTGCAATACGAAAGTACCGGCTCGCGAAATGCACGACTACAACTTGATGGGTATTATTATGATGAGCTGGAGGACTGCCTGGGTCTATTTCTGTGCCAGTTTGATGACAGCCCGCAGCCCAAAACTTTGAATGTGACTGATTCCAAAACACTTTTTGGAAGGATGAAGAATTTCGTTAGAGATTCAAGAAATGGCTTTATTCTAAAGAATGGGGAAGAAAGTTCTGCAGGGTACGGGCTGGCTTATGATATATCAAAACGGTACAGTACGGTATCAAAATTCAAATTTTATATTTTGACAGATATGATAATGAGTAGTCGAATCAAAGATATTCAGGGGGCTACTCTTGAAGATGCAGAAACAGAATATTTTATCTGGGATATCACCCGCCTGCAAGGATTAATTGAGTCAAAGTCGGGGAAAGAGGATATTGTTATCAATCTGGAAGATTTCGGCGTTGACGGGATTCCATGTCTGGAAGCCAGCAAAGGTGATGATTATACCGCGTATTTGTGCAACATTCCAGGCAAGGTACTGGCTGATATTTATAATAAATACGGTGGAAGGCTCCTGGAAGGGAATGTTCGGTCATTCCTGACTGCAAAAGGGAAAGTCAATAAGGGAATCCGCAATACCATACTTAATGAACCAGGTAAATTTTTTGCATATAACAATGGTATAGCCGCAACCGCATATAATATTTCAACACAACCAGGAACACACTCGCTTTTGATTACCGAAATTACCGGATTGCAGATAGTAAATGGCGGTCAGACGACAGCATCATTGGCTAATGCTATTATTGTCGATAAGGCAAGAGCCAACAATTTGGAAAATATATTTGTCCCGATGAAATTGTCTGTTGTAGATCCTGAAGATGCTGCGGTGTTGATTCCTGAAATTTCAAGATATGCCAATAGTCAGAATAAAGTTAGTGAAGCGGACTTCTTCTCTAACTCACCATTCCATATACGTATGGAAGAGATATCACGTCGTTTATTGGCACCTGCAGTAAACGGTAATCAATACAGAACACACTGGTATTATGAGCGCATACGTGGTCAGTACAAACAAGATCAGGCTAAAATGACTAAATCTGCTAAGGATAAGTTCCGCATGGAAAATCCTCCCAAACAAGTCATTACTAAGACGGATCTGTCTAAATACTATAATCTTTACCAAATGAAGCCGGATAAGGTTAGCTTAGGAGCACAGAAGAATTTTATACAGTTTGCGAATTGGGCTGCTGATGAATGGAAAAATCATGAAGCGGTTTTCAATGATGAATTTTATACAAAAATCATTTGCTTAGATATTTTGTTTAAGACCATTGATGACATAGTACGTCATGCACCTTGGTATAACTCCGGTTATAAAGCCCAAATTGATGCCTATACAATGGGCTGGCTCTTCTATTTGATTAAAGAGGAACATCCAGGGTATGTTTTAAATTTCAAAGATATTTGGTTAAAACAGAGTGTAAGCGCTCATTTAAGAACGCAGCTGCAGGAACTCTCGAGAATTGTGAATGATACATTGCTGGATCCGTCAAGAGGCGTAGACAATGTCACTGAATGGGCAAAGAGGGCTGCTTGCTGGGATGGATTAAAGGATAAGAAAGTTGGTCTTACACCAGAATTCGTGAGCGAACTCATTCCGGAAGAATTGGAAAAAGAGCGGAATAAAGCGGCTGAAAAAGAACAAAAAGAAATAAACAAGGCAACCGCACTGATTGATGTATATAACTACGGCACTGCTAACTGGAAAAAGGTTATGGATTGGGGAATAGCAAACCATATTTTCAATGACAGGGATATTAGTTTCCTGAAAATTGCTTCAACAAGTGGCAAGGTGCCTAGTGACAAGCAGGCAGTCAAAATTATGGAGGTTTTACAGAAAGCCAAAGAGGAAAGTTATCCGGACTGATATCGTGGAGACGCAGACATTATTAGGACTTTATTTCCACTTTCAGCCCTGGTATAATGAACCAGTGGTTAAAACATTGCAGAGGAGGTGATGTGATGAAATTTCTGGATTTGTTTGCCGGCGCTGGCGGATTATCGGAAGGCTTCGTTATGGCAGGATTTAGTCCTGCAGCTCATATTGAAATGGATAAGGCCGCTTGTTACACGCTGAAAACAAGAGCTGCCTATCATTGGCTTAAAGAGCAGGGCAGACTGGATATTTATCACGATTACCTTCATGGACGTATAGATCGAAATTCCTTTTATGCAAAAATACCGCAAGATGTTCTTGAGTCGGTCATGAATTATCAGATGTCCAAAGATAATTTAGAGGAAATATTTGACAAAATTGATGGACGTCTGGGAGACAATCGAATTAATCTGATTATAGGTGGACCGCCATGCCAGGCTTATTCTCTGGCGGGACGTTCCAGAGATGCCAATAATATGATTGGTGATGAAAGGAATTACCTGTATAAGATTTATGCAGAATTTTTGCGCAGATATAAACCAAAATATTTTCTCTTTGAAAATGTTCTGGGGCTTCTATCTGCCAAAGAACCTGATGGAACAAGACATTTTGATGCAATGTGCAGAACATTCAAAGAATGCGGCTATTCAGTCGAAACAAAAATTTTTCTTGCTTCTGATTATGGTGTTCTACAAAGCAGAAGACGTTTAATTCTGATAGGAAAACTCGGGGACGATCATGGCTTCTATCCATTAGTTCAACGTCATCCGACAGAGCAGGATGGAATCTGCGTCAGTGAAATATTTAACGACCTGCCTCCGCTTCACGCAAATGAAGGAACGCCGCTTCCTACTAAAACCAGACATTATGAAGGCAAATATCTGTATGATGCCGGAATTAAAGAAAAGGATGAGGAAGAAGTCACTCTTCACTATGCCAGATATGTCAATGATCATGATAAAGACATTTACCGCAGGGTTGTCGAGGCATGGAATCGAAATCAAACGCGCCTGAAATATACGGACCTTCCTAAAGAAATGTTGACTCATAAGAATACCACTTCTTTCCTGGACAGATTCAACGTCGTTGCAGATAATCTTTCATATGCACAGACGGTTGTCGCACATTTATCCAAGGACGGTCACTTCTTTATTCATCCGGACATTAAACAGAACCGGTCAATTACACCGCGTGAAGCAGCCAGATTGCAGACATTTCCTGATAATTTCCATTTTGAAACGTCGACGGGAAAGCCCGCATTTGGCCCAATCTTCCGGCAAATCGGGAATGCGGTACCTGTAAGACTTGCTTATTCCCTGGCTAAGGCAATTAATGAGTGCTTTGTGCATCCTGATTCATACCAAAGAGATTTTGATATTTATCATGAGAAGAAAGTAAAAGGAAACAAGGAAGAGGCACAAACTGAACTTCATTTTTAGTTATCAAGACCGGTCCTGCAAGGGCCGGTTTTTGCTATAGACACCTGCAAAAACGGGGGGGCGGACTCATTGGACGTCTTGACAAAAGAACAGCGGCATAAGAATATGACACATATTCGGAACCGTGACACTAAAGCAGAAATCCTATTACGAAAAGCACTTTGGCATAAGGGTGTCCGTTATAGAAAAAATGACAGGCGCTTGCCAGGAATACCTGATATTGCCATAACTAAAAGCCATATTGCAATCTTTGTTGACGGGGATTTTTGGCATGGAAGGAATTTGGAATCCCTGACGAATCACATTGACACGCATAAGGATTTTTGGAAAAGAAAATTAACAGGAAACGTCGAAAGGGATAAAGAGGTTAATGATAATTTAACGGAAATGGGATGGCTGGTTCTTCGCTTTTGGGAGACAGACATCAAGAAAGACCTGGAAGGATGCGTGTCAGAGGTGATGAAGTATATTCCGATTACTAATGACAGCAATCATCCCTGAATTTCCTCTATGCACTCCATGGTATAATAAAGGATATTATTTTCCTGTGGTAATGAGAAGAAACGGACATGAGCGAAGAAACGACGGAGAAGGAAGAGCGGAAGTATTTCACTTACATGGTGCGGTGCGCGGACGGGAGTCTTTATACGGGATTCACGGTGGATGATGTGCATCGGCGCGTGGCAGTGCATAATTCCGGGAAGGGCGCGCGGTATACGAGGAGCCGGCTTCCTGTGGTTCTGGCGTGGTATCGTGAGTGGGGAACGGAGCATGAGGCCCGTTCGATGGAATACCGTTTGAAACGTATGAAGAAAGAGGAGAAGGAGGCCATGGCGGCTTCTTTCGGAGAGGAGAAAACGTGAATCCTGCTGTTAGAAGAACGAAGTATTTGACGGAGGCAGCGGCGGCTGCTGCGATTGCGGCGCTCCTGGTGCTGCTGAAGCTTTTGGCGCCGTTCCTGGTTTTCGTCACGATGATTGCGGCGGCAGTGCCGATTGCCATCATCTGTGATTTCCATGGCATGAAATGGGGACTTGGCACCTGCGTGGCTGAGGTTCTGATCGTGAATATGTTCGGCGGACCTGAAATCGGGCTGACGACGGCTTTCTATGCGGCGGCTCTCGGTCTTGCGATGGGGTATGGTTTCCGCCATAAGCTGTCGTATGCAAAGACGCTGAACCTGACAGCGCTTGCCTATATCGTGGAAATGTCGTACAAGATTGTTTTCTCCATTTATATTCTGGGAATCGCAGATGCGCTTTCGTCGATGATCGACCGTCTGGTGACGTTCGTCCGCTGGGCATGGCAGCCGCTGTCCCAGATTTTCGGCTTCGACCCGGATCCCGGCAAGACAGTCTTCACGACGTCGGGCATCATCATGGTGGCTTTGATTTTCGTCCTGAATGCATACTGCTATGCGTACCTGAATCTGGAAATCGGGAGCGACATCCTGAAACGCATCAAGGCAGGAAGAAGAGAATAGTAAAAATAAAAAAAGAGAGGTCTCGTGAAGAGGCTTCTCTTTTTCATTCCAGGTTATCTGTCTCCTGGCTGTCCTGTCCAGGGATTGTAGTTTCCTCTGTGGCTGTAGTTATTGTTTGGGTTGCCATCTGGATACGTGCGGTGATGAGGCTGGACGTAGTTGCCGTTTTGATTGCGGTAGCCATTGACATAGACATCAGCGGATGCGGTCTGGGCGCCTGCAAAGAGGGCCGAGAAAAGGATTGCTGCTGCGATGAGTTTCTTCATATACTTCTCCTTTGTCGAATCATATGATTCAGAAAATATTCCAGCCTGATAAAAGGAAATTTTCTATCATGGCTAAAATGGAAACGGGTATCTTTTACTATAAAGTGGATGGCAGGGATTGTCAACGCAGGAAAGCGGCCTGAAATCGAAGAGAAATGGTTCTGCACTCTTTATTTCTTTCGAAAATATCGGGGAATAAGGCACTTGAAATGGAAATTGTTCTGAATTAACCTGTATAAAGATTTGTTTATTAATTATTTAACATTTTATGGTTAACCTGTAATTTTCGAAGAAGATGCCGCTTTATATTTCGATTTTCTTCCCAAAAATCAATTTTTATACTGTAAAAAAATTACTGGATGGCATATAATAAAATTAAACAAGAGTATCGGTATAAAAATTTAGGGAATGACTATTTTTCCCGGTGATGATGAGAGAAAGAGGGTATAAAGAAAATGACATCCGGCAAGGAAGATTATCTGAAAGCGATTTATCTCATCAGCGAATCCCATGAGCTGGTGACGAACAAGGAACTGTCAAACATGCTCCATGTATCGCCTCCGTCTGTTAGTGAAATGATTACGAAGCTGCAGAAGCAGGGGTATGTGGACTATACGGCATACAAGGGCAGCAAGATGACGAGGAAGGGCCGCCGCGAGGCAGGCCGCCTGCTGCGTTATCATTCTCTGTGGGAAGTGTTCCTCGTAGAGAAACTGGATTTCTCCTGGAGCGAGGCACATGAAATCGCAGAGGGTCTGGAACACCAGACGACGGAACCATTGTCTGAAAGACTGGACAATTTCCTGGATCATCCGGTCCACACACCGCGCGGTGATCCGATCCCGAGAAAGGACGGCAGCCGTTCCGGCATTACGCACCGCCTCCTGAGCGATCTGGAAGTGGGCGAGATGAGCCACATCCGCCGTGTCATGGAAGATTACACGCTGATGGATTATGTCCAGGGCAAGAATATCGGCATCGACATGGAAGTGACTGTGAAGGAGAAGGAACCGTACGAAGGTCCGATTCTTCTTTCCACGCCGATCGGGGATATTTCCCTGAGCTACAAGGCAGCACAGCAGATTTTCGTTGACGACGACTAATGAAGTAAAAATAAAAAGAGGATGATGAGGGAGGATTTCCTTCACCATCCTTTTTTGCATTCAGCGATTTCAGATTTCCTTTTCCCTTGCATTTCCTTCTTCACTTCTGTAAAATAAAAAAAGGGATAATCTTTTACAGATGATCCGGCCCCCATGCGGGGCTTTTTTGTTGCCTGTTTTCCCAGAGGCGGGCGGGAACGGCGCTTTTCGCCGGATTTGATGAAATCGGAAGTGCGTTACATGGCTAAGAATTATGATGTGATTATTATTGGTGCAGGCCCTGCGGGGATTTTCACTGCGCTGGAAATCGCAGATACGGGCCTTTCTGTGCTGATTCTTGAAAAAGGGCTGGATATCCGCGATCGTATCGCTTTGAACAAGAACAGGACGGCGCCGGCGAGCGACAGGCGCGCGAATATTGTCTCCGGCTGGGGCGGAGCGGGGGCTTTCTCTGACGGGAAGCTGACGCTGACGACGGATTACGGTGGCAATCTGGACGATTACATGAATAAGGGCGAATTGTCCCGCCTGATTTCCTACGTAGATTCCATTTACTGCCAGTTCGGCGGGGCAGACAGGAAGGTCTACGGGGATGAGCATCTGGAGGAACTCCATGCGCTGAAGAGAAAGGCAGCTGCGGCTGACCTGGCTTTCATTCCTGCCCGCATCCGTCATTTGGGGACGGACGTGAACAGCGAAATCCTCTCCCATATGAGAGACAGCCTGCCGAATAATGTGACTGTCATCGCTAAGACGCCGGTCGACACGATTCTGGCGGATAAGGACGGCAGCGCCCTTGGTGTTGTGGCTGGCGGAGAAACGTACCACTGCAAGTACCTCGTTTCCGCTCCGGGCCGTGACGGTGCTGAATGGTTTGCCGGCGAGGCGAAGAGACTGGGCCTCAAGACGAAGTCGAATGCTGTCGACATCGGTGTCCGCGTAGAATCTCCGGCTGAAATTTATGAACCGATCACCGATCTCTGCTATGAGTCCAAGCTCGTTTATTTCTCCGAAGACTTCGACGACCGCGTCCGCACCTTCTGCATGAACCCGTACGGCTTCGTCGTCACGGAAAATAACAATGGCCTCATGACGGTCAATGGCCATTCTTATGCGAATAAGAAGAGCCAGAATACAAACTTTGCGATCCTTGTTTCCAAGCAGTTCACCGAACCTTTCCATGAACCGATCGAATACGGCAAGTACATCGCATCCCTTGCCAATATGCTGGGCGGCGGCCCGATCGTACAGCGTCTGGGCGACCTTCGCGACGGACGCCGTTCGACGCCGGAACGCATCAGGAGAGGCCTTGTCCAGCCGACAATGCCATCTGCTGCACCGGGAGATTTATCTTTGGTCTTGCCATATCGCTTCTTAAAGGATATTATGGGGATGTTCGAAGCGCTGGATAAGGTAGCGCCGGGAGCCAATTCACGCCACACGCTTCTCTATGGCGTGGAAGTGAAGTTCTATTCCTCCCGGATCGAGCTGTCAAACAAGCTTGAAACAGTGATTCCTAATTTCTTTGCTATTGGTGATGGAGCCGGCATCACCAGGGGTCTTGCACAGGCCTCCGCAGCCGGCGTAGTCGTGGGTCGTGAAATTTGCGCCCGCATTGGTCAACCGAAAGGGGATATTTAAATGATTCCAAGGTACACACGTCCTGAAATGGGCAAGATTTGGGACGAAAGAAATGAATGGCAGACAATGCTGGATGTCGAGATCGCAGCCTGCGAAGCAAACGCGAAACTGGGCCGCATTCCTGAAGAAGCAGTAAAGGTCATCAAGGAAAAGGCAAACTTCGACGTAGACCGCATTCATGAAATCGACCATGAAATCAACCATGACATCATTGCTTTCCTGACAAACGTCGGCGAATACGTAGGCGATGAAGCCAAGTACATCCACATGGGCCTGACCTCCACCGACGTCAAGGATACCGGACTCAATGTCCAGATCAAACAGGCATCCCAGGTCCTCATTGCCGATCTGGAAAAACTCGCAGAAGTTCTGAAGAGAAGAGCTGTGGAATTCAAGTACACACCAACCATCGGCAGAACACACGGTGTCCATGCTGAACCGACCACCTTCGGCCTGAAAATTCTGCTCTGGTACTCCGAAACCCTCCGCAACATCGAAAGAATGAAACGTGCTGCTGAAGAAATGGCAGTCGGCAAACTCTCCGGCGCCGTTGGCACCTATGCGGATATCGATCCATTCGTAGAAACCTACGTATGCCAGAAACTCGGCCTCACTCCTGAAGTCGTAGCTACCCAGGTCGTTCAGCGCGATCACCATGCTGAATACATCTCCACACTCGGCGTCATTGCAGGCGTTCTTTCCCAGATCGCTCTGGAAGTCCGCCACCTGCAGAGAACCGAAGTCAGAGAAGCAGAAGAATACTTCAGCCCGAAACAGAAAGGCTCCTCCGCAATGCCACATAAGAGAAACCCGGTCAAATCTGAAAGAATCTGCGGCATGGCAAGAGTCATCCAAGGCTACAGCGTACCGGCATTCGAAGACATTCCGCTCTGGCATGAAAGAGATATTTCCCACTCTTCCGTAGAACGTGTCATCATTCCGGATGCTACCATCGCTCTTGACTACATCCTGGACCAGACGACCAGCCTGATCGACAAGCTCCTCGTTTATCCGGAAAAGATGATGGCTGACCTGAACCTCACCGGCGGCCTCATTTACAGCCCGAGAGTACTCCTGGCCCTCGTTGCCAAAGGCGCTTACAGAGACACCGCTTACCGCTGGGTACAGAGAAACGCTATGAAACGCTGGCTGCAGGGTGAAGACTTCTATGAAAACCTCTGCAAAGACGAAGACGTCAGAAAGTATCTGAACGAAGAAGAAATCAAGGCATGCTTCGACTACAAGCCGATGCTCGTCCATGTCGATGAAATCTTTGCCAGATTCGGACTTTAATCAAAAAGCTGAAGGCTTATGAGGATCCGCCTGCCAACGCGGGCGGATTTCTCACACCTAAAGCCAAAGAAGGAGCACCATTCATGAATTTGACAGTCATCCTTGTCATTATCCTCACGACCGTCCTTTTCGTTCTGAACTACCGCATGCTGCAGATGAAGAAGAACGTGACGAACATCGTGGATCAGATCGTCGCAGCCCACAGCCGCGATAAAAACTTCAAGAACCAGGAATTCCTGCACTACTACAAATCCAACGGCAACATCTGGCTCTCCGCTATGGAGCCGATGTTCAGGAAATCCCTCACGCTGAAAGCAGCCGTCTGCGTATTCAGCATCGTAGGCGCTCTCGTCATGATCGGCCTTGCCTACGTAGAGGACATCTACATCCTGGCCGTCTACCCCTTCCTTCTTCTCGTATTCCTCATCAAACTGGCGATGGACATCAAACTCGTCTCCTCTGATGACAAGAAAAACGCGAAGAAATCCATGTCCAACTACGTGAAACTCTACCCGTACGATCCCACAGCCAAGGGCATCAAAGAAGGCAAGACAGACAAACTCCACGTATGGTACATGACAGCCAAGAAAACCTCCGTCCAGACCGGCCGTCTGGGCAAAGGCGGCGAAGCCCAGGAAGCCATCGCCAAAGCACAGGAAGGCAAAGGCCCCAAAGGCCCGAGACCCCCAAGACCCGGATTCAGAAAACCAGGCAGAAGATAAAAGAAACAAAAAAGAGATGCACAACAAAACGCTGTGCATCTTTTTTATATGGGTTTCTATACTCGCCTTCCCAGACGGGGAAGAATGCCCTTGACCTTGCCCTGGAAGGGAAGGTGCGCCGTATACCAGTTGACAGTAGCGGTAGCAACACAAATGTCTCATAAGTTAGTGTACGGGGCGGATGAGTTGCATTTCCTCAAGGCGAAGCCTTGGTTTTATGGTTTTCAAAAGGGTTGATTACCACAGCCGAAGGCTGGTTTTACGGTTTTCCAATCCTCAAAGGTTTTTCTCCCCCTCACCTCAGCTCCTTCTCCAGCTCTTCCAGCAGTATCTTTGACGCCGGCGTGAATGCCTGGTATTTCTTCCATATGACATGCATGGGCGAGGATAGCTCGGGGGAGAGCGGGATGAAGACGAGGCCGCTTCCTTTTCCTGTATGGACAAGATTGTCAAAACCGATGGGGTAGCCCAGTCCCTCCTTCACCATGAGCGTCGTATTGAAAAGAAGATCATACGTCGCCGCGATGTGGAGGCGGGGTGTTTCTTCCCCGAACCAGAAGAGCAGTTCTTCCTGTATGCCCTGACGGGAGACGATGAGAGGAAGGTCTTTCAATTCATCGAGCGTGATGCAGGATTTCCCGGCCAGCGGATCATCGTCCCTGGCAAGGATTCCCCAGCGGTCCTTGTAGGGGACAGTGATGCAGTTGTACTTGGAAAGATCGGCGCTCTGCACGATGACGGCCATGTCGAGGAGACCCTTGTCGATGCGCTCCGTCACGGCATCCGTCCCACTGCTGTAGAAATGGAAATGGATATTCGGGTAGCGCTTCTGCACAGCGCGCGCCGCATGCATGAAAAAGGACAGCCCGGACGATTCCGCGCACCCGATGCGGATGTCGCCGCCGGTGATTTCATCCAGCGATTTGAATTCAGAGGCCGTCTTGTCTACCATGTCGAGGATGTCCTCCGCGCGTTTCCGGAGAAGCTGTCCTTCATCCGTCAGATGGATGCGGTGGCTGCTCCTGACGAAAAGAGGCCGGCCCAGTTCCTCCTCCAGTTCCTTCAGCTGCCGGGACAGCGTCGGCTGCGACACGTGGAGAAAAGCCGCCGCCTTTGTGATATTCTCTTCCCTCGCCACTTCCAGAAAGTATCGTAATACACGGATTTCCATGGAACACCTCCTTATTTCTTCATTGTACAGGAAAGAGAAGATATTTGAAATATGAATATCTAGGGATAATTAAAGAGTATTTTAAATATCTCGCGGAAATGAGTAGAATAAAGTCCTAAGTGAAATATGGAAGGTGAACGACATGACAGAAAAGAAATTACCGCCCCTCGCACTGGGCGCATGGTCCTGGGGCACCGGCATGGCTGGCGGAGACCAGGTTTTCGGAAATCACTACTTCGAGGACGACCTCCGTCCCGTTTTTGATAAAGCCATGGAAAAAGGACTGACCCTCTGGGACACAGCAGCCGACTACGGAGAAGGAACGTCCGAAAGAATCCTGGGCAATTTCGTGAAGGATGTGCCAAGAGAAGATGTCCTCATTTCCACGAAATTCACCCCGCAGATTGCAGGCCCCGGGGATGACGCCATGGAAAAGATGCTGGAGGGAAGCCTCTCCCGTCTTCACACGGACTACGTGGATATCTACTGGATCCACAACCCGATGGACGTCGAACGCTGGACGAAGGACCTCATTCCTCTCGCCAAGAGCGGAAAGATCAGGAAAATTGGCGTTTCCAATCATAACCTTGCTGAAATCAAGAGAGCGCAGGAAATCCTGGCAGAAGGCGGACTTTCCATTTCCGCCATCCAGAACCATTACAGTCTCCTGCACCGCTCCTCCGAAAAAGCAGGCATCCTGGATTACTGCAAAGAGCATGGCATCACATTCTTCTCCTACATGGTATTGGAGCAGGGCGCGCTATCCGGAAGGTACAACGAAGCACATCCATTTCCTGAAGGAACAGGGCGCGGCAATTCCTACAATTCGTACTGGAAGGAAATCGGGAAACTCGTCGAAGCATTGAGAGAAATCGGAAAGGCGCATGGAGCAAAGCCATCCCAGATCGCAGGCGCATGGGCGATTGCCAAAGGGACGCTTCCGATTATCGGCGTGACGAAAGTCTATCAGGTAGAAGAAGCCGCAAAGATGGCGGACATCCATCTGACCGGAGATGAAATCAGCAGCCTGGAAAGTCTGGCGGATAAAGCCGGCATTTCCACGCTTCGTGAATGGGAAAAGGAGATGGCATGATGAAAGTACTGGGCATCTGTGCAAGCGCAAGAAAGAACGGAAACACAGCAATCATGATGCGGAAGGTCTTCGAAGCCCTTGAGAAGGAAGGCATCGAGACCGAGCTCGTCCAGTTCGCCGGGACCGTCATAGAGCCGTGCAAAGCGTGCTGGGCATGCGCAGGAAGAGGAAACTGCGTCCATAAGAACGACTGCTTCCGCGAAGTCTTCGAAAAAATGAAAGAAGCAGACGGCGTGCTTCTGGGCTCCCCGTCCTATTCCGCCAATGTATCCGCCAACATGCAGGCATTCCTCGAAAGAGCGGCCGTCGTCTGCGACCTGAACCCGGGCCTCGTGAAACACAAAGTAGGCGCCGCCGTCGCCGCTGCCAGAAGAGCCGGCCCCCTGCAGGCCATCGATACCATGAACCATTTCTTCCTGAACCATGAAATGGTCGTGGCAGGATCGACCTACTGGAACATGGCCTACGGAAGACTCCCGGGCGAAGTCGAAAAAGACAAAGAAGGCATGGCCAACATGCAGAACCTCGGAGAAAACATGGCATTCCTCCTGAAGGCCATCGAAAAAGCAAAAGAAAATAATTGAGATACAAAAAAAGGATGTACATGGGATTTCCCGCTGTACATCCTTTTCATTTTCAGAAGGAAGAATCGATTCATTTCTCCCTCCTTTTTACTGATCCTTGAGATGCTGGTACATGACCCTTGCAAAAGTTTCGACCTTGGCCAAATCCTCATCATTCGGATGCCTCGCTGAACCTGAGAGGAGGCAGCACTCACTCAGGATTCTCGTCTCCGTATTTCCGAATGGATATTTTTCAAACATTTTCCGTACCGTCTCTTTCGATACGGCTCCCCGGCAGAGGAAGGTTCCTTTCGGGAAACTGTCCGAGGGGAGAAGGTTTTTGGCATTTTGCATGCTGGCGATGGCGTGCGCCGATTCCGGGTCGGCTGCCAGCGTGACAAAGAGGAATATGTGACGGTTCGTCAAATGGCGAAGCACGTTCGCCGCTTCTTCGCAAGCCGTCCCTCCCTCGATCCAGAAACCAAGGAAAACACAATCATAAGCGGAAAGGTCTCCGGCCTCTTCAATAGAAGAAAGTTGAAACGATTTCATGCGCGGCAATGGCTGAATACAGGAAGGTGGGGGCCTTGCCTGCGAAACCTGGGGATGGGAAGGAACCTTTCTTTCATCCCTCCTCCCTCCAGAGCTCCGGCCAGATGCAGCCGTGATGAACCCGATCGAAACCGAATGGATTTCCTGCATGGGGGATTGTCTATGCCGGGAGAGAGACGTCCCGGACCTGCATACGGGGGTATGTCGGGTAATTCAAATATCTCTATCAACAACTAAAGGATACCATAAAAAATGTAATTGGTGCTATATAATATTATTATAGGAGTTATGGATAAATCGAAGGAGATGGGCAATTACTGTACCATCTTTACTATACTATCTAAAAATGTAGTATAAATGTGGTATATTGGAAGAAAAGAAGTCAGGCGGAAATCCGCCAAAAGGAGGAACTATGTACCGCGTGCTTTTTATCTGCCACGGCAATATCTGCCGTTCGCCGATGGCGGAATTCATCATGAAGGATCTGGTGGAGAAGGCAGGGCTTTCTCAGGAAATTTTCGTTTCCTCAGCTGCTATGACGTCGGAGGAAATAGGAAATGATATGTACCCGCCGGCCAAGAGGATGCTGACGGCAATGGGCGTGCCTTTCGAGAAGAGGAAAGCCCGCCGCATGACGAAGGCGGATTATGAGGAAAATGATATCATCATCGGGATGGATGAGGAGAACTGGCGACACCTGCTTCTTCTGACGGGCGGTCGGAAGGAAAAGCTGCACCTCCTGATGGATTACACGGACAGGCCCGGCGAGGTTGCCGATCCCTGGTACACGGGAGATTTCAAGGAAACGTACCGGGATATTCTGGACGGATGCAGAGGACTCCTTGCTGCTATTCGGAAAGATGAAGGAATATAGAATTTCATAAGTTTTTCTTATAGAAAGATGGCCGGATTTGAATTGATTCGGCTGTCTTTTCTTTTTATACTTAAGGTAGGAAAGAATGCATTTGTTACGGCAGGAATGCCGGTAAGGGGGGAATAGAGATGAAAGCAGGAGTATTTGTAGAACCAGGACGTGTCGAGGTCAATAATGAAGTGCCGATCCCGAAGGTAGAAGGCGAGAATGAAGCCGTGATCCGCGTGCTGCGTGCATGCGTCTGAGGTTCGGACCTCTGGTGGTTCCGCGGCATCAATCCGCGTCCGCATGGAAGCTTCACGGGTCATGAAGCCATCGGCGTCGTCGAAGAAGTCGGAAGCGCTGTCACGACGGTCAAGAAAGGCGATTTCGTCATCGCTTCATTCACCCACGGCTGCGGCTGGTGCGCTGCGTGCCAGGCCGGCTTTGACGGCAACTGCCTCAATGCGCCGCAGGAAATGAATGCAGGGTATCAGGCAGAATATGTCCGCTTCAAGAATGCGGGCTGGGCCCTGATCAAAGTACCGGGCGAAGCTTCGGGCTACACCGATGCCGACCTCAATTCCTTCCTGACACTGGCCGATGTCATGGCGACCGGCTACCATGCCGCCGCTTCGGCTGAAGTGAAGGAAGGGGATACCGTCGTCGTCATGGGTGACGGCGCTGTCGGCCTCTGCGGCGTCATTGCCGCCAGAATGCGCGGAGCCAAGCGCATCATTGCCATGAGCCGCCACGTAGACCGCCAGGAACTCGCCCTTGAATTCGGTGCAACAGACATCGTCGCAGAAAGAGGCGATGAAGCTGTCGCCAAAGTCATGGCGATGACCCACGGATCCGGCGCCGACGCTGCCCTTGAATGCGTAGGCACACAGCTCTCGCTTGATACAGCAGCCAAAGTATGCCGCCCGGGAGCCATCGTAGGACGCGTAGGCGTACCGCACGGAGAAGACGTCGATACCTCCATCCTCTTCTGGAAGAACGTAGGACTTAGAGGCGGCGTCGCACCAGTCACGACCTATGTAAGAAACATCCTTCTCCCCGCCGTCCTGAACGGCACCATCCATCCAGGAAAAGTCTTCACCAAGAGATTCACCCTCGATCAGATCCAGGAAGCATACGATGCCATGGACAGAAGAGAAGCCATCAAATCCCTCCTCGTCATCCATGATGCATAAGGAAATAGGGAAATAAGGCAAGCAAAAAGGACTGCAGGATGAGCAATCATTCCCGCAGTCCTTTCCTATTTTCTATTTCCTGTTTCTTATTCATCTTCATCGTCTTCGAATTTGCTCTGCCAGAGCATTTCGTTGTACTTGTTCTGATAGAATTCCGCTTCTTTCTTTTCGCGCCAGAAGGAGCGGTCGTCGCAGATGGCGACCATTTCGTCGGCGATTTCTTCCATGCTCGGCATGTCGGCATGGGTGAGGTAGTGGAGCATTTTTCCCATGGCGCGTTCGGTGCCAAGTCCGGCGGCGAGGGCGGTGCCGAATTCGGGAGGGTAGCCCATGGCGCTGACTTCCTTTTCTATTTTCGCGCGAAGGCGTTGTCTTTCTTCGTTGTCTATGAAATGTGGTTCCATGAGGCCTCCTTGTTTCCCTTATCTTATAGGAAGAGGGCAGATTTGACAATAGATGCATAGATGCTCCCTTATGGTGTAAAATAGTAGGAAGAGGTCGCAGCATGCGGCTGAAAGAATGGGGGGATACCAAGATGGAAGATGTGAAAGATTTGCTGGGCCGGCTTTTGAACCGCGTCGATGGAAGCGGGATTTCCGATGAGGATCTGAACCGCCAGATCAATGCGATTTACAGCATTTACGCCAGCGCTGTCGGATCGGAACAGATCATCGTGCAGGCGAGCCGGTTCAACGCTTTGAAATATATTCATGACGAGAATCCGCGAATCCGGCTGATCGGAATGGAGCGGCTCATCCTGGAGAGCCGCGAATACACGCACCAGCCAGCTGACGATGAGATCCCCGCCATCCTGGATAAACTGGAGGACAAGCTGGCAGAAATGCTGGCGCGCCAGGCGGTGGAAAAGCAGCTCGAGGAAAAGATCGCTGATCGTCTGGACGAACGTCATCAGGAATATGTGAATGAGATCCGTCAGGAAATCATTGAAGAAGAAATGGGCGAGGGCGAGTCTCCTGCGAACAGGAAGAAGATGGAAAAGCTCGAGGCGATGGACAAGGTGAAGCTGACTTCCACGGTTATGCAGGTCGTCCGTCCGCAGAGCTTATCTGAAATCGTGGGGCAGGACCGTGCCGTGAAGGCGCTGGCTTCCCGCATCGCATCCCCGTATCCGCAGCACCTCATCCTTTACGGGCCTCCGGGTGTCGGCAAGACGACGGCGGCAAGGCTGGTCCTGGACGAAGCGAAGAAGCTTCCTTTCACGGCCTTTGGCGAGAATGCGCCATTTGTCGAATGCGACGGCACAACGCTCCGCTGGGACAGCCGGGACATGACGAACCCATTGATCGGTTCTGTCCATGATCCGATCTATCAGGGCGCGCAGAGGGATCTGGCGGATGAAGGCATCCCGGAACCAAAACCCGGCCTTGTGACGGATGCGCATGGCGGAGTCCTTTTCATTGATGAAATCGGCGAACTCGATCCGATGATGCTGAATAAGCTCCTCAAGGTGCTCGAAGACAAGAGGGTTCATTTCGAATCGGCTTACTATGATGAAGATGCGCCGGGCATCCCGGAATATATCAGGAAACTTTTCAAGGAAGGCGCACCGGCAGATTTCATCCTGATCGGTGCTACGACAAGGGACCCGTCGGAAATCAATCCGGCGATCCGCTCGCGCTGCGCAGAAGTTTTCTTCGACCCGCTCCAGCCGGAGCATGTCATTGAAATCGTCAATCATGCAGCCGAGAAGCTGAAGGTGCACTTGGACGACGGCGTCGCCCGCCTCATCAGCGAGTACACGATGGAAGGCAGAAAGGCCGTGTCCCTTCTGGCGGATGCCTACGGGCTTGCCGTCTATGAGAAGGGGAGCGCCGATGCGCCTGTCATCACGCTCGATCTCATGAAGAAGACAGCGATGGCATCCCGCCTCTCCCCGTGGTATGACAAGGTGGCAAGCGACGTGCCGAAGGTCGGCCATATTTACGGCCTTGGCGTTGCAGGGTACTGGGGAAGCACGGTCGAAATCGAAGCGACCGCATTCCCGGCAAGGGAAGAAGGAAAAGGGACGATCCATTTCAATGAAACGGCCGGTTCCATGGCCAAGGATTCCGTCGCAACGGCGGCATCGGTGGTGCGCGAGCTCACGGACAAGGTCCTTTCCGATTACGACCTCCACGTCAATATCGTGGGCGGCGGAAATATAGACGGCCCCTCGGCGGGCAGCGCCATCACGGCGGCGATCATTTCAGCCGTGGAAAAGATACCGCTCCGGCAGGACTATGCTGTGACAGGGGAAATTTCCCTCTCCGGCGAAGTGAAGCCGGTCGGCGGCGTGTATGAAAAAGCATTCGGCGCGCGTCAGGCGGGCATGAAGGGCATCCTTATTCCGGAGGGAAACCGTTCGGATATCGAGGAAGGGCACCTGGGCCTGACCGTCACGCCGGTGAAGAATATCCGGGAAGTACTCGACAAGATGCTTGTCAGGACACCCAAGACGGCAGGCGAGGAGCCTTTGCCGGTATAAGGAGGAATTGGTTTGGCAGATACAAAAAAACGCGGCCAGGGAGACTTTCGGCGTGAACCGAAGCCGGACACGAGCTCGATGATCCTGTCCCGCGTCCCGCCGCAGAATGTGGATGCGGAGAAGTCCGTCCTGGGCGCTATGCTCCTCGACAAGGATGCGATCCTTATGGCAGAGGACAAGCTGACGCCGGAGGATTTCTACCGCGAGGCGGATGCCGTCATTTTCAAGGCGATCCTGAACTTGTCCCACAGGGGCGAGCCGGCGGATATCCTGACGGTCACGGAAGAATTGAAGCGCATGGGGCGCCTCGACGATGTGGGCGGCGTTCTTTACATCAATGAACTCCCCATGAATGTCATCTCCCCGAAGTCCGTCGACCGCCATGCCGATATCGTGGCAGGCAAGGCCAAGCTGCGCCGCCTGATCGATGCGGCCGGCATCATTGCCGAGGAAGCGTATTCCGAGCAGGATGCGGTCGAAGACATCACGGACAATGCGGAAAAGTCCATCCTCGAAGTCACGAGGGATGAAAGAAAGAGCGACTTCACGCCGATCGGGGAAGCCGTGCAGAACGAGCTGGAAGAAATTTCCAGAAAGTTCCGCAATAAGGAAACGATCACAGGCATTGCGACGGGCTTCCCGTCCCTGGATGCTCTGACGAGCGGCTTCCAGAAGGGCGACTTCATCATCGTCGCTGCCCGCCCGTCCATGGGTAAGACGGCCTTCGTCCTCAATATGGCAAAGAATATGAGTATTTCCTCGGCGCACAAGCATGTTGCCTTCTTCTCTCTGGAAATGTCCCGAGAGCAGCTCGTGCAGAGACTTCTCTGCTCCACGGCCCTGATCGACAGTGCCAAGCTCCGCACCGGCCGCATTTCCACGCAGAAGGAATGGGACCAGCTCGCCAATGCAGCCAGCGTCCTCATGGATGCGCCGCTGTATATCGACGACACGCCGGGCGTCTCGGTCTCCGAGATCCGCTCCAAGTGCCGCCGCCTCAAGGCCGAGCAGGGGCTCGACATCATCATGATCGACTACCTCCAGCTGATGCAGGCCAAGAGCGCCGCAAGAAGCGGGGATAACCGCCAGCAGGAAATTTCCGAGATTTCCCGATCGTTGAAGAGCCTTGCCCGTGAGCTGAATGTCCCTGTCATCGCGCTTTCCCAGCTTTCCCGAAGCGTCGAAGCGCGTCAGGACCACAGGCCGTTCCTCTCCGACCTCCGTGAATCCGGATCTCTGGAACAGGATGCCGATATGGTCAGCTTCCTTTACCGCGAAGCGTACTACAACCGTGAAATCGAGGATGATGACCCGAGAAAGAATGAAACGGAAATCATCCTGGCCAAGAACAGAAACGGTCCGGTCGACACTGTGAAGCTCCACTTCGCCGGCCAGTTCACGCTGTTTTATGAAATCACGAATCAGGAACCGCCGCCCGATATGCAGTGATCCTGACCTTGGAAAGAGGGAAATATTATGGATTTATTCGGACATGAGGATCCCGAAGACCGCCTGGCAAGGGAAAGGCAGATGTCGTATGCGTCGCATGAGGAAATCAAACGCGCCATCGAAGCCTGCCATCGCTGCCATCTCCGTGATGAGGGAGGCCTCGGCCCCGTCCTTTCGACAGGCCCGGCCGATGCTCCGCTCATGATCGTCGGGGAGGGCCCCGGGCGTGTGGAAGATGATTACGGCGGACCCCTGATTGGTCCGTCGGGACAGCTCCTCGACAAAGCTCTCGCCTCCGTCGGCATCACGCGCGACCATGTCTATGTGACGAATATCGTGAAGTGCCGCCCGCGCGGCAACCGCACGCCGACGATCGAGGAAGGCCATTTCTGCGGATCCATATGGCTTGCTGAAGAAATCCGGCAAGTAAAGCCGAAGGTCATCATCGGCCTTGGCAAAGTCGCCCTCCGTTTCTTTCTGGGAAGAGACGCGGGCATCGTCCGTTCGCGCGGACACTGGATCGACTACCACGGGATACCCGTCATGCCGACCTTCCATCCGGCCTACCTCCTGCGCCAGGCCGGCCATGAACTCGTCGAAGCCAAGTGGCAGGTCTACTACGACCTGAAAGCGGCGAAGGAAAGGGCTGGAGAAGCAGCGCCTGACTGGGTGTGGAAGAGTGAAACACCGCCGAACCTTCTTGAGGAGCTTACCGGCGAGCGTGAGAAACGCCACGCGGGAGGGCCTCATTTCTGACAGAAAAATAACGGATGCATTCCTTTGACACGGGGCCGCCTTTGCGGTATCCTGTCAATATGTCGCAAGACATGGAATCCATCCGTTTCTTTATACCCGGGAAGGGTTTTCATAAAAAGGGGAAATTGCATTGCTGAAGAAAATCATTCTGGCCGCATCGATCGTGATCGCGCTCTCGCCCGTCATCGGGATTGAGGCCAAGACTCCGGCATCCAGTAAGGGGAAGCAAGCGCCGGCTCCCATTGTTACGATCACATCCAGCGCGCCTGCCGCAGAGACAGTGAAGGCAGAGCCTGAAAAAGAAGCGCCTGTCCAGGTCAAAATCACGCCGGCCAAGGCAGAGACCAAGGCAGAAACGACCGAAAAGGAAGGAAAGAAGAAGCCTGCCTTTGAAGACAAGCGCATAGAAATCAACCTTGCCAGCCGCCTCCTGACGCTCTATCAGGGAGACGTGGGCATCCGCATGTACCCGGTCGCTCCAGGCAAGCCTGACTCTCCGACGCCTGTCGGCAGAAGAAAAGTCGTCGATATGGAAATCAATCCGACATGGATCGATCCGGACCATCCGGAAGTGGAAATCCCATCCGGCCCTGACTGCCCGATCGGCTACCGCTGGATCGGCATCGGCGGCAACTACGGCATCCACGGGACAAACGTCCCCTCTGCCATCGGCACCTATGCGTCCCATGGCTGCGTCCGCCTCAATGAAAAAGACGTCGAAGACCTTTATGCGCACATTGTCAAAGGCATTCCCGTCGACATCATCTACGAACGCGTCGTCATCCACGTGCAGCCGGACAAGACGCTGACCTACTACGTCTATCCCGACGGTTACCACAGAGAACCGCTGACCGTCAAGGATATCGAAAATAAGCTCGCTCCTTACGGCGCCTCTGCTTTCGTGAATGAAGACCAGGTCAGGGAAGCCATCGAATCCTCCGACGGCCAGCCGAACTACGTCGCCAAAGTCTACGACCTTTACGTCAAAGGAACGAAGCTTTCCGACAAGGCCCTCGGCAAAGACGGCGCTGTCTACATCCCCGTCATGCCCGTCGCCAATGCGGCAGGCGTCCGTGCCGAATGGTCCCCGAACTGGCAGCAGGTCAGGACCAAGTACGGAAGAGCACCGGGCATCTCCAAAGGCGGCTCCCTCTACGTTAATGCCAACGAAGCAGCTGCCCTCTTCGGTCTCAAAGGCACCCTCGAAGACAACGGCACCTACGTCATCCAGTAAAATGGTCTCTTGATATTTGTCACCATTTCTTTTATACTGACTTCAAAAGGTACCTCTGTCACCATAGACGCGTTATTCGCTACGCGTTGGCGACGAGGTACTTTTTTATGTGTATTATCAAAGACAAAAGCATCTCCCCGGCGCGGCAGCTGCGCGTTTTGAGGAGATGCTTTTTTGCAGATGATGGGGATTTTTAGTCGTCTACTTTCCATGAGTCCGGAAGGAGGCAGCCGACGAGGATGCCCACGACGAGGACGCCGTACTTGATGCCTGAGGGCATGAAGAGGTCGGCGACGGCGTACATCAGGACGACGACGGCGGCGAGTTCCTTTCCCCTGGGGTAGACGCGGTAGCGCTGGAACCAGGAGGAGAAGAGGATGACGTTCGCAATGAGCGTCAGGAAGAGCTGCGCGCCTGTGATGATGACGAGCGTCGTCATCTGCGGCAGCTGGAGCAGATAAGCCGCTGTCATGATGCCGATGGCAATGAGGGCGACGGGGATAAGGAAGAGCATCCTTTTGATGAATGTTTTCCTTCGTATGGTCTTTCTCCAGTCGAATGCGTTCTTCCTGTATGCCAAGAAGGCGAGGATCAGGATGGTGAGGACGTATTCGGCAATGAAAAACAGATTGGCCTGATGAGGTGTCATAGTGTTCCTTTCCCAATAAAACAGGACGGGCTCATTCGCTTGCGAGCTCGTCCTCATCTATAAAGTGCGGCTTCTTGCGGAGCGTCTTGTCCGCATAGCGTGCGATTTCTATGAAATTTCCATCCGGGTCGATGAGGTAGATGCTCTTCATCGGTCCGCGGGCGCCGTTTCTATCGACGATGCCGGTCACAAGCGGTGCATGGCGTTCTTCCAGCTCGCGGAGCACGTCTTCCATTGGATCGTCCGTGATGAGGCAGAGATTGATGATGCCTATGCGCACAGCGCTCGGAGCAAAGTCCGTCAGTCCTTCTTTCAGCGTGATTTCACAGGAACCGAAGTATAGGCAGATTTGCCCGTCTTTTTCATGCGCTTCCATGGAAAGGACATCATGATAAAAGCGGAGACACCGGTCGATGTCCGGCGTGGTCAGTACGATATGGTGATTATCGCGTAGTTTCATGAATTCCCCTCTTTTCTTGTCTCTTTCGGAAGTATGGTTATTATTTTAATGACTTTCGTTCAAAAGTGCAAACCGTAATGCACGATACACAATAAAAGGGGCTGTGACAAAATGGTTAATCATTTTGTTGCAGCCTCTTTTTTGCGTCTTTATTTCATCATTTTTAGCTCTGCTGTAAGCCTTTTACGTAAAAATGCGCGTAAGCCCCCTTACCCCCATAAGACTTTTAATTATATTGTCTTAGGCGGCAATCCTTATACGCATTATTTTTGTGATGTATTTCCTTAAATTATAGCCAAGTGCTACCAGGTATAACTCGGCTTTTACAGAATCTATCCCTTTTCTGACGATTCTTTTGTACCATCTGTCATGTTTCATGATTCCAAAAGTTCCTTCAGCCTGGATTGACCGGTTCATTCTTAGCAGGGCTCCATGGATGCTTTCCAGATTATCCTGAACCTCCTGGTACATGTTATTCCGTTCTCTGCTCAATGAGATTCTTTTGTTCTTCGGGGTCTTTTTACATTGCTCTGCCAGCGGGCATCCTTGGCAGTCTTCGCATTCAAATACTTCCTCCTGCCTGCCGTATAAGTTCCCTCTGACCAGATGTCTATAGATAAATTTGAAAGCCCTGTCATTTGGACAACGGATGGTTCCATTCTCATCAACTCTAAAGTTTATTGGCCGAAACGGATTGGTATGGTATTTCTTGTCTTTCGTTTCTTTCTTGTACATGGGGAATTTCATATACTTTTCCATACCGTGCTGCTCGCAATAGATGTAATTGTTGAAAGATCCATATCCTGCATCTGCCACAGGATACTTAGGATAAGCCCCATAGACTTCGTGGAATTCCTCCATCAGCGGTACGAAGCAATCCATATCTGAACGATACTGGTTAACATCAATTACGGCAATAAATTCATCGGCAACACCTATTTGGACATTGTATGCAGGCAGAAGCTGATCATTTCCCATGTAGTCCGACTTGATTCGCATGAATGTTGCATCCGTATCGGTCTTCGAATAACTGTTTCTGGAAGTACCGCATATCTGTATCTTCTCAACATATTCTTCAAGTTTTGATGTATATGCCTTAAGCTGCTCATACTTGCGTTGATGATCGGACTTGCGATGCCCGCTTCCATGAACAAAGGCCGTCTCATCAATCTGCCAGATTTCTTTTAATTTATCCAATACCAGACGCAGATAGTCCGGAGCGTATTCTGTATTGATGTTTACACTCATATGGTCATACTTAAGATCATCATTGAGTAACTCAAAAAGGCTGGTAATCTTGGCAAAAAGCTTGTAGCGGGATTTTTCAGCGGATTTCTTCCATACCCAGCTGTATTTATTTGCGTTCGCTTCAAACTTGGAACCGTCAATATATATATGCTGCAAATCCACGTTGAGTTTGCCGCAGAGTTCTTTCGTAATTGAATAAAAGATATCCTTGAGAGAATACTTAAGAAAGCCCTTCACGAAATGACAGAATGTCCGATAGGATGGGGCTTCATAATTCATCAGGTACATATATCTGATATTAACCCTGCAATTATCTTCAAGTTTTCTAAAAGAGCAATATCCTTCTTCTGCGAAACCATAGATGATCGTTTTCAGCATGTTGACGGGATTATACCTGGGTCTGCCAGCGCCACGCGTCGGTATGTAACGAAGGTACTTTTTAAGATCGATTTCCTCCATAAATCTGTCATACATTAAAACAGGATCATCGACATTGAGAATCTCAGAGGGAAACATTGGCAAAATGCCTTGTTCTGCGGTAAAATGATTGCTAGTGTTGTTATTTTTCATTGTAAAAAATTATAACACGAAAGGCTCTGCCCCGGACCAAATGATCCGGGGCAGAGCCCTTTTTGTTGGGATGAATTTTGTCACATCCCCCTTTATTTTATTTTTATTCTATTATATACGATGAATCAATGATTCGTAAGTCTTACCGGGCCAGCGCGTCCTTGCCGCCTGCGATGCCCGGATGGGTCATCTCATAGGGCGAGAGAATTTTCTGGATCGCGCTTTCAGAGAGGAGCTTCCTTGCAAGGAGGATTTCCCGCACGGGCCGTCCTGTCGTGTAAGCTTCCCTCGCAGTCGCGGCGCACTTTTCGTAGCCGATATGCGGGAGGAGCGCTGTGATGACGCCGACGCTGTGGTCGACCCAGCTCTTGCACTGCTCTTCATCCGCCTCGAGGTCCTTCAGCAGTTTCTCAGTGAATGTGGTGACTGCATTCGTGAGGTAGAGGAAGGAGTGGAAAAGGTTGAAGGAAAGGACCGGCTCCATGACGTTCAGTTCGAGCTGCCCGTTTTCGACGGCCAGTGTCAGGGTAAGGTCATTCCCAATGACCTGGTAGCAGGTCTGGTCGAGGACTTCGGCAATGACCGGATTGACTTTGCCTGGCATGATCGAGGAACCGGGCTGGCGGGCGGGCACCTTCAGTTCATTGAGGCCGCAGCGCGGGCCGGATGCCATGAGACGGATGTCATTGGCAATCTTGATGAGGGAAAGGGAAACGACCTTGAGCGCGCCGGAGACATCGGCAAAGCAGTCTGTCGTATTCGTCGTGTCGATCAGGTTGTCCGCTGTCTTGAAGGAAAAGCCGGTCAGCCGGGAAAGGATTTCCGGGAAGAGGCGGATGTATTCCGGTTCTGCATTGAGCCCGGTGCCGACGGCGGTGCCTCCCATGTTGAGCGCTTCCAGAGAAGAAAGGGAAAGGGAAATGCGGCGGATCCCGCGGCGCACGGCAACGGCATACGAATCCATTTCCTCGCCAAGGGTGATCGGCACAGCGTCCTGGAGGTGCGTGCGTCCCATCTTGATGACGTCCTTGAATGCTTCTCCCTTTTCATCGAAGCCTTTTGCCATGGAAGAAAGCGCATCCATCAGGCGGTATGCCTTCCTGACGAGGCAGACCTTGATCGAGGTCGGGAAGACATCGTTCGTCGACTGCGCCATGTTTGCATGGTTGTTCGGTGAAATGATGTCATAGCGGCCCTTCGGATAGCCGAGTAGTTCGAGCGCGCGGTTGCAGAGGACTTCATTCATGTTCATATTGACGGATGTGCCGGCGCCGCCCTGGATGGGATCCAAAGGAAACTGGTCGAGCAGTTTTCCTTCGATGATTTCATCCGCTGCGCGTATGATGGCGTCCCCGATTACGGGATCCATCCGTCCTGTCTTCAGATTGGTCAGGCAGGAAGCTTTTTTGACGACAGCCATGGACTGGATGAAATCCGGGTCAAGCTGCGCGCCGGTGATCTGGAAATTTTCCATGGCTCTCATCGTCTGCACGCCGTAATATACCTCATCAGGTACGAGTTTCTCTCCCAGAAAATCATGTTCCTTTCTCATTTTGCAAGCCTCCTGTAAATGAAATAGATAGATTTGATAGAAATGGATAACTTTTCCTTATAGCAAAACAGAGCTTTACATAAGAAAAGGGGGCAGAGCTTCCGCACGAAGCGGACCGCTCTGCCCCACGAAGAAGGGCGTCCGGCACTGCTCTGCCGGACGCCCTTGTCGCTCTTATGTACTTATGGAAATGCTCTAAGGAGTGCTCTCCTATAAAAGTAGTGTACATCTATCACCGAAGAGTGTCAAGAAAAATTTTGTCAAATTTCTGTAAGGAGAAAAGGAGCAGCTTTTGCTCATTTCTTTGAGAAAAAGTATATTTTCCAGGGCTGACAAGAATTGTAGACCTATTTTCTCATCAGATTCAAAGAATAAAGAGTTAACAATTTATTTTTGAACAATTGCGAGATAGATATAACAGAAAAAAGAGGACCCGTCGGGCCCTCCTTGGCTTTTCATGGAGCGGATGAAGGGAGTCGAACCCTCCTGTCCAGCTTGGGAAGCTGGCGTTCTACCGATGAACTACACCCGCATATTCAATTACTAAGTAATCATATCATTTTTTGTGAAAAATTTCCAGTCCCACTCTCAAAGCTGCGATAAAGCTTGAAGAAACCGGAGTTTTCAGGGAATGCTTTAAAGCGCTAAAAATTTTCATTAAGTCCCGGAAAACGCGAGAAATCTATATATCGCGAATTCAGAAAAGTGAATACGATTTTACAAAAATTATGAAAATCAATAATAATTCATACTATTTCCAAATATAAACTAACAATAAACTCAAATCTATATTGATAGAAATCTATAAAATTTTAAGCATAGTAGAGTTTATCGAAGAAAATCTAACATATAGCAATTTTCGATAAAAACTGATATAATATTTTCCAATAAATCAGTATATTTTTTGTTTATTATTTCAGCAATACGGAGTATTCCTTTTTGATAAATTGACAAGCGGAGAATAGAGAAATGGACAAATTCAAAAGGTTTCGTTTCTTCTTTTACTTGCCGATCATTATTATCGGCTTGCTCTGCACGATTGTCTTCGACTGGGCTCTCTATGTCCAGGAGGAAAAAACCCTACAGAACTGGATGCAGCAGATCGCGGATGCAGAAATCCTGCGTCTGAACCGCGCCATGGACAGGTATATCAATATTTCAGCGGCCATCGAGGACCATTTGATGGAGAACAGGGGACTTCCCCCGGGGGATTACATGTGTAATCTCTACTTCTACTCGATGAGCCAGTCTTTGCGTGAAATAGAGATCCAGACGGCGCCGGACGGACAGGTGCGCCCAATCTATCCGCAAAGCGGCAGTGTGCTTTCCGGTTTCAACCTTTTCGGAGAGAACCAGTTTGCCAAGCGCGCAGCTTATGGAAGAGCGCAGGATGTCGTCGTCATTGAATCCGGCGTTCCTATGGCAGACGGCACGACGGGTATGGCAGTCGTCCGTCCTGTTTTCATGGACAGGACTGCCGATAAATCCTTCTGGGGCTACATCGTGGTAGCAGTCGACCAGGATAAGCTCGTCCACGAGGCGAATATCGACCGCCTCGACCAGATGGGCATCGTCTATACGCTGATGAGAAAAGGCTATGGTGAGTCCGAGTACACTTTGATCGACACGAATCAGAACTCGACGCACAGGGCGATCGATGCATGGAGCACGATCCAGTCCTCCGGCACCGTCGATGGGGACGAATGGCGCCTCATCATGCATCCGACAGGCGGATGGGTGAACTTCTGGCTGCTCTTCATTTCCACATGGGCAGGCCTCATCACCACATTCATCATTGCATGGCTCTGGCAGAGAAATAAGCGTCTCCGCTTCATCGGCGAGACAGATGCGCTGACAGGCGTATTCAACAGAAAGGGCGGCGACATCGCCGTCGACAAGTACCTGCGTACGAACCCGAGAAAATCGGCGATGGTCATTGCCGTCGACGTGGATAATTTCAAAATCATCAACGACGTCTACGGTCATTCGGCAGGGGATCTTGCACTGAAGACCTTCGTCCGCGACATGAAGCGCATCTTCGGCGCCAATGCGATCATCACCAGAAACGGCGGCGATGAATTCGTCATCTTCTGTCCTTACAATAATAAGGAAGGCGTTTTCAATGATATGCGCCGCTTCACGGAAGAACCGCATATCTTCGGTTTCAACGACAAGGAAATCCATTTCACTTCGTCGCTTGGCTGCGCTGCATACCCTGAACAGGGAAGCAACTACGGCAACCTCTGCATCAAGGCAGACTTCGCCCTCTACGGCGCGAAGATCGACGGCAAGTCCGGCTGGAGGAAGTTTGATTCTTCCCTGACGGAACTCCGCCACCGTTTCCAGTTCGGCTTCAACCTGAGCGATATGGCAAACGGCATGCCTGGTGCCATGATCGTCTACAAGGCAGACAAGAGCGGCAAGCTTCTCTTTGCGAGCCACATGGCCATCGATTTCTTCGGATGCACGGACTGGGACGATTTCATGAAGTACACCAGGACCACTGTCTGGAAGCTCATCTATACCGAAGACCTCCAGTATGTCCGCTCGGAAATCAAGAGACAGACGCATCTTGAGAAGAACAAGAACAATATTCACTTCGTCAACCACCGCATCGTCACGAAGGACGGCAGAGTGAGGGAAGTGGAAACCATCGGGCGCCTGCGCCACAATGCATTCTACGGCAACCTGCACTATGTAACCCTCTATGACCGCGAGCAGAAGCTTGAAAATCTGAGCTCGGACAAGCACCCCTGCAAAAACAAGCATGTGGGAATGAAGCCGGATGAAAAGAAAGATGATAAGTAGTTTATAATAAAAGGACTGTGAAAGATGGGATGACCATTTCTCGCAGTTCTTTTTTATTTCCATACAAATCGGCAAGGCTCTGTTTCTTACGATTTCCTCATGTCATGGTAAAATAATAAAAAAGGAGGAATTATGGAAACGAAATATTATGATATCGGTTTGAACCTGTTCACCCGTTCCTTCCCGGACCCGGAGAAGATCATACGGAATGCGGAAGAGGCCGGGGTGCGCTGCATCCTGACCGGCTCGGAAGCGCGTGAGAATGAGCTGGTGGCAGATTTTGTGAAAAATCATGACGTATGGGGCACGGCGGGCATCCATCCGCACAGCGCCGATACGGCGAAGGAAGAAGATGTTGAGCGCGTCAGAGAGCTTGTCATGACGAATCCGAAAATCGTGGCTGTCGGAGAGACGGGCCTTGATTACGATCACATGTATTCGAAGAAGGAGAACCAGATCCATTTCTTCAAAGAGCTTCTGGATGTGGCTGAGGAAACGGGAAAGCCGCTCTTCCTTCACGAAAGGGATGCAGCGGATGATTTCATTGCCTGCTTCAAGGGCCATGAGGATCTCTGCCGCCGTGCAATCGTCCACTGCTATACGGGGGACAAGAAAACGCTTGAGCGCTTCCTCGATATGGGCTTCTACATCGGCATCACGGGATGGATCTGCGATGAAAGGCGCGGGGAGACTCTGCAGGACGCTGTTTCCATCCTGCCTTTGGACCGCGTGATGATCGAGACGGATGCGCCGTACCTCACACCGAGGGGCTACCACCTGCCAAGGACGAACGTGCCGCAGAACATTACCTACGTGGCAGAAACGCTTGCCAGGTACATGCAGGTGCGCCTCGATCCGCTTCTCGAAGCAGCGAAAAAGAACACAGAAGACTTCTTCCACATCAAGAGCTGAGGGTCTCAAAAAAGACTCTCAGGTTTCACATGAGACACTATTGACTCATTTCAATGTGTATGATATGATTGTCTCATCTAAGACAGAAGTGTCTTATTTGATACAGTATAGTTGCAAATGAGAGAGGTGTTTTATGGAAACGGGGACCAGAGAAAACGAATTGAAGAAGCTGGCTTCCGCGCTCTGTACGAAACCGGGAGGCTCTGCCAGGGATCTGGCAGCGGCGGCCGGGATCAGCAAAGCGACATTCTACAGGGTGTATTCATCCAAAGACCATTTAGAAGAAATCCTGACGGAAAGGGCTGAAGAGGTCGTCGAAGGCCTTTTTGCCATTACGGAGAAGGATATCACGAGCCGCAATGCGCTTTCGGAAATGATGCGCTGGTGCTGCGACAACCGCGAGTACCTGATGTTCCTCTGCCGCTCGGCTCTTCCTGGCGACAGCTGCGTGGACACATGCCGCTGCTCGTATGACGACAGGATGAGAGCATTTTTCCTGAAGGGCCAGCAGCGAGGCGAATTCCGCGTCGATGTGCCGGCCGCTGTGATGGCGGAAATTTTCGGCGGCGAGATGGCCGCTTTGTTTGAAGCAGAAAGCCGGGGCCGGATCGCTTCGGCGATGATGGCGGATTATTGGGAGACCATATTCCTGTTCGGTGTGGAAGGTAAAGGAAAGAAGGAAAGCCATGAATAATATGAATGAGGTGAAATCACCGAAGAAGCCAGTCTTGATGTACTACGTCATCATCTTCCTTCTGGTGATTCTGTTCAACTCCGCGGTCATGCCTGCATGGCGTGAACAGCAGGTGAAGGAAGTCGACTACTCGACATTCATGAACCTGACGGATGAGAAGAAGATCGACAAGGTCGAAGTGGATGAGAACCAGATCCTCTTTACGGAAAAGGGCGACACGAAGCAGACTTACAAGACAGCTCTCATGAATGACCCGCAGCTCGTCAGCCGTCTGCATGATTCCGGCGTCACATTCACCGGACAGATCGTGGACAAGATGAACCCGATCCTTTCCATCCTGCTCAGCTGGGTACTCCCGATCCTGATTTTCTTCTGGATCGGCCAGTACATGAATAAGCGTCTCATGAAAAACATGGGAGGCGGACCGGGAGCCATGCAGTTCGGCCTCGGCAAATCCAATGCGAAGATCTTCGTCAAACCGACAGACGGCATCCGCTTTGCCGATGTAGCCGGTGAAGATGAAGCGAAGGAAGGCTTGCAGGAGGTCGTCGAATACCTCCACAATCCGTCCAAGTACAAGGAAATCGGCGCGAAGATGCCGAAGGGCATCCTCCTCGTCGGACCGCCAGGCACAGGCAAGACCATGCTGGCCAAGGCAGTCGCAGGGGAATCGAACGTACCGTTCTTCTCCATTTCCGGTTCTGAATTCGTAGAAATGTTCGTCGGCATGGGCGCAGCCAAGGTCAGAGACCTCTTCAAGCAGGCGAAGGAAAAAGCACCATGTATCGTATTCATCGATGAAATCGATGCCATCGGCCAGAAGAGAGGCGCGACCTCCATCGGCGGCAATGATGAACGTGAACAGACGCTGAACCAGCTCCTCACCGAGATGGACGGCTTCGAAGAAAACACAGGCGTCATCATTCTGGCGGCAACAAACCGTCCGGAATCCCTCGACCCCGCACTGACCCGTCCGGGCCGTTTCGACCGCCAGGTGCCGGTCGTCCTCCCAGACCTTCAGGGCCGCGTGGAAATCCTCAAGGTCCATGCTGCCAAGATCAAGACAGCTCCGAATATTGATTATGACAAAGTAGCGCGCATGGCTTCCGGCGCATCCGGCGCTGAGCTTGCGAACATCGTGAACGAAGCAGCCCTCCGCGCTGTCCGCGACCACAGAAAAGTCGCAACGCAGGAAGACATGGAAGAATCCATCGAAGTCGTCATTGCAGGCTACCAGAAGAAGCATGCGATCCTGACAGACAAGGAAAAATGCGTCGTCGCATACCATGAAATCGGCCACGCTCTCGTGGCTGCCATGCAGACACATTCCGCTCCTGTCCAGAAGATCACAATCATTCCTCGTACAAGCGGCGCTCTCGGCTACACGATGCAGGTCGAAGAAGGCAACCATTACCTCATGAGCAAGGAAGAAATGGAAAACCAGATCGCTACCCTGACCGGCGGCCGCGCAGCTGAAGAAGTCGTATTCCATACATCCACAAGCGGCGCTTCCAACGATATCGAAAAGGCTACCCGCCTTGCCAGAGCCATGATCACACGCTTCGGCATGAGTGATGAATTCGGCATGGTCGCTATGGAAACCGTCACGAACCAGTACCTCGGCGGAGACACGACACTCGCATGCTCGCCTGAAACTCAGGCAAGAATCGACAAAGCCGTATCTGCCCTCATCAAGAAGCAGTACGAAAAGGCTGTCCAGATTCTGGAAAACAACAGAAGAACACTCGATGCTCTTGCGAAATTCCTGTATGAAAAGGAAACCATCACTGGCGAACAGTTCATGGGCATCGTAGAAGAACAGAAGAAAGCATCCGAAGGAAATGGCAGCGCGCCATCCGCTCCTTCCGCTCCATCTGCTCCATCTGTCCCGGAAACCCCGCCCGCTGAAGCTCCCAAAGAGGATGCTCCGGCACCGGGCGCTCCCCAGCCAGTCAAGAACGTACCACCCCTTAATCTGGAGAGGTAACGAAGAGTAATCAGTAATTAATAGAAGAGGATGTGCATGAAAAGTGTGCATCCTCTTTTTTCATGGAATCTTTATGGAATAATTTCCATTTCCTTCTATGGAAGAAGGGGCTTGTATAGTACAATAAATAAAACTGATGCATTCGCAGCTCCGGGCTGCTGCCTTTTGACTGGAGGCATGACCATGGACTTTAAGAATAAAAAGACAACGATTGCGCTCATCGTGTGCGCGGTCATTCTGGCGCTGATCGGCTGGCGCGTCTGGGCGAATATCCAGGCGAAGAAAGCCGAGGCGAACCGAAGCGGCAAGGAGAAGGTCGCTGTCGTGACGGCGGCTTATCCTGAGAGAAAGACGATCGTCCCGAAGTTCCGCTTCTCGGGGACGCTTGATCCTGTCTGGCAGGCAGATGTCGCCGCCAAGGTGGACGGACGCATCGAACAGGTGCTCGTCAATGAAGGCGATGCTGTCAGCGCGGGCGAGGTCCTTGCCATCCTTGACCGGACAGATACGGATGCATCGCTTCTCAATGCCAAAGGGCTCTATGCGGATGCCAAGACGGATTATGAAAAAGCGCAGGCAGATCTTGCGCGTTATACGAAGCTCTACGCAGCAGGCGCTATTTCCAAGGAAAGCCTCGACAATAAGCAGTTCGCCCTGGAGAATGCGAAGGGCAAGCTGGATGCAGCACAGGGAAATCTGAATTCCGCAGACTCCCAGGCAGGCGGCACGAGGGTGACGACGCCGCGTCCGGGCATCATCCAGAAACGGTACTATCAGGAGGGCTACTATGCCAAGGTCGGCACAGCCCTTTTCCAGATTGCAGATATTTCGACGCTCCTTGCCAAGATAGATGTGCCGGAAGGGTACGTCCAGAGCATTGCTGTCGGAAATCCTGTCGAGATCCATATCCCGTCCATGAGCGGGGACAATAAGACTGTCCAGGGCATCATCACAAGGATCAGCCCGGTGGCGACGCTGCCTGCCCGCACGTTTGAAGCGGAAGTTTCCGTAGACAATTCGGATGGAAGGCTCCGCGGCGGCGTGTATGCCGATACGACGCTCACGGCGAACCCGAAGGACAATGCGCTGACGATTCCGATGTCTGCGATCGTCATGAGAGACGACCAGAGGACGGTCTACGTCATTGAAGACGGCCACGCCGTGAGGAAGGTCATCACGACGGGCTATATCGGAGAGAATCTTGTCGAAGTGCTGTCGGGCCTTTCAGAGAAGGACCAGGTCATCACGGGAGGACAGAATAAGTTCAAGGAAGGCGGCCAGGTCAAAGTATCAGGCGAAGGCTGATTTCAGGGGGAGCCTATGATCAAGACATTCATCAACAGGCCCGTATTCACGACCATGTTCATCCTGGTCTTCGTGGTATTCGGGCTGTGGTCGTACCCGAAGCTTGGCGTCGACCTCTATCCGGACGTCGATCTCCCGCTCGTCGCCGTCACCGTCACCTACGAAGGCACGGCGCCGGAGGAAATGGAGACGCTCGTCACCAAACCTATAGAAAACCGCATCAGCCAGGTCTCTGGCATCAAGACGATCACCAGCACCATCCGTGAAGGATATTCCCAGACGGTGCTGGAATTTGAGATTGGTACGGATCCAAGACAGATGGCGTCCGAAGTACGCGAAAAAGTGGCAGGCGTGAGGAAACGTCTGCCTGACGACATCGATGAACCAGTCGTTGCGCGTTTCGATTCGGCATCAAGCCCTGTCGCTACATATTCCTTTTCTTCGGACACAAGGAGTACGGGGGAAATCCGCCGCCTCCTGAATGATTCCGTCGTCGACCGCCTGCAGATGGTCGAGGGCGTTGCTGATGTCAATGTCCACGGTGCATCCGACCGCGCAGTGAAGGTGCATGTCAATTCGGAAAAGCTCAAAGCATACGGCATTTCTTTCCAGACAATCTTGGCCAAGGTCAATAATGCGAACCTTAATACCCCGGGCGGCAAGATCCGTGACGACCACAATACAATTACCGTCCGCACGATGGGCAAGCTCAATACGATCGATGATTTCAAGAACATCGTCGTGGCCAATATCAACGGGAAGCCGGTCTACCTGACCGATGTCGCTGATGTCGAAGATGCTTGGGAAGACGAAGAAACGTACTCCCGCACGAACGGTGTGCCGTCTGTCCTCATGTCTGTCAGGAAGCAGTCGAGGACGAATACGGTCAATGTCATCGACAGCGTCAATGAAGAGCTCTCTGCCATCGAGAAGAGCGACCTCCCTCCGGATATCAAAGTCAATATCATCAATGACCAGTCCCTCTTCATCCGCGAGAACGTAGGGGACGTATGGAACACGATCATTTTCGGCGGGTTCCTCGCGCTCCTCATCACGTACCTCTTCTTAGGGGACCTTCGCGCGACGATCATCGGCGGCCTCGCCATCCCTGTGTCCGTCATCTCGACCTTCTTCCTGATGCGGACGCTCGATTTCACGATGAATAACATGTCCCTCATGGGCCTTTCGCTGGCCGTGGGTTTTTTGATCGACGATGCCATCGTCCTTGTTGAAAATATTTTCCGCCACATGGAGCTCGGCAAGCGGCCGAAGATTGCCTCTGCCGATGCGACGAAGGAACTGATGCTGGCCATCCTTGCCACATCCATGTCCCTTCTGGCGGTATTCGTGCCGATCGGCAGCATGGGTGAGACAATCGGGCAGTACTTCAAGCAGTTCGGGCTGACCGTCGCCTGCGCCGTCGTCTTCTCGACGATCTGCGCCTATACACTGACGCCGATGCTTTCCGCCTACTGGCTGAAGCTTCCTGATGTGAGTACCAAGGGACGGCCGAGAATCGTCAGCATGATCCTTCGCAAGTTCAATTTCGGGTTTGAGAGAATCCGTCTTGTCTATAACCGTTTCATGATGTATGCCGTCGAGCGTCCGTGGAAGATCGTCCTCATCGCCGTGGCAACGCTTGGTTTCAACCTGCTCCTCATCCCGTTCGTAGGGACTGAGCTGCAGCCTGTCTATGACTCGGGTGAATTCCGTGTCAACTTGAAAGCGCCTCCGGGCGTGGGCCTTCTCCAGATGGAGGAATGGTCCAAGCCATTGGAAGAAACGATTCTGGAAGAGCCGGAAGTCCGCGTTTCTTCTATGTGGCTGGGCGGCACAAGAACGCCTGTCAATGAAGGCGGCATCAATATCAAGCTGAAGCCGCTCGATGAAAGAGACCGCTCCATGACGGAAATCATGGCAGACCTTAGAAATAAATTCTCGGACATCGGCACGATGCAGGTCGGTGTCGTCACAAACCAGGGCGGCCGCAATGATCCGCGTCCTGTCCAGATCGGCCTTCGCGGAAGTGATTTGAAGAAACTGACGGGGTATGCGAACGATCTTGCCGAACGCATCCGCCAGGTGCCGGGTGCAACGGATGTCGAAGTCGTCGGCATCTCTCCGGAGCCTGAAATCGTTGTTCGCCTGAATCAGCTCAAGGCAAGCCAGCTGGGCCTTGATAATACAGAAGTCGGCAAAGTCGTGCAGTATGCCTTCCAGGGCAAGAGCACGAGTCATTCCTACACGATCGGAAACGATGACTACGATATCATCCTCCAGATGGGAAAGGACGACAGAAGGACGCTTTCCGACGTGCAGAACCTTCGCGTCTCCACGACGAACGGCACCTTCGTCCGCCTGGGTGATATTGCCGATGTCACGCTCTCCTCGGGCCCGACCCGTATCGGCCGCGAAGGACGCCAGAGACAGATTGCCGTTTATGCGAATGCTGCCGGCATTTCTTCCGGTGAACTGCTGAGTGAAATCCAGAACAAGATTATTCCGGATATGAATATGGAAATCGGCTACAATTACAAGCTGATCGGCGACTCGGACATGATGGGCCGCGTCTTCAAAGAAATTGCAAAAGCCGTCATCCTTGCCATCATCCTTATTTACATGGTGCTCGGTGCAGAATTTGAAAGCTTCCGCCAGCCGCTTGTCATCATGATGAGTCTTCCTTTCGCGGTCATCGGTGCCGTGCTTGCGCTCCTTCTGGCCAACCAGACGGCAAACATGATGTCCCTCATCGGTTTCACGATGCTGCTCGGCCTTGTCACGAAGAATGCCATCCTCCTTGTCGACTATGCCAACCAGGCAAGAGACAGGGGCAAGGATGTGAAGTCTGCGATCCTTGAAGCGTGCTCGCTCCGTCTTCGTCCGATCTGCATGACAACACTCTCGACCATCCTCGGCATGCTACCTGTCGCCCTCGGCCTTGGCGCCGGCGCAGAGCTCCGCCAGTCCATGGGCGTCGTTTTGATCGGTGGTCTCACAACCTCGACGCTTCTGACACTCGTCGTCGTACCATTGATTTACCTTTTGACGGAACGTCACACAAAGAGAAATTTGAGTGACGAAAGCACAAACCCACAAACTCAAAATGGATGATTTTTAATAGCAAAAATTCATAAGCGATATAATAAAATTTTATACAATATAAATGAAACGTATATTATAACCCATGGGGTATCTGAATACATACCTATAATACGAGATGTATTAATGTTTGGCGGAGGTTATGAATGATGGAAATCATGATAAGAAAAGGGAAAGCAGACGATGCCGCGGATTTAGCGGACGTTGAGACTGCATGCTTTCCGCCGGCAGAAGCTGCCACGGCTGAAGAAATCGCTGCGCGCCTTTCCGTCTATCCTTCCCATTTCTTCCTTCTTTATGCGGACGGAATTTTGACCGGCTTCATTGACGGCATGGTGACAAATGAGAAAGACCTTAGGGATGAGATGTATGCCGATGCCTCCCTCCATGATGAAGCGGGGGACTGGCAGATGATATTCGGGCTGAACACACTCCCATCCTATCGGAGACTTGGTCTTGCCGGCCGCCTCATCGAAGCCATGAAAGAAGACGCGAAAAAACAGGGCAGGAAAGGAATCGTTCTCACCTGCAAAGAAGAGCTCATTCACTATTACGCAAAGTTCGGCTTTGAAAATGAAGGAAAATCAAACTCCTCCCACGGGAATGTCACCTGGTACCAGATGCGCCTCACATTTTGAGAATGACAGAATTGACCGTGTTGACAATGACTCAATTTAGGGAAATTTAAATTTGTCAACGATCAAGGGGCAAGATGCAGGATATCACGTGCAAAAGGATTTCACATTGTATAAAATCTATTTATACCCCATTACAAGAAAACGTGAAATATATAATAGATAGCTATGTTCTGGCGGTTTTTATCCGCTGTGAATAAATCGTATATTTTTCTTCCTATAGCGCGTTCGATATTTTATAATATATACAGTATACTTATATACCAATCATGCAGGAGGTATGCATGAAATTTCGCTGTGTATGGAGCATCGTGCTAATACTTGGCCTGGCAGCAGCCGGGACGCAGGCAGAAGCGGCGGGGGACAGGGCGGTGATTGCTCATTCCGCTTACGATCTGGAAGAAAAAGGAAATCAGGAATTCAGCACTCGTTCACTCTTCACGGAAGACGGGACGGGAAAGCAGGAGACTACGTTTTTCTTTAATGACGGTTTCGGCCGTCTGACGGAATTTCATGAGTACACAGAAGGCGCGAGGATGTTTCTGATCATCCGGCAGAACATGAACGTCGTCTGGCAGGGAAGCTGCCGCGTCACGGATCACCGGTTCTCAGTCTATAGAAGGGAATCGAATGGACGTGTTTATTTTCAGATACGCATGGGTCAACATGAGTATTCCGCTGAAATCGGCCGTGATGACCGGTGGACCGTTACGGAAAGCGGTCTTCCCGTTGCCTCGGATCCCATAGAATTATCGTGGAATGCCTGACAAAAGCCGGGCCCGGTGACAGGGGACTTCATGACAATCATGAAATCCGCCTTTTCTAATTCGGGGGAACGTAGTATAATAATTGCAATTGTTTTATAAGAATGATTTGCATATTTACATGACTATGGACCAGAGCGCATGACCGGATACCTATCCTTATGGAGCGTTAATCAATAATCGAAAGGGTGAGAGCTATGAAGAAACAGATTCATTTAAGAGCGGAAGATCTGAACAACAGCGACAAGCTGGGGCTGACCTACAACCTGGGGCAGGTGCACAAGCGTATGCTTCTTCGTCAGTCGGGCATCATGAAGAAGTTCGGCCTGACCGCACGTCAGTCGCTGATTATCGCTTACCTTTCCACGCATAAAAAAGATGTTGTCACCCAGAAGACACTGGAAGAACATCTGCACCTGACGAATCCGACCATTACTGTCATGGTCAAATCCATGATCGACAACGGCCTGATCCGCAAGGAACGCGTGCCGGAAGATGCAAGAAAGTACAGACTGTACATGACCGAGAAGGCAAAACAGGTCGAAAAGGCAAGCCTGCAGGCTGCCAAGACACTCGACCAGTCCTTCTATGAAGGCGTATTAGAGAGCGATTTGAAAGTTTTCAAGGGCGTTCTTGGCCAGATTGCGAAGAATCTGGATATGGTTTGATAAGAAGCGGGAAAAGGATGCACACGATTTGCGGTGCATCCTTTTTTGTTGCGCAAGTTATAGTTTCATTTTCTTCGTTTTGCTGTATAATGAACGGAAAAGCCCCCTACAAGGGAACGGAGGTTAAAATGAGAAAACCAATCGTGGCCGTTACGGCCGATACACTTCTGGCTGAAATGAAGCCAATCAATCAGAAAATGGCGGACTATGCGCCAAGACCTTTGATCGACGCGCTGGGACGCAATGGATTCCTTCCCGTAATCCTTCCATACAATGACTATGCGGAAGCAGAAGAACTCGTCGGCACCTTCGATGCCCTCGTCCTTCCAGGCGGCCCGAATCCGACGCCGCGCTTCTACCATGAAGATCCGATCTGGAGCATCGGGCCGACGTATGAGAAGAGAGATAAGTTCGAAATCGACCTCATACAGGCATGCATCAAGGCAGGAAAACCGATCCTCGGCATCTGCCGCGGCCTGCAGATCCTGAACGTCGCTCTGGGCGGCACCCTCTGGCAGGACATGCAGTCGCAGAATTCAGGCGCCTTCATCCAGCACATGCAGAGAGCACCGGGAAATATCGCGACGCACTATATCGAAGTTGAGAAAGATACAAGACTGATGGACATCTTAGGCGAGGGCCTCTACGTCAACTCCCGCCACAGAGAAGGCATCAAGAAACTCGCCCAGGGCCTCCGCCCGGCCGCAAGGACAAGAGACGGCGTCATCGAAGCCGTCGAAAGCGAAGAAGGCGACCTCCTTGCCGCCGTCCAGTGGCATCCGGAAAACATGGACCCGGAAACCATGGACCCCCTCTTCCGCGCTTTCATGGACAGAGTCCTGAAACATATGGGCATAGAAGAATAAAAGAAAGGGCTGCAGCAGGATGATTTCACATTCTGCTGCAGCCCTTTTGCATTTCTTTTACATCCCTGCTTTATATTATACATAGTAGATAATAATAAATAAAAGAAATCCATATTCATCAATCAGAAAGCGAAAACAATGACGGGGAGGTTATGGGAAGAAGGATTCATCAACTTTTGGACAAAGAAAAAGAGGACCGGTTCGCGCCGGTCCCCAAAAATAAAACAAAGGAAAAGGGATATAAGGAGTGAACCTCTTATGTGAGAAACGTAAGAGGCTGCTAATTGTGAGGACAAATCAGGATCCGTACATCCGGATTTGCCTTCAAAGAGAGTATATCATATAATTTTCGATTTTGAAAATATATTTCAATTAGAATTTGATAAGAATTATCGAAATTACATTACATGCTATGATTTTATCGGGAAAGCGGTATTCATGGATAGGAGAAAAGGCAAATGAAATCCGATGTTTCCTGTCTTTTTGGAAAAAGAAATTTAAAAAGCGTATGCTTTTCTCATTTCTCTTGACCGCGCTCTGTGGTAGAATGGACTTGAAATGTCTTTTTTAGGAGGTGTTACGTTGTTCGCTTATGCGTTCACGTTTCTTGTCGCGCTTGCCGTCACGTTCGTACTGACGCCTGTCGTGAAGAACTTCGCCATCCGCATCGGAGCCGTAGACAAGCCTGACGCCAGGAAGGTGCATCACGGGCTGGTACCCCGGCTCGGAGGCCTTGCGATTTACGCGGGCTTCATGGTCTCTGCGATCACGACGATCGGTTTTACGTATGAGATGGTCGGCATCATGGCCGGCGCTACGTTCCTGATCATTGTCGGCGTTGCGGACGACGTCGTTTCCCTGCGCCCGAAGGTCAAGCTTCTGGGGCAGATCATTGCGGCAGCGATTCCTGTCGTGATTTTCAACATCAATATTGACTGGATCAATGTGCCATGGCATGGCATCGTCTACCTGCCGGCTGTCATTTCCATCCCGCTTACGATTTTCTGGATCATCGGCTTCATCAATACGGTGAACCTGATCGACGGGCTCGACGGCCTTGCTGCCGGGATTGCGACGATCGCATCCATTGCCATCGCCCTTCTGGCTTTCCAGATGGGACAGTGGACAGCAGCGGCAGCCATGGTCGCCATGACCGGCGCATGCCTGGCATTCCTGCAGTACAACTTCAACCCGGCTAAGATTTTCATGGGAGATACGGGCTCGATGTTCCTGGGCTACATCATTGCGGCTGTTTCCGTCATGGGATCTATGAAGACAGCTGCGGCTGCCGTCCTGATCGTTCCGCTCGTTGCGCTTGCCGTGCCGATCACGGATACGCTTCTTGCAATCGTCCGCAGGAAGAGCAGCGGCGTTCCGATTTTCTCGCCGGATAAGAACCACCTGCATCACAGGCTCCTTGCCAAGGGCCTCAATCAGAAGCAGGTTGTCCTCATCATGTACGCACTGACCGCCTTCTTCTCCTGCATCGCTCTCGTTGTCATCCACCTGAGCCTCTGGGCAGGGATTGCCATCGTGGCAGCTGCTCTCATCCTCTTCATCCTCTGGGCAAGGAAACTCGGGGTCATGAAGGAAATCGTTCCTTCCCCTTACCAGATGAAAATGAAGAAGGAAAAGGAAGAAAAGGGTAAAGAATCCAAGTCGAAAGGGCCGGAAGAAAAGCCGGCACTGAAATAAATCCGGGCGACCGGAATCAAGGGAGATAAGGGATATGTTAAAGGTAATGACGATATTCGGCACCAGACCGGAAGCCATCAAGATGGCGCCCCTTGTCAGGGAACTGCTGAAGCATGAAGAAATTGATACCAAGGTCTGCCTGACCGCCCAGCACAGGGAAATGCTCGATCAGGTCGTCGACCTCTTCGGACTGCCTGTCGACTATGATCTCGACATCATGAAGAGCGGACAGTCTCTCTATGACATCACCGCCCGCGTCCTCCGCGGCCTGGAAGATGTACTGAAGAAGGAAAAACCGGATTACGTCCTTGTCCACGGCGACACGACGACGACCTTCACGGCCGCTCTTGCCGCTTTCTACCAGCAGATCCGCATCGGACACGTCGAAGCAGGCCTGCGCACGGGAAATCTTCTTTCCCCGTTCCCGGAAGAAGCGAACCGCCAGCTGACAGGCGTTCTTGCTAATGTGAACTTCGCACCGACAGAAACAGCCCGTCAGAACCTTCTCCGTGAAAACAAGAGCGATGATTCCATTTTCGTAACAGGCAATACCGTCATCGACGCGCTCCTTACAACCGTCAAGAAGGATTACCATTTCGAAGATCCGGAAATCGAAGCCATTGAAGAACACAAGAGAGTCATCCTCGTGACGACGCATCGAAGAGAAAACCTGGGCGACCCCATGCACCACGTCTACAGAGCGCTCCGCCGCCTTGTGGAATCCGTGCCGGATACGGAAGTCGTCTTCCCGGTTCACAGGAATCCGCTCGTACGCGAAGCTGTTTCCGAAGAACTCGAAGGAGTTCCGGGCATCCATCTCGTCGACCCGATGGAATATGAACCATTCACAAACCTCATGGCGCGCGCTGCCATCGTCCTCACCGATTCCGGCGGAATCCAGGAAGAGGCGCCGAGCCTCGGGAAACCGGTCCTCGTCCTTCGCGACACGACCGAAAGACCCGAAGCCGTCGAAGCCGGCACGGTCCGCTTAGTCGGCACGGATGAGGAAAAAGTATTCCAGACGGCGTACAAGCTTCTTACCGATGAAAAAGAATACAAAGCAATGGCAGAAGCAGTCAATCCATATGGCGACGGCAAATCTGCAGCACGCATCGTTGATTATTTACTTTGGAAGGAAAGAATCAGCGGCAAAAAACCTATGAAATTTATAGCCAATAAAGAATCATTATGATATACTGAAACAGTATAAATAATTTTTTGCGTCTTGTTCATTACTGAAGGGGCGCAATTTGATGAGATAATCCCGTTCCGGAGCGAATATGGATGAGAAGCCGAAGAAGAAAAACAAACCTGTTTCTGATTTTGATGCTCTCCATAGTATAGCTGTAGCTACGGGCGCCGGATTCACATTGCTGTCGTCGATCGGCGTGGGCGTCTGGCTTGGGCTTAAATGTGATAAGTATTTTGGCACGAAGCCCTTCGGATTGATTGTTCTGTCCATTGTAGGTGCCGCCAGCGGACTCTGGTCCGTCGTGAAACAGATGCTGGGGAAATAAACTGAAAATGAACTGTGATTCTGCATTTCCGGATTACACAAAGAAAATTACATATCTTCTGCTGGTTCTCGCCGCTGTTGGCGGGATCGTCACTCAGTTGATCTGGGGGTGGCGGGTTAGTGTCGCTTTTTCGCTGGCGGCTCTTTTTCACGCTGCCTTTTTCCTGTTTCTTAGAAAAATGTATCTCTTCTGGACAGAAACCGGCAGAGATAACTTATTCATCGGCCGCCGCATCGCGGGATTTGCTTCCGGCCGGTTTTTCATTGAAATCCTGCTTTGTGTTCTCGTCGTGGTATTCACGCCGCTGAACATTTTAGGTTTTTTAGCTGGCTTACTATCACTGGTGGCTGCAACCTATTGGGAGCGAATCGCCAGTGCTATTAAGGAATAACTGTTTTTTTCTTGACATTCCAGTAAGAGAGAGGGGGTGAGATTATGCATCTTCATACAGGTACGCATGCTGTACAACAGTTGCTTGGGATGCAGGTCAACATGGACACCATTTTTACAACATGGCTGACTGCACTCATTGTTTTCCTTGTTGTCTTTGCCGCATCCCGCGGAAAGAAACTGGTCCCGACCGGGGTTCAGAACTGCGTTGAAATCCTTGTTGAGGGCCTGCTTTCCCAGTTCGAAAAGAACGTAGGACCTAAGTACAGACAAGTCGTGCCGGCTCTGCTGACGCTGTTCCTGTTCATCTTGACAGCTAACCAGCTCGGGCTTCTGCCGACGGAACACCTGACAGCATCACCGACCAGTGATATCAATACGACACTGGGCCTGGCGCTTGCGGTCACGCTCCTCATTCACGTCCTGTTTATTGCCAATCAAGGCGTTGGGAAATGGATCAAGCACTTCTTTGAACCGTTCCCCGTATTCGTCTTCATCAATTTGGTAGAAGAAATCTCAAGACCAGTTACACTGGCTATGCGTCTATTCGGCAATATTCTGGCCGGCGAAATTCTTTTGGAACTGCTGTACGCTCTGTGCCCCTGGCTCATACCGATCATCTGGATCGCATTCAGCGTCTTTGTAGGGTGCGTACAGGCGTATATTTTCACGACATTGTCTTCTGTGTATCTGAAACATAGTTTGTGATCGTCCATGGCAGCGCCGTCTGCGTAAACCGGTACCTATTTTGTTTAACACGGCGCCGTCCGTCCAAACGGTACTTAAAATCATCCGGATGCCCCGGAAAATTCAAATTATCCTCAGGAGGAATTAATCATTATGGAACAGGCCATTATCGTTCAGTATTCTCTTATTGCAGCAGCAATCATCTCTGGATGCGCTTCTCTGGCAGCAGCATTCTCTGACTCCCGTGCAGCAAGCTCCGCTCTCGAGGGCATGACCCGCCAGCCTGAAATGGCAGGCTCCCTGTTCACCAACATGCTCGTTGCTATCGGTCTGATCGAATCTATTCCGATTATCGCTATCGTCATCGCTATTGTCCTCGTATTCGCTAACCCATTCCTTGGATAATAATTCATAACGATTGAGTTATTTCACTAAGGAGGGAGCTCATTGGTAGACATTAACGGTACACTGCTGATTCAGATCGTTAACTTCCTCATCTTTGTTGCCATTTTGGGCCATTTCTGCTACAAACCGGTCATTAAAGTGCTGGACGAACGCAAGCAGCACATTAAAAATGATCTGGATTCTGCTGCAAACAACAGAGCAGACGCTGAAAAGCTGAAAGAAAGCTATGAAGCTCAGCTCCGTGACGCAGAAGTCAGAGCACAGGAGATTGTAGACAAAGCAGTCAAGGAAGCCAAAGTACAGGCGCAGGCACAGATTGACGAAGCACATGCAGCTATTCAGAAGTTTAAGGACCAGGCTACCCAGCAGATCGAAAGAGAACGTAAGGACGCTCTCGAAGATCTGAAGGCTCAGGTAGCTGACCTTTCCTGCGAAATCGCTGCTAAGATCATCAGTAAGAACATGACACCGGACGCAAACGACCGGCTCATCGCGGAAAGCATCGCCAAGCTGGATGCTAAAAAAGCGGGTAAATAATCATGGATAAGAACGTAGTTCTTGCAAGAAAATACGGTCGCGCCATCTATGAAATAGCCGCTGAACAAAACAGCCTTGAAAAAACTGGAGAAGAACTTCACTTAATCGCTGACACCATCATGGGGAACGATGAACTGAAGCAGCTTCTTTTCCATCCTCTGCTTGCGAAGGATGTCAAGAAAGATACATTAAATAAATTATTTGCAGATAAGGTTCAGCCTGTAGTTCTGCAGTTCTGCTATGTCGTCATCGACAAAGACCGTTTCACCGATTTCCCGGCAATGGTCGACGTCTATGAGGCTCTGGCTAATGAAGGCATGGGAATTGAAGAAGCAGTGGTTACATCCGCTCTTCCGCTCACCAAAACCCAGGTCGAAGCCCTGAAGGCAAAACTTTCCGAAATCACTGGAAAGAAGATTGTCATGAAGCAGAAGGTAGACTCGGCGTTGATTGGTGGTTTTACCGTCCAAGTAGGCGATCGCCTGATCGATGGATCCGTGGCTAGACAGCTGCAGACTTTGAAACATATTATGAAACAAAGAGATTGAGGTGACTTCTAGGAAATGAAAATCAGTTCAGATGAAATTACATCTGTCATTAAAAAACAGATTGAAAACTACAAAGTAGACCTCAATGTCGATGAAGTAGGTACGGTTCTTGAAGTCGGCGATGGCATTGCCCATGTGTACGGCCTTCAGAATTGCATGGCCGGCGAACTGCTCGAACTTCCGAACGGCGTATACGGCATGGCACTCAACCTGGAAGAAAGCAACGTAGGTGCCGTTCTTCTGGGTCGCTCCGAAACCATTAAGGAAGGCGACGTTGTTAAGAGAACAGGTCACCTGATGCAGGTTCCGGTAGGCGATGCAGTTATCGGACGCGTAGTAAACGCGCTCGGACAGCCAATCGACGGCAAAGGCGAAATCAAAACCGACGAATATCGCGACATTGAAATCAAAGCACCGGGCATTGCTGACAGACAGCCAGTTAATGTACCGCTGCAGACAGGTCTGAAATCCATTGACTCCATGGTTCCGATCGGCCGCGGCCAGCGCGAACTGATCATCGGCGACCGTGGTACTGGTAAGACGGCTATCGGCATCGATACCATCCTGAACCAGAAGGGTCAGAACGTTATCTGCATTTACGTATCCATCGGACAGAAAAACTCCAACGTTGTCCGTGTATATGAAAAATTGAAACAGGCCGGCGCTATGGATTACTCCATCATCGTTCATGCCGGCGCATCCGAAGGTTCCCCGATGCAGTACCTCGCACCATACTCTGGTGTATCCATCGCTGAACACTTCATGCATCAGGGCAAAGACGTCCTCATTATTTATGATGACCTCTCCAAACACGCAGTAGCATACCGCGCAATGTCCCTGCTGCTCCGCCGTCCGCCAGGACGTGAAGCTTATCCAGGCGACGTATTCTATCTGCACTCCCGTCTGCTGGAACGTGCTGCCCGCCTCTCCAATGAACTGGGCGGCGGCTCCATCACCGCACTGCCGATCATCGAAACATTGGCAGGCGACGTAGGCGCATACATTCCGACCAACGTTATTTCCATCACCGACGGCCAGATTTATCTGGAAACCGCACTCTTCTATTCCGGTATCCGTCCGGCTATCAACGTAGGTCTGTCCGTATCCCGTGTAGGTGGTTCCGCACAGATCAAAGCTATGAAACAGGTCGCAGGTACCCTGCGTCTGGATCTGGCACAGTACCGCGAACTTGCTGCATTCGCTCAGTTCGGTTCCGACCTGGACGCTGCAACCAAGGCACAGATTGACCGCGGTCAGAGAACGACTGAAATCCTGAAACAGCCGCAGTACACCCCATACCCGGTCGAAGACCAGGTACAGGTCCTCTACGTAGCAGTTAAAGGCTACTTCGATGATGTTGCAGTTGACGAAGTCGTTGATTTCGAACACCGCATCCTTGCATTCCTCCACAGCACCCATCCGGAAATCGGAGAAGACATCGTGAAGAACAAGAAGCTGACAGAAGCAAACGAAGAGAAACTGAAAGCAGCTATTCTTGAATTCAAGGAACGTTACGCAGCTACGAAATCCCAGGATAAGTCTGAAACGGTAGAGGGGTGATCTGATTGGAAAGTACGCGTGATATAAAAGGGCGCATTAAATCTGTCACCAACATCCAGCAGATCACAAAAGCAATGAAGATGGTTGCCGCTGCCCGTCTGCGCAAAGCAGAAGAAAAAGCAAACGGCTCTCGTCCTTATGCTGAAAAGATCGGAGAGCTCTTGCGCCGTGCTTCTTCGGTAACTCCCGATTTTACCAGCTCGCTCTTCAGAACAGGCAAGGTAAAGAAGGTCGGCTATCTGGTCATCAGCGCCGATAAAGGCCTTGCGGGCGCTTTTAACTCCAACGTTATGAAGCGGACACTGCAAGAAATCTCCGGAAGGGATCGTTCCGAATACGCTCTTTACGTTTGCGGAAAACAGGGTAGAAACTACCTGAAATTCCGTGGATACGATCTTGATTCCTATCATTTCGGCTTTTCTGATAAACCTACCGCCCAGGATTCCATCGATCTCGCGAAGGAAATGGTTGACTACTTCGTGACCGAGGAAGTGGACGAAGTTTATGTGATTTACACGAAATTCATCACCGCTCTGCATCAGCAGGTACTCGTCGAGAAGATTCTTCCCGTCGAAGCTCCTGAGGCAGATGAGGAAACCGGCAACGGATCTGAAAAGAAATGGAAAGAAGCGCCATACATTTTCATGCCTGACGCTCACACAGTTCTCTCCAGACTCCTTCCGGAATACGTACAGGTCAAGGTTTACAACGCCATGCTCCAGTCCGCTGCTTCCGAACTTGGAAGCCGTATGGCTGCCATGTCCGCTGCAACCGACAACGCTACGGAAAGAATCGCCGACCTCAACCTCACGTACAACAAAGCACGTCAGGCTCAGGTCACCAACGAAATTTCCGAAATCGTCGGCGGCGCAGCTGCGCTTGAATAAACCGCTTAACATATTAAGGAGGAATGCTTCTTCATGGCAAATGAACAGGAGATGCAGGTAGGTAAAGTAGTCCAGGTCATCGGCGCAGTCGTTGATATTGCTTTCGATGATGATAAGGAACTTCCTGCCATCTATAACGCAATCCATGTAAAAGATGATAAAGCCAGCGTTCCTGTTGATGTCATCTGCGAAACCATGCAGCATCTGGGCGACGGAGTCGTCCGCGCTGTTGCAATGAGTTCCACAGACGGCATGGTACGCGGCATGAAAGCCGTTGACACCGGCCGTGCTATTGCAGCACCGGTAGGCGACGGCTGCCTCGGACGTATTTTCAACGTCCTTGGACAGACAGTAGACAACGACCCGACGAAAGTCGACGCAGCTGACTACTGGCCGATTCACCGTGAGGCACCGGCCTTCAAAGACCAGTCTCCGGCAGCTGAAATTTTCGAAACAGGCATCAAAGTCGTAGACCTTATCTGCCCATACGCAAAGGGTGGTAAAATCGGTCTGTTCGGCGGCGCAGGTGTAGGCAAGACAGTCCTGATTCAGGAACTGATCCACAACGTCGCAACCGAACATGACGGCTGCTCCGTATTCTGCGGCGTAGGCGAACGTACCCGTGAAGGCAACGACCTTTGGGGCGAAATGAAAGAATCCGGCGTCCTGAACAAGGTTGCCCTCGTATACGGCCAGATGAACGAACCGCCGGGAGCTCGTATGAGAGTTGCTCTGACAGGTCTGACAATGGCTGAATACTTCCGCGATAAGCAGGGACAGGACGTACTGCTCTTCGTAGATAACATTTTCCGTTTCGTTCAGGCAGGCTCTGAAGTATCCGCACTGCTCGGACGTATGCCGTCCGCCGTTGGTTATCAGCCAACCCTGGCAACCGATATCGGCGAACTGCAGGAACGTATTACATCCACAAAGAACGGCTCCATCACATCCATTCAGGCAGTATACGTACCGGCCGACGACTTAACCGACCCGGCTCCGGCAGGCGTATTCACCCACTTGGATGCTACCACCGTATTGAACCGTTCCATCGCCGAACTCGGCATTTACCCGGCAGTAGATCCGCTCGACTCCACTTCCCGTATTCTTGACCCGAACGTACTCGGCGAAGAACACTACGAAGTAGCCCGCGGCGTACAGGCTATTCTGCAGCGTTACAAGGAACTCCAGGATATCATCGCCATCCTCGGTATGGAAGAACTTTCCGACGACGATAAAGTCATCGTTGCTCGTGCAAGAAAGATCCAGAGATTCCTGTCTCAGCCGTTCTTCGTAGCTGAACAGTTCACCGGCTCCCCCGGCAGATACGTTTCGCTGAAGGAAACCATCAGAGGCTTCAAGGAAATCCTTGCAGGCCAGCATGATGACATGCCAGAAGGCGCATTCTACATGGTCGGCACTATTGACGAAGCAATGGAAAAGGCTGAAAAGATGAAGAAAGGGGAATAAGCCATGGCTGATACCCTTGAAAATCCAATGCACGTCGAAGTCATCAGTCCAGACGGTCCTATTTTTACACAGGACGGCGTGGATCTGGTGGTTGCCCGTGCGGAAGACGGCGAATTCGGTATCGAAAAGCGCCACCTTCCCCTTGCTGCTGCTCTCGAAATGTGCTGCGTGCGCATAAAGACAGGTGACAAGGAACAGAGAGTTGCCGTATTCGGCGGCTTCCTTGAAGTCAATGACAACCACGTCAACATCATCGCTCCTCTTGCTGAACTCGCAGACAACATCGACGTTGCCCGCGCTCAGGCAGCTAAGAAACGCGCTGAAGACAGACTGGCTTTTAAGAAAGAAGACGTCGATGTAGATCGCGCCAGACTCGCGCTCATGCGTGCCCTGGTTCGTCTCAAAACGACTAGAAATCTCTAATCAAATAAAAGGGGGCTGTGACAAAATGGTTAATCATTTTGTTGCAGCCTCTTTTTTGCGTCTTTATTTCATCATTTTTAGCTCTGCTGTAAGCCTTTTACGTAAAAATGCGCGTAAGCCCCCTTACCCCCATAAGACTTTTAATTATATTGTCTTAGGCGGCAATCCTTATACGCATTATTTTTGTGATGTATTTCCTTAAATTATAGCCAAGTGCTACCAGGTATAACTCGGCTTTTACAGAATCTATCCCTTTTCTGACGATTCTTTTGTACCATCTGTCATGTTTCATGATTCCAAAAGTTCCTTCAGCCTGGATTGACCGGTTCATTCTTAGCAGGGCTCCATGGATGCTTTCCAGATTATCCTGAACCTCCTGGTACATGTTATTCCGTTCTCTGCTCAATGAGATTCTTTTGTTCTTCGGGGTCTTTTTACATTGCTCTGCCAGCGGGCATCCTTGGCAGTCTTCGCATTCAAATACTTCCTCCTGCCTGCCGTATAAGTTCCCTCTGACCAGATGTCTATAGATAAATTTGAAAGCCCTGTCATTTGGACAACGGATGGTTCCATTCTCATCAACTCTAAAGTTTATTGGCCGAAACGGATTGGTATGGTATTTCTTGTCTTTCGTTTCTTTCTTGTACATGGGGAATTTCATATACTTTTCCATACCGTGCTGCTCGCAATAGATGTAATTGTTGAAAGATCCATATCCTGCATCTGCCACAGGATACTTAGGATAAGCCCCATAGACTTCGTGGAATTCCTCCATCAGCGGTACGAAGCAATCCATATCTGAACGATACTGGTTAACATCAATTACGGCAATAAATTCATCGGCAACACCTATTTGGACATTGTATGCAGGCAGAAGCTGATCATTTCCCATGTAGTCCGACTTGATTCGCATGAATGTTGCATCCGTATCGGTCTTCGAATAACTGTTTCTGGAAGTACCGCATATCTGTATCTTCTCAACATATTCTTCAAGTTTTGATGTATATGCCTTAAGCTGCTCATACTTGCGTTGATGATCGGACTTGCGATGCCCGCTTCCATGAACAAAGGCCGTCTCATCAATCTGCCAGATTTCTTTTAATTTATCCAATACCAGACGCAGATAGTCCGGAGCGTATTCTGTATTGATGTTTACACTCATATGGTCATACTTAAGATCATCATTGAGTAACTCAAAAAGGCTGGTAATCTTGGCAAAAAGCTTGTAGCGGGATTTTTCAGCGGATTTCTTCCATACCCAGCTGTATTTATTTGCGTTCGCTTCAAACTTGGAACCGTCAATATATATATGCTGCAAATCCACGTTGAGTTTGCCGCAGAGTTCTTTCGTAATTGAATAAAAGATATCCTTGAGAGAATACTTAAGAAAGCCCTTCACGAAATGACAGAATGTCCGATAGGATGGGGCTTCATAATTCATCAGGTACATATATCTGATATTAACCCTGCAATTATCTTCAAGTTTTCTAAAAGAGCAATATCCTTCTTCTGCGAAACCATAGATGATCGTTTTCAGCATGTTGACGGGATTATACCTGGGTCTGCCAGCGCCACGCGTCGGTATGTAACGAAGGTACTTTTTAAGATCGATTTCCTCCATAAATCTGTCATACATTAAAACAGGATCATCGACATTGAGAATCTCAGAGGGAAACATTGGCAAAATGCCTTGTTCTGCGGTAAAATGATTGCTAGTGTTGTTATTTTTCATTGTAAAAAATTATAACACGAAAGGCTCTGCCCCGGACCAAATGATCCGGGGCAGAGCCCTTTTTGTTGGGATGAATTTTGTCACATCCCCTTTTTTGATGCGCGTATGTCCCTTTCAGCAGTCGACAGTTTCATCAATAAAAGGTATAATAAATATAAAGGCATAATAAACATAATAACAATATGAAGAATTTCATTTGAATATATTTCCAAGCGTAACGCTTATTGGAGGAGGAGATTGGGCATGGATGAAATTTTCAGAAGAGGCGAATGCCGTAATTTCAAAGAGCTGACACCAGTACCGGATGAACAGCTCCTGACACTCGTCAAGGCAGGCATGCAGGCCAGATCCGTAGGAAATCAGAAAGACAGAGACTTCATCATCGTAACAAGAGAAGACCTCGTCAAAGCCATTTCTCACAACAGCATCGTAGCAGGCCCGGCGAGAAAAGCATCTGCTGCAATCGTTATCGTAGGCAAGAAAGAAGGCGTCAGCTTCCCTGACGAATGGTCCTTCGACTGCGCAGCTGCCGCAGAAAACATCCTGCTCGAAGCGGAACACCTGGGGCTGGGGAGCCTCTGGCTGCAGGTTTATCCATATCAGGACAGAAAGATCCACCTCTGCAACATCCTCGATATCCCGACTGAACTTGATCCATTCTGCATCGTAGTCATCGGCTATGCCGAAAGGAAACCAGTCGTACTGAACCGCTTTGATGAAAGAGAAGTATCATACGACCTGTATACAAACCACAAAAAGTGACCGCCGCGGGGGTTAAAGAAACTCTGCTGGAAAACCAGCAGAGTTTTATTGTGGGGAAAATGGATATGAAGGGAAAGCAAAAACACCCGCCTTTCAGCGGACGTTTTTCCCTTCTACTCAGCCTCAGCACTGGCTGCAGCAACGCTAGGTTCTGCAATGACAGGGCGAAGATTCGTAGAAGTGAATTTGTAATTTCCCATGTACTGGATGAATTTTCCGAGGTGGTCGGTGATGAAGACGCCTTTCTTCCACAGCAGGCCAAACTGGTTGCTGATCCTTGGCTCGACAGGAATCTTCACGATGTTTTCCGGAAGGGTCATTGCCGAGTAGAGGAAGGCACCACAGTTGCCGGCAGAAAGACAGTTGAGGACTGTCGTCAGCTGGCTGCAGTACATTTTGATATGCGGAGTTGCTCCTTCGGAACGGAAGCCGGTGATGACGGTGTGAGACTGGACGGAGTCCGTGTTGAAAAGAATGATCGGCTCTTCCTTCAGTGTTTCGAAGGAAACGGATGGTTCCTTAGCCAGGTGATGATTCTTGTCTACACAGTACACGTACGTATCTTCAATGACGGTGTGGTAATCGTAGTTATCCAGATTGTAGAAATCCAGATTGGCGATAGCCACATCCAGTTCATCATTATCGACAAGCTCGCGGGCGTGCATGGAAGAGCATTCCATGAGCTTCACGGGGATGCCGTATTTCTCTTCAAACTCCATGGCAAGGGACGGCAGAAGCAGGGCGCTCGGGGTCGAAGTGATGCCGATCCGAAGCGGTGCCTTGTTCGTGTCCTTGTCAGAGAAATCCGTGTACATCTCATGCGCTCTGTGAAGGATATATTCGGCTTTCTTATAAAAAAGAGAGCCGTCATTGGTCAGTGTGATCCGGTTCTGGCCATGGGTGAAAAGTCTAAGGTGAAACTCCTTTTCCAGATTACGGATCGAAGTCGATATTGTCGGCTGTGAAACGAAAAGGGATTCCGCAGCGCGGGTGATGCTGTGATAACGGCACACGGCGCAAAAGTATTCCAGCTGATTAAGTGTCATAGCGATTGCCTCCTTGAAATTCCATGACAGGAAACAAACCGGTTCAGCTGAGAATTTCAGGCAGAATGACCGGTGGTGCAAAGGTGATACAATTAAAAAGCCCGCAAATCATCCATATCTTTTAACGAACAATACATGCACATCAATCAGAATGAATGGGTGACTGCGGTGATACAGGCCGTGAAGCGAATGAATGGCATATCGTCACCCACTCAGATACGGAAAATTCTTAAATTACTATTATCAGTATAAATAAATATTATCAAATAATCAAGAGTATAAACAAAACTTTACATAAAAAATACTAAAGGAAGATTCTAAGTTATAAAAATTTGTAATATGCGAATAAATTGCATATATAATGGAGTATATGTGCATCAAAATCTATGGATGGGGATGGAAATGAAGCGAAAGACATATGAATAAAATCAGGCATGAAAAAAGAGCCCGGATATCCGGACTCCTTTTTAGTGCAATTCATTAAGCGAGGAACTTCTTCAGTTCTTCGAGGAATGCTTCCTGCGGTACAGCGCCGATCATGCGGTGTACTTCCTGGCCGTCCTTGAAGAGGATGATGGTCGGAATGGACATGATGTTGAACTTTCCTGCGAGTTCCTGCATTTCATCGGTATCAACTTTGGTGAAGTTGACTTTATCTCCGAGCAGCTCGGAGGCATGGTCCATGACCGGGGCCATCATGCGGCAGGGGCCGCACCAAGTTGCCCAGAAGTCAATAATGCTGTAACCTTTGTGGTTTACAATTTCTCTTTCGAAATCTGCCTGGTTGTGAATTTCTGTGATCATAAGTCGATCGCTCCTTTTCGTCCGCGCTTCAAAAAGCAACGCTGCATTTAATTCTTTCTATATGACTATTATAACATATTTTGAAGTATGTACAAGGGGATAAAACTTGAAAATTTCAAGTTTTTAGATATATAGAGAAATAAAAATAGAAATGTTTTGCAAGACATTCTGTGGTGAAATGTCATATGTCTACTTAAATTTGATTTTTAAAATATAGTATACTTTTCAATACTTGCGAATAGGTATAAGTATCTTTTATTACAGAAATTATTTGAAGTAAGGTATAATCAAGTTAATATAATTATATCTCATCAAATAATGAGATTAAGAGATAAGGAAGGAGGACGCGATGGATCGAAGAAGAAACGCTGCTGAGAGGCTGCTTGCATCGTACAGCAGATTTTACGGAATCACCCGTTTCGACGGGATGGACGCTCCGGAGACGGAAGGAGTCAGGGAAGCTCTAAAGCTTTCTGTTCCGCTCCTGCCGGGCGGCGCAGAGCTTACGGCTGTGTGCGAATACTATGAGAGGGACGGCGGCTATTTCCTGCTTCGGTCCAACGAACTATGGACGTCGGAGCAGGAGGAGTTCATTTTCCTCTTCACCTGCCCGCGTCTGACGGAGGCGGTCCATGAGGCCGTGAAGGAATTTGTCTGCCGGGAAGGCAAGAAGATGGCTCATATAGGACCGGGCCATATGTGCACAGGAGTTTCCTCTGTCATCATCTGTGATGATGCTGATGAAGCAGCAGAAAAGGCATTGAAGAAATCAAGTTACACGAAAACGTTCTGCTTCATGATCCACGGATGGCTCGAGTACCGGGCCAGCTGCCTGGACCTGTCGAGGGAAAAATTCCTCTTCAACAGGGCAGGGCGGAGAATGCAGCCGGAAATGATGAAGGTGTGGGAAGGACGGAAGGCCGGTCTCGCGTGAGGCCGGGATTTGAAGGGAGGTCACTTCATTGAATACGCTTGTACTGCTCGCGGTTTGTCTCGCTATTCTCCTCTGCGGCTATATTTTCTACGGCCGCTGGCTGGTGAAACAGTGGGGCGTGGGTGAGGGAAATATCCCGACACCTGCTCATACAATGGAAGACGGGATTGACTAGTCCCCGCTAAAGCTCCGGCGCTCATGGGGCACCATATTTCCTCGATTGCAGGCGCAGGCCCTATCACGGGACCGATCGGGGCTGCCATGTTCGGATGGCTGCCTGTCACGCTCTGGGTTCTCGTCGGCGGCATATTCTTTGGCGGCGTCCATGACTTCGGCGCGCTCTTTGCATCTGTCCGCCACAACGGGCAGTCCATCGGGGAAATCATTTCAGCGAATATGTCTAAGAGAGCCAAGCAGCTCTTCATCATATTCTCTTACCTGACACTGATCCTTGTCGTTGCAGTCTTTGCTGCCATCGTTGCTTCCACGTTCGGCGCAACGATTGAAAACGGCGCGGTCAATATGGAAAAGAGTGCTGTCAAAGCATCCGTTGCCATGGTTTCGATGCTCTTCATTGTGGCTGCCGTCATTTTCGGCCTTATCGTATACCGTTTCCATGTATCCATGGCAGTATCCACAGTGATGGCTATCGGCGCTATCGTCCTCTGCATGGGCATCGGCATGAACTTCCATCCGATTTACTTCTCCTAGACGACATGGATGTGGCTGATCGGCCTTTACATTACGATTGCTTCCGTCACTCCGGTATGGATCCTGCTCCAGCCACGTGACTACCTGAGTTCGTTCCTTCTCTATGCGATGCTCATCGTTGCCGTCGTCGGCATCGTAGGCGCGCATCCTGATATCGATCCGAACCTCTTCCCGGCTTACACAGGCTTCTCCGTGGACAATGGAAACGGCGTACAGTACCTGTTCCCGATCCTCTTCACGACCGTTGCCTGCGGCGCGATTTCCGGCTTCCATTCCCTTGTATCTTCCGGCACGACGTCCAAACAGCTCGATAAGGAATCCGACGCCAAGCCGATCGCATACGGCGGCATGCTTCTGGAATGTGTTCTTGCCATCATTACCCTCTGCGCGATTGCGTATGCCAGGGAAACAGGCCATATCCACGGCGCAACGGATATCTTCGCCGGCGGCATCGCTGCCATGATTGCCAAGATTCCGGGCCTGGAAGGAGCAGAAACGATGATGTACACGCTCCTTGTCCTGACATACTCCGCATTCTGCCTGACATCCCTTGATACAGCGACAAGACTGGCCCGTTTCATGTTCCAGGAATTCTGGCTCGAACCAGGCGAAACACCGAAGGACATCAAGGGCGGATTCAAGAAACTGATGGTCAATCCGTACTTTGCTACGATCCTGACCGTTGTCCTGGGCGTCCTTCTTGGCATGAACGGCTTCATGAAGATCTGAGGTCTCTTCGGCGCAGCCAACCAGCTCCTCGCCGGAATCGGCCTCCTTGCCGTAGCCGCATGGCTGGGCAATGCAGGGAAGAACAATAAGATGTTCCTCTTCTCGATGACCTTCATGATGATCGTCACCCTTGCATCCCTCGTCATCATCGTCAGGAACCAGATCGGCATGATCATGAAAGGCGGAGCAGACTGGGGCCCGTACGCACAGGCCGGCATCGGCACCCTCCTCATCGTCCTTGCCCTTGAACTTGCCGTAGAAGGTTACCGTACCGTCATGCGCGGCAGAAAAGGCGGCGGAGATAAAGCAGAAAGACTGCCTGACCTTGAAGTAGAAGAATAAGTGAAGACATTAAAAAGGGGCTGTGACAAAATCCGTTAAAACGGTGCTTTTTTCTATTCTCGAGCGAAGCGAGGTTTAAGGGTGTTAACCTTGCTCCGAAGGAGAAGGTCCCGGCGAAGCCGGGGAATACAGTAGTTCTCGAGCGTAGCGAGGTTTTTAGGTGTTCAAACAAAATCAATGCATATAGATGCTAGATAATTCTTTAATGGCATATTCCAATAGAAAAAGGACCTGTGGCAAAATGTGTAATCATTTTGCCACAGCTCCTTTTCAGTTGGTAAATCAGATCTTCGAGTTCGGGGACATGCTGGTGTCTCTCGGATCCCACGGGACGACGGTGCCAGAAGCCAGGCTCTTCTGCACGTCGATGGTTCTCTGGTTGGAGGAGCCTTTGAAGAGGAGGGTGACATCCTTCTTTTCAAGGACGAATTCACCATCTACCAGAACGTCGATGCGTTTCAGAAGTTCCATAGTTTCAGGCATCTTCTTGGCAAAGTTATCAAGGAGATCCCTGTCATAGAGGTAGCCGGTGAAGCACCAGAGGTTCTTCTGCGGATACATTTCCTTGAAACGGGTGACAAGGGAGAGGAGCGCCTTCTGATTGGCCGGTTCCATCGGTTCGCCGCCGAGGAGGGTGAGGCCTTCATAGAATTCCTGTCCGACTTCCTTCAAGATGTAGTCTTCAGTTTCTTTGGTGAAAGGCTTTCCGTAGTTGAAGTCCCATGTTTCCTGGTTGAAGCATCCCTTGCAGTGATGGGTGCAGCCGGAAACGAAGAGAGAGAAGCGGATGCCGGGGCCGTTTGCAATATCATATTCTTTGAAATTGGCGTAGTTCATGTTGATTTCCTTTGAAATGTTGGAATGAAAGAAAGAAAAAGGGCGGCGGACGCCGCCCTTCAGATATTCAGATTACAGGTGGAGGACTCTGTCCTTGATTTCCTGTGTACGGCCCTGGTTCCAGAACTGGGTGCCGATGTAGCCGCAGGTTCTTCTTGCGACGCTCATCTTGTGCTGGTCGCGGTTGCCGCAGTTCGGGCATTCCCAGATGAGTTTGCCGGTTTCATCTTCGATGATGCGGATTTCTCCGTCATAGCCGCATGCCATGCAGTAGTCGCTCTTCGTGTTCAGTTCTGCGTACATGATGTTTTCATAGATGTACTTCATGACGGTCAGGACTGCCGGGATGTTCGTCTGCATATTCGGTACTTCGATGTAGGAAATAGCGCCGCCCGGGGAGAGTCTCTGGAAGTCGGATTCGAATTTCAGCTTATGGAATGCGTCGATGTGTTCAGAAACATGGACGTGGTAGCTGTTGGTGATGTAGTTCTTGTCCGTTACGCCCGGGATGATGCCGAAGCGTTTCTGGAGGCATTTAGCGAACTTGTAGGTGGTGGATTCCATCGGTGTGCCGTATACGGAGTAGGAGATGTTTTCAGCAGCTCTCCATTCGGAGCACTTGTCGTTCAGTTTCTGCATGACAGCGAGGGCAAATTTTCTGCCTTCATCCGTTGTATGGGATACGCCGAGCATGCGGACGCACATTTCATAGAGGCCTGCATAGCCGAGGGAAATGGTGCTGTAGTTGTTGAAGAGGAGCTTGTCGATCGTTTCGCCCTTCTTGAGACGAGCGATAGCGCCGTACTGCCAGAGGATCGGAGCCACGTCGGAGACGGTGCCGAGCAGTCTTTCATGGCGGCAGCGGAGCGCTCTGTGGCAGAGTTCGAGGCGGTCTTCCAGGATTTCCCAGAATTTATCCATATCGCCGCCAGAGGAGCATGCCACATCGACGAGGTTGATGGTGACGACGCCCTGATTGAAGCGGCCGTAGTATTTATGCTTTCCGTTTTCGCCAAGGCCCTCGGTATCCGGGGTGAGGAAGGAGCGGCAGCCCATGCATGGGTAAACGTCGCCGTGCTTCAGGTTCTTCATGATCTTGGCGGAAATATAGTCAGGAACCATTCTCTTTGCTGTACATTCAGCAGCAAGTCTGGTCAGGTAATAGTACGGGGAATCATCATGAATGTTGTCTTCGTCGAGAACGTAGATCAGTTTCGGGAATGCCGGAGTGATCCAGATGCCCTTTTCATTCTTGACGCCCTGCATTCTCTGGCGGAGGACTTCTTCGATGATCATGGCCAGATCCTTGCGGGTACGTCCGTCCGGAACTTCGTCCAGGTACATGAACATGGTGACGAATGGAGCCTGGCCGTTGCAGGTCATGAGGGTGATCAGCTGGTACTGGATGGTCTGGATGCCGGATTTGATTTCTTCCTTCAGACGACGCTCCACGATCTTTTCGATGATGGATTCGTCCATGGATTCACCGGTTTCCTTGCGTTCAGCGATGACTTCCTTCTTGATCTTCTGGCGGCTGATATCTACGAATGGAGCCAGGTGCGCCAGTGTGAAGGACTGTCCGCCGTACTGGTTGGATGCTACCTGAGCGACGATCTGTGTCGTTACGTTGCAGGCAGTGAAGAAGGAATGCGGCTTTTCAATCATGGTCTGGCTGATGACGGTGCCGTTCTGCAGCATGTCTTCCAGATTGATCAGGTCGCAGTTATGTTCTCTCTGCGCATAGTAGTCAGCGTCGTGGAAATGGATGATGCCTGCTTCATGCGCCTTCACGATTTCTTCGGGGAGGAGCAGACGCTTTGTCAGATCCTTGGACACTTCGCCGGCCATGTAGTCGCGCTGGGTGGAATTGATGACAGGGTTCTTGTTGGAATTTTCCTGTTTGACTTCTTCATTGGAGAGGTCGATCAGGGAAAGAATGCCGTCATCGGTTGTGTTGCTCTTGCGGGAGATTTCTCTCTTGTAACGATAGCGGACATACTTCTGCGCTACTTCATAGCCGCGCATTTCCATGATGCCCGTTTCGACCATATCCTGAATGTCTTCGACATTGGCTGCGTGGGAGTAGCCTGCGATCTTGTGCGCAATGTTGTCTGCGACAGCGCGGATCTGGTAATCATTCATCTGGTGGACGTGATCGACTTCGTTATTGGCCTTGCCGATAGCGTTCACGATCTTGGTGATGTCAAAAGGTACTTCCTGGCCGTTTCTCTTAATGACATTCATCTTGACGTTCATTTCCATTTCTTCCATTCATAACACCCCTAATGCTTTCAAAATCCCATTTTTTCTTTTGTTTTCTCTATTTATATAAGTTTCTCATTCTAGTTAAAATAAATACAAAATATTGATAAGCGCACATAATGACGCACAATATCTTGTGCCGAAATCTATTCTACAACAACAGGCGGAAAAAGGGAATAGAGAAAAAGCCCTTCTTTTTATTTCTAATGTAACGTTCGGCGAAGCTCCTTTAAGAAGGACGCCGGAAACGCCTTCCTGCCGTGTGTTTCACAAGATATATTTCGATATGGAAAAAATTTATAGTGACTAATAAACCCATATAGAATAATCTGAAAATCCTCTTTAAAAGTCCGGGCAATGAAAAAATGACTCTCAAAAGAGAGTCATCTTCCATCCGGTATCCACAAGGGATGACTTTTAGAGCGCTCTGACGATTGTGCCGCCGCCCAGGAGGAGGTCGCCGTCATAGAAGACGACAGACTGGCCGGTTGTGACAGCGCGCTGCGGTTCATCGAACGTGACGACAGCGCGTCCGTCGTCTCCGACCTTCACGGAGCAGTCATGGACACGGACGCCATAGCGGATCTTTGCCTGGCAGCGGAACTCTTCCTGCGGGATCTTGTCGTCGTAGAAATGGAGTTCGTTGGCGAGAAGGCGCGTGCGGAAGAGATCTTCATTCGATCCGACGACGACTTCTCTCGTGTCAGGACGCAGCTCGATGACGTAAAGCGGCGTCCTGGCAGCGATGCCCAGGCCCTTTCTCTGGCCGATCGTATAATAAGGGATGCCCTTGTGCTGGCCGAGCACATGGCCCTTTTTGTCGACGATATTTCCTGGCTGGAACGCTTCCGGCGCGTGGTTCTCGAGGAATTCCACGTACGATTTTTCGCTGGTCAGGAAGCAGATATCCTGAGACTCTGCCTTGTTGTAAGTCGGAAGGCCCTTTTCCTTGGAAATAAGGCGCGTATCCTTCTTGAACGTGCGGCCAAGCGGGAAAATAATATGCGAAAGCTGTTCCTGGGTCAGGTGGTACATCATGTAGGACTGATCCTTGGCGATGTCCAGACCCTTTCTGACCTCAAACAATTCCGTTTCCGGATTGTAGACGATGCGCGCGTAGTGGCCGGTCGCAAAGTAAGGCGCGTCGAATGCCTTTCTCACTTCATCATAGAAGAGACCGAACTTCACCTTGAAATCGCACATCATGCAGGGATTCGGCGTCATCCCTGCTGCGTAGGACTCGATGAAATAATTGAGGACGAACTTCTGGTACGCCTCTCTCACATCGATGACCTTGAACGGAATCCCGATGAATTCCGCCATCTTGCGGGCGCCTTCGATCTCCTCGTCCTGCCCGTCAAACTGATACATGGTAGCGCCGTAAACCTCATAGCCCTGATCGAGCAGGAGGCGCGCGGTCAGCGTGGAATCCACGCCGCCGGACATCGCCACGACGACTTTCTTCTTTTCTGCCATAATAAAATCCTTTCTGAAAACCATCATTCCCGGAAGCATTTCCGGAGAAATCTCATCGGAGTGAAAGTCCGAAGGATGCGACCCCGTCATTTTTTCTGCTGCGCAGAGGAGACCGCCCGGGGCGGTGCGCCTTTGGAAAGAGAGACAGAGATACCTCATTATTATACCATGGTAAATCAAGAGTTCCTTCCTTTTTATATAGAGAAATGGAAATGAAAGAATCCCTCCGTGATATAATAAAAACAGTGAATCCAGTTGAGAAACCCGGAAGATCCGGGAATCATTTTTGGCAGATCTGCCATGACAGGAGGAAATATCCATGGACTATACGAGAATCAGGACAAAAGTCGAAGACGGCATTGAAACGATTACACTCGACTACCAGCAGACGCTGAACGCAGTCGATCTCACGATGGCACTGGAACTCGAAGATGCGCTCACCAAAGCTGACAAGGACGAAGAAGTGAAGGTCATTGTCATGGAAGGTGCAGGACGCGCCTTCAGCGCAGGCGGCGACATCCGCTACATGAAAGCGCACTGCGAGGAACCGGACTTTGCCACGAAATCCATGGCAGCCCTGGCAGGGAAACTGGCAGAAGACATCATCCATATGAAGAAACTTTCCAAGATCATCGTCTGCGCTGTCCACGGTGCATGCGCCGGTGGCGGAATGAACCTGGCACTGGGCGCTGACTATGTCATCTGCTCTGATGATGCCAAATTCATCCAGGCCTTTGCAGGCATTGCCCTCTGCCCGGATACGGGAGCTGTCTTCCTCCTCCCGAGAATCATCGGCGCCAACCGCGCCCTCGACCTCTTCGTTTCCGGCCGTCAGGTCAAGGCAGACGAAGCTCTTGCTATCGGCCTTGTCAAAGAAGTCGTTCCAAAGGAGAAGCTGGATGAAACCGTCCATGCCTTTGCCAAGAAACTGACCGAAGGACCGCTCCTTGCTTACCAGAATATCAAGAAGCTCATGTACATCAGCCTCTATCAGGGTTTTGAAGACTACTCCAAGCAGGAAGCAGGCCTCGTCGGCGAATGCTCTGCCAGCGAAGACTTCAAGGAAGGCATCACCGCATTCCTCGAAAAGAGAAAACCGCAGTTCAAAGGACGTTAATAGAAAGGAAATCATGAAGAAGGAATCGTTTCAGGAAGGACCATACCGGGTCACGCTCTACACGCCCGAAGTGAATACGAAGGGGATCTGCTACTTCATCCAGCCTGCCGATATTGCTTCGGAGAATGAAAGTCTGGCGGATAGGCTTGAAATCGCCATTGCTGCCATAGACGGCCTTGACTGGAGCAATGACCTTTCGCCATGGGAAGCGCCTGGCATCTTCAAAAGGGAAGGCGATTTTGGAGGAGGGGCCGACGTCTTTGAAAAATTCTTCCTTGAAACGATTCTTCCAGACACTGAAAAAAGAGCGGGTCTTGATAATCCCGAAAGGCAGCTCGTCGGTATTTCCTTATCCGGCATGTTTGCGCTTTATGCGGCCTGCCATACCGATGCATTCTCCGGCATCGCCTCCATTTCAGGTTCCTTCTGGTTTACAGGACTCCTTGACTATTACAGGAGCCATCCTTTGTCGCCTGCGGTCAGGCGCGTCTACCTGTCGCTCGGTGCCAAGGAACCGAAAACGAGAAGGAAACCATTGAATACGATTCTGGAAAGAACAGAGGATGTCCTTGGTATCGTCAGGGAGGAAGGAAAGGAAGCCATTCTCCAAATGAACCGGGGCGGACACTACGTCCATCGGGGAGAAAGGCTCGAAGAAGCGCTCCGCTACCTCCTCTCCGGCGCAGAATGGAAGGGCGAGTTCTCCCTTTAGTTGCAGGAAGCATCCACGCATGCTATAATGAGCTCACTTAAGAAAGACGGCGATGGAGTTCGCCGGGCATATGCCGAACGCTTCGCGCTGATGACTCCTGTCCCTTAACCGGGGCAGGAGTTTTTTGTTTAAGGAGACAACATGCAGAACTACTTATTCCCACTCTGGGTAGCCCTTGGAGGCGCCCTAGGTTCCCTCTGCCGCTATGGCACGACGATTTACATGGCAAGAATGGCAGGCACCTACTTTCCCTTCGGGACACTTGCCGTCAATGGCGCAGGATCCTTCCTGATCGGACTCTTGTCAGTCCTTCTTGTCAAAGCCTATCCCAATCCCGCCGCTGCCGCCTTCCTCATCACAGGCTTCCTCGGCGGCCTCACCACCTTTTCCTCCTTCATGAACGAAACCATGCAGTACCTCCAGGCAGGCGACATCCTCCAGGGCTTCCTCTACCTCTTCCTCCAGCTCGCCGGCGGCCTCCTCTTCGTCATGCTAGGGTGGTTTATAGGAACTAGGGTGTTCCTTTAGAAAAGGCTCCCCCACGGGGGAGCTGCCGCGTAGCTGTGCGTAGTGGCAGAAGGGGTGGAGTAAATAGAGTTAACTGGTAAGAACAGAAAGTGAGATTTGTTAGGGGAAGCTGCCGCGGAGCCTCGCGCAGCGGCAGAAACATCATGTAATAGAGTTAACCGGTAAAAATGCTATTATATAATACTTATATGTATGATATGCTTATCTACACTAAATTCAGCAAAAAAGCCTCGCGGAATTGACCGCGGGTCTTTTTTTATGACCGGTATCGGGTTACAATAGATGGATAGGGAAGGTTCTTTGGATGAAAGAAGGAATTCATATGAAAAAGAATCATTTAGCAATATGGGTGACAGCAGCCCTGCTTTCGCTGCCTTTTAGTTCTGCTTTTGCAGCAGATGCTGCCGATGCCACAGCTCCTGCCATGGAGCAGGGGATGCAGCAGGGACAGATGCCAGAAGGACAGCCCCCGGAAGGGATGATGCCGCCTGGAGGTTTCAATCCGCCAGGAGAAGTCACGCAGGGGACTTCTGCCAATACGATTTCCAAAAATGAAACCGTCAAAGGCGCTGTTTACATGTCCAAGGGAGACAATGAGAATGCGCTTCGGATTACGGGCGCAGACGTTTCTCTTGACCGCATCGTCGCAGAAAAGATATCGGGCGCTACGTCCAATACCGAAGCAGGCGATTTCTACGGACAGAACGCGGCCCTCCTTGCCACTGACGGTGCAAAGGTTTCCCTGAAGAATTCCTTTGTCACTTCGAATGCGCAGAACGGGAACGGCGTATTCAGCTATGGCAAGGGAACGAAGGTCTACGTCGAAGATACCGTCATCACGACGCACAAGGATAATTCCGGCGGCATCCAGACGACGGGCGGCGGATATACCGAAGCCAGAAATCTGACGATCGTGACCGAAGGAAATTCTTCGGCCGCTATCCGGAGCGACCGCGGAGGCGGCACGGTCATCGTGAAGGGCGGATCGTTCAAGACGGGCGGTTCCGGCTCGCCTGCCATCTACTCGACAGCAGATATCCGCGTGGAAGGGGCAGACCTCTTAGCCACATCTTCCGAAGGCGCTGTCATTGAAGGGAAGAACAGCATTTCCCTCAAGGATTCCACGCTCGACGGCCACATGAATGCGGTCTGCAAAATGGGTGACCGCACCATGACCGAAGAAAATGTCCACACTGTCATGATTTACCAGTCCATGAGCGGGGATGCGGAAAAGGGCCGCTCTGATTTCTCTATGGAAGGAAGCACACTCCATTCGAGAGCCGGCGACGTCATCTACGTGACGAATACGGACTGCAATATCAAGCTGAAGGATACGGAAATCACGAGCGATGATGCAGATGGCGCTCTCCTTTGCGTCGTCGGGAACAGCGCATCGAGAGGCTGGGGGAAGAAAGGCGCCAACGGCGGCAATGCGGACGTTCTCCTTGAAAATGAAAAAATTAAGGGAAACATCATAGCCGATGATATTTCGATGCTGAATCTTACTCTCAAGAATACCCGCTGGACGGGTGCTCTTTCCATTGATAAGAATGCAGCAGCCACGGATCCCAAGGGAACTGTCAATGTCAAGATCGATGAAGGATCCTCCTGGGCGCTCACCGGCGACAGCACTGTCACGACGCTTGAAAACCACGGCACCATTTTGAAGAATGGTCATACCCTGACTGTATTGAAAGCGTAAAAATCAAAAATAAAAGTACAAAGAAAGAGCTTTATTGGAGTCATTATTCTCCAATAAGGCTCTTTTTGGCTGCCCAAAATTTTTAGTGTATCGAAAGTAAGCGAAAATGAAAAGTGGAAACTGTTTCCATGAAAATCAAAGAGATGGATATGAATATGGAAGGATAAAGGAGAATAAAGGAGATTTCATGTGCAGGTAAGTTCCGCATAGAGCAAGTATGGATGATAAAAAGGCATCCATAACATAAAATTCATGATTAAAGAGAATTTGATAAAAATTTTACATACGGTATACTATACATTATCACCCGAAGGAATAAGTATATTCTTCAATTCAGGAGGAAACAATTATGGAAATGTTTTTAGGATTTATGGTGCTCCTTGCCTGCCTGTTCCTTGGAATCAAGCATGGCGGGATCGGATTGGCGGTCATCAGCGGCATCGGTCTGATGGCTTATACATTCCTTTTCGGATACAAGCCGGGCAGCCCGCCTATCGGCGTTATGCTGACAATCATGGCAGTTGTTACCTGCGCAGGCTTCCTGCAGACATCCGGCGGTCTGACCGTCATGCTGAAGTATGCGGAACGCTTCCTCAGAAATAACCCGAAGCATATCACGATTCTGGCTCCGGTCACCACATGGCTCCTGACTGTCCTCTGCGGCACAGGCCATGTCGTCTACACCATGTTCCCGATCATTTATGATATTTCCATCAAGGAAAATATTCGTCCGGAACGCCCGATGGCCGTTTCTTCCATCGCATCCCAGATGGGCATCTCTGCATCCCCGGTATCCGTTGCTGTCGTTTCCATCGTCGGATTCATGGCAGCTGCAGGCTATACCTACTCCCTGCTCCAGATTCTTGCCGTATCCATTCCGGCAACCCTGATCGGCGTCATCGCAGCTGCTCTCATGAGCTACAGAAGAGGCAAGGACCTCGCTGACGACAAAGAATTCCAGGAAATGATCAAAGATCCGGAACAGAAGAAATATGTGTACGGTGAAAACGAATCCCTGCAGGGCAAGGAACTTCCGTCTTCTTACTACCACGCTACCATCATTTTCCTCGTCGGCATCCTCTGCATCGCAGTCCTCGGCAATTTCCCGGATCTGCTCCCGCACTTCGCTGATGCCAAAGGCAAGATGCAAGCCATTTCCATGACAACCGTCATCCAGATGGTCATGCTCTTCGTTTCTTCGATTATCCTCTTCGTCTGCCACACCAAAGCCAAGGAAGTCGGCAACAGCCAGGTCTTCCGCGCAGGCATCGTCGCACTCGTATCCGTTTACGGCGTTGCATGGATGGCTGATACATACTTTGCCAACCACATGGCAGTCCTGAAGACATTCCTCGGCGCTGCTGTCACCGAATACCCATGGGCGTATGCGCTCGTCCTGTTCCTGACATCCAAGCTCGTCAATTCCCAGGGCGCAGCCGTTGCCATCGTCATGCCGATCGCTTTGAACGTAGGAATGGACCCGGTCATGGTCCTGTCCTTCATTCCGGCTTGCTACGGCTACTTCTTCCTTCCGACCTATCCGTCGGACCTTGCCTGCATCGGCTTCGACCGTTCCGGCACCACAAAAATCGGCCGCTTCGTACTGAACCACAGCTTCATGCTCCCGGGCCTCACCGGCGTGTTCACAGCCTGCGTTGCCGGCTTCATCATCGCTCATATTCTTTACTGATCAGCACCAATTTCAAAGGGGCTGTAGGAGTTCGGACTTGCCTTCCCAGACGGGGAAGGGGGACCGCGGAACGCGGGGGATAGGGTTGGGGGGTGCGGATATTTTTTTGGACCATTCTGGTAGTACTTACATTATCCCTAAGCTTTCTCTGTATTCTACTGGACTCATGCCGCCCAAGGTAATTTTAATTCGGTCTTCATTATACCAATGAAGATAATCGTCTAGGTAAGCTATGAATTCTTTAATGGATACACCTATCCAGCTTCTATTATAGAACATTTCGTTTTTTACTCTTCCAAAGACACCTTCACAAGCAGCATTATCCGGCGAGCACCCTTTTTTCGACATGGATCTTGTCCAGCCGAATTTCTTCATCAAGGCGATCCATCCAGGCCATTGGTAATGTATACCGCGGTCTGAATGAACGATAGGATGCTTGTCATCGCCCAGGGCCTCTCTCGCTTTTACCAGCATGGTATTGACCAGTTTGGCATTCGGCGACGTGCCGATCGTCCATGCGACAATCTTGCCGTCAAAGACGTCAGTTATAGCTGACAGGTATACTTTCCCTGCAGATATGTGGAATTCCGTAATATCTGTGAGAAGCAGCTTTCCTAATTCGTCGGCATGAAAATTCCTGTTAACGAGATTAGGGGCAGGTGAAATTTCTCCTTTGTAGGAGCTATACTTTTTAGCTTTTTTGCGGTATGGAACCAGATGATCCTCTTTCATAAAGCGGCGGACGAGCTTCTCAGAAAGAATTTTCCCATCTTTTCTGAGCGCTAACCAGATTCTCCGGTAACCATAAACCGACCGGTTCTTCTTAAATTTGTCTTTGATGGTTTCGCGTATTTCCGCATATTTATCTCCCGCCTTCATAGCGGATTTCTGGTAGAAATATGAGGCTTTAGCCATATTTAGCACCGTCAGCAGTTTCTTCAGGGGATACTTGCTGCGGCTCAGAAGGGCATCAATCACGATGGCTTTTTCCCGATTGGTCAGTGTTTTTAGACTGATGCCCTCTTCTTTTTTTATTGTTTCTGCAGCTATCTCGAGGGCTTCGTACTCGATCCGTTTAATAAGAGTCTGCTCGCCAAGCTCCTTATACTCTTTCGCAAGTGTCTGGCACTTTTCATCAAGAGACTTCGTCTTCTCTCCCAGTGACTGATTGGCTTTCAGCAATGCTTTATTCTCTTTGCGGAGGTTTTCCATATTTCTAAGCAGTACTTGCATTTCTTCTTTTAAAGATTCAATCGTTACTTCCGAGTCCTTTTTAGACATTGTTGCCAGCCTCCTTTGGAACAATTCCTCGAGGAAGCCTAAGTCCTTGTAGATAGCGTTAGAGGCTATCTCAATTTCTTCGAATGGATTCTCCTGAATCAGTGGACTGCTTCCCGTCTGTCGATCTTGCCCCCATTTTACAGGGTTCTGGTCAGCTTGCCAATGATCGTTTTCGTTAAGGTTGTATTTCTCAACCCATATTTTCAATCTCTGCGTGCTGCTGGGATAGCCTATTTCCCTGATGGTGCGCCGCAGATCGCCGCAATTTACGAAGTATTTGACGGCTAATGTTTTTTGTTTGAGAGAATATCCGTCATCAAATCCGTCTACTTCGTGAATCTCTCTGGAGAACTTGAATTCCCGGCACCATTGACGCAACACTTTTATGTCGTGAGGATAGCCGAGCGTTCTCATAATGCCTTTGAGCCCCATGCCCGAATCGACGTGCAGTTTGACTGCCTTTAAGCGCTCTTCATGCGAATACATAAATTGACCTCCTGACACCTCTGTCAATTGGTCCAACTTTTTGTCCGCGTCCCCTTGATTTCCACGGACGAAGTCCGGTTGTATGGTTTTCAATTAGCCCGAAATAGGATTATAGGACAAAACGTGTTGGTAATTAATCCCAGTCATGGCTGGGATTAAATCCAGAATTATGTAATTCGTCCCACATTATGGCATCACCCCAAGCTGGGATTGAATCTGCCAGTCTTTGTTGTGAGCTTATGCTATTATAGATAGTAGAGATGCTTTTATCGGTCGGCATAACCTTGAGTATTTCTGAGAGTGAAAGCGGTTTCGGTGAGTGCATGTAACACCACCAGAAAACCGCTTTTATTCGTCTTTCAACGGATAATCCACGATGGTTTCTGAGCATCGCTCGAAGCTGTGCATTTACACCGCCCTCTATGAGATTATTTGTCGCCGGATAAGGACTTGGGAATTCATCAGCCTCTTTCAGATAGGTGAAAAGATTCCCGGATTTTATCAGGCTAATGAGCGATGTTTTTGCCTTTATGAGGCGTTCGTGGGTGTGTCGCATTACGCCTCTATCGTCCATTGTCATTTCTTTTAGAAATTCCTTATGCTTCATTGTCCAAGATTCAAATCGGCTTACCCATTTTTCTGCTTTTTTAAGAGTTTTTATCTCCAACAAATCCCTGGCAAGCATATACAGCTGGGCACCGGCAAGGGTTTTTGGACGAGTCGTTGTGTAACGTCGTACCTGGCAAAATACATGAAATATGCAGCGCTGCAGTCTGGCATTTGGCCAGACTTTTTTTAATGCCTTTTGGAAACCCGGACCACCGTCAGAAACGACTATACGTGGTTCAGCAATACGACTCATCAGGGCTTCCCAGGCAAAAGCACGTTCATATCTACATAAATACCATCCTAATACATGATGCTCATCACAACGGATCAGAATGCAGGCTTTTCTGGCAAGATAAATGCCATCAACATATACAGTTTCCCTCAGTTCTTCAATCTTCGGCGGCATGGCCCAGATATCCCAAAATTTCGCTGTTTCTCTTCGGAAATTACGCCCTTCACCTGTCATATCCTTCTGTGTATCCTTGCTGAATAACCAATCAAGAAACATACTGAAATCCTTCGCATCACGATTAATAGGAAGAGTAAATACATTCCCACATTCTCGGCACTTCCAGCGTTGTGTTCCTGCCCGTGTTTTTCCATATTTGTAGCAGGTAAAACCACAATAACGACATCTAACTTCTTTCATAAAATAACCTCCTAGAAAATAATTCATTCCCTAGGAAAGATAAAATACCATTTTAGCCCGTATTTACAAGGTGTCTGAGACTTTTTACCAACACGTTTTGTCCACCCTTTAAGAATCACTGAAAATCTTAAAATGCCGATGGATCCCGATAAATACGGGTTCCATCGGCATTAAAACCAACACGAAATGTCCTATAAGCCCCGAAACACTTGGGTGGGATAATCCTCCAATCGAATATTCCAATAGAAAAAGAGGCTGTAGAAATGATCGCACATTTCTACAGCCTCTTTTTCTATTGAGAGGGCAAATTTACAGCTCGTTGAAGAGCGGCGAATAATTCATGAAGAGCGTGCAGATGATGATGGTCGTCGCGCAGGTCAGGATGGAAAGGCGGATGCCGTACTTGATCTGCAGCGATGGATTCAAACCGTAGCCGACTGGAATCGCTCTTGTGGAAACGGGGAGAATGTATGCGCAGTTGGCGGCAACGATGGTCCCCAGGATATACGGGATGGGGTTGACGCCCATGACGCCTGTGATGCCGGTCACGACAGGGATGGAAATCGAAGCGGCGGCCGTGTTGCTCGAAAGTTCGGAGAGGAAGCAGGCGAAGGTACAGGAAATAGCCATGGTCATGAGTCCTGGCGGAAGCTGGAGGCCTACGATGATGACAGCGAGGCGGTCGATGGCGCCCGTTTCAATGACGAGACGGCCCAAAGCAAGACCACTTGCGAAGAGGAAAATCATGCCCCACATGGCGTGGCTTTCTGCGTACTGCCAGTCAAGCATCGTCTTGCCATTTTCATCATGCAGGAAGAACATCAGCATGCCGATGACGAGGAAGACGTAAGCAGGCTTCATGGCAGGAAGGAATGAAGCGAAGAGCGGACGGATGAAGGCGAGGGCGGTCGCTAATATAAAGAGGTAAAGGCCGATCTTCTCGCCCCTTCTCATGGTGCCGAACTTGCTGTACATTTCACGGAAGTAAGCGCGCGTCCCCGGAAGGTCCTTGGCCGGAGCCGGGATGAGCCAGAGGAAGATGAGGTTCAGGAGGAAGACGATCGCAAGGAGCGGAAGGAAACGGATGACCCAGTCATAGTACATGAATTCATGGCCGGTCAGCTTTTCGATGTAGGAAACGGCGACAAGGTTCGCAGAGGATCCGATCGGCGAGCCGAAACCGCCGATACCGCTTCCCCAGCCGATGGCAAGCAGGATCGAGAGCGCCATGCGGCTTTCCGTCACGTCATCCTCGCCGACCGAGCGCAGCATGGCGACGGCAATCGGACAGAAGATAGCGGCCACGACGACGTTTGGAAGGAAAATGGAAAGGACGGTCGATGCGAGGAACCAGACGAAAATCTGGTTTTTCATCGAAGTCCCGATGAAGCAGAGCGCTTTGACCGACACGCGCTTGTCGAGGCCCGTCGTCGTCCATGTCAGACAGATGAGATCGGATCCCAAGAGCATGACGGCGATTTCCGAAAAGTACTGGCTGATGACGTGGGAATTCGGGATCAGGTTGAAGAAGGCATTGACGACAATCGGCACGAAGGCTGTGACGTAAATAGATACAGGCCTGATGATCCACCAGAGCGCCATCCAGACGGCCGTTGCGATGGCGAACGAGGCCGCGGGCGTGAACGTGCCCCAAAGAAGAAAAGCCGACAAGAAGAATGATGCCGGACCGATGAGAATTTTCCATACCTTTGCCAAAATGCATACCGCCTCACATGCGCCCGGAGACCGGGCCTTCCGAGTTCCGTTATTTTTTCTTTATCTGTCTTTAATTATAATAAGGCGCATAACCATTTAAAAACTGTTAATTCTTGTTTATAATACAAGTATATAGTTGTAACAAGAGGGCCTATGAATTTTCTATCCATGAAATACTTCGTCGTGCTGGCCGAAGAAGGGAGCTTCACGAAAGCAGCGGAAAAGCTCCACGTGACGCAGCAGACACTTTCCGCGCATGTGGCAGGGCTTGAGAAGGAATCAGGCGCCAAACTCTTCATCCGCCATGTGCCGCTTGAGCTGACGGACGCAGGCCGCGTCTTCTACCGCTATGCCAGGATCATCCGCAGAAATGAAATGGCGCTTGAAAGGGAGCTGACCGATGCGGCCGGCATGGGGAGGGGGACGCTTCGGATCGGCGTTGCTCCTTCAAGAGGGCAGGTCGTCCTTACGCCCGTCATTGAATCCTTCCGGAAATCCTGTCCGGGCATCCGCATCCGCCTTGTCGAAATGGCAAATGACATGCTCTGGACAGCACTGGCAAGAGATGAGATCGACCTCGTCCTCGCCCGTGCGCCGGAAGCGCTTCCCGGCATCGCATGTATTCCCTTTGCCGAAGAGTATTCCGTCCTCTACCTCTCCGATGATCTGGCGGAGGCGCTCTGGGGAGAGAAGAAGGGAGAAATCCTCTCTTCCCTTTCTGAAAGAAACAGGGAGCTTCCTGAATCCTTTGCCGAATGTCCCTTCCTCTTGAACAGCGAGAGCGACATCACGGGGGCTCTTGCACGCCGCCTTTTCAGGGACGCCGCTATCGATCCCGTCATTGCTGTCGAGTCGGAAAGCATGGGCACGATGCTGAAGCTCTGCGTGGACGGGGCCGGCGCTTACTTCTGCCCCGAAAGTCTGGCGGAGAAGCTCCTTCCGAGAAGCGCGCAAAAAAAACTCCACCGCATCACCTTCGAGGACGGGAAGTACGAGATTTCCTTCGGGTACCAGAAAAGTGCTGAACGGTGGAGTATGATCGGTCGTTTCATAGAAGAGGCTTTCAAAAGCCGCGGGAAGAAGTTTCCCTTAGCGAAGCCATAAGTTGGCGGCGGCATGCGCTGCCTGCTCGTGCGTGATGTAGCCTTCCTGCGCCATGAGCGTCAGGACGACGGTCATGCGCTCGGTGCCGGCCTTGGGGTGATCGATGGGATCATAGGCAGAAGGCGCCTGCGGAAGTCCTGCAAGCATGGCGCACTGGGAAAGGTCGAGCTCCTTCGGCTCCTTGCCAAAGTACGTGTGGCTGGCTTCCCTGAGGCCGTATGCCCCGTGACCGAAGTAAATGGTATTGAGGTAGAGCTCAAGGATTTCCTGCTTCGTGTAGTAGCGGTCAAGCTGGACGGCAAGGGCGAGCTCTTCAATCTTGCGGCTCATTGTGCGCTCCGGCGAGAGGAAAATGTTCTTGACCGTCTGCTGGTCGATCGTGCTGCCGCCTTCGAGCGTTTCGCCTGCCATGTAGTTCGTCACCATCGCGCGGGCGACGCCGATCGGATCCATGGCGCCATGGTCATAGAAGCGGCGGTCTTCGGTCGCAACGACACCGTCGATGAGGTACTGCGGGATGTCCTTGAATGGAACGAAGTTCTCGCGGTGGACGCGGGATTCGAGTGCTTCCTTGAAATTCGTGAGGTCGTGGTATTCCTGGCGGAGCGTCTGGATGTCCTGCTCCTTGGCGACCGTTGCATTCGGTGCGTCCTTGGATTTATTGACTGTGACCTTGCCGGAATCCGTCGTTCCTGTCACGCCGGATGCGAAGGTGGAAACCATGTCCGTCACCTCGCCGTAGAGGGAGTCATCCTTCTTGGCGGATGAAGGCGCAGAAGAAGCCGCTTTGGGCGCGCTTCCTGTAAGACTGGCCGGAATGTACTTCTCGATGCCGCTTCCCTGAGAGAAACCCCAGTAGACGGCGCAGGCCAGAACGATAAGCATGAAAAGTCGTTTCATTGTATTCCTTCCCTGAAAACGGGATATTTCCCGTAGATATTCTGTTCTTTATTGTATCATAGGAAAAGAAAAGGGAAAAATGGGAAGAAATGGCCCCTGATGATTTTAAAAGGCTTTTTCCTGCCAATCGAAGGATAAAAAGGGAAATATCTTTCCTGATGCCTTTCCAAAGTCTCTGAGTGCGGTATTTCTTAAAATATGGTATAATAATTACACAAGCTGTATATCAGAAAAATATAGGATATCTGTTGGCAGTGGTGCATCATTATAGGCCGCTGCGTTTTTATGTGAAGGAGAGTTGTATGGCTGAAGACATTCATGAAATTCAGGACCGGCACGCCGAAGAGAACGGCAAGAGCGATTACGGCGCCAAGGATATACGAGTACTGGAAGGACTGGAAGCGGTTCGCATGCGTCCTGGCATGTACATCGGCTCCACATCGGCACGCGGCCTGCATCATCTGGTCTACGAAGTCGTCGACAACAGTATTGATGAAGCGCTGGCAGGCTACTGCACGCACATCGAAGTCGTCCTGAATGACGACGGCAGCTGCACCGTTACCGATAACGGCCGCGGCATCCCGACTGGCATGCACGAAACAGGAAAGCCCGCCATGGAAGTCGTACTGACAGTCCTCCACGCAGGCGGCAAATTCGGCGGCGACGGCTACCCGATTTCCGGCGGCCTGCACGGCGTCGGTATTTCTGTCGTCAACGCTTTGTCCGAATGGATGAAGGTCGTCGTCAAGAGAGAGGGCGAGTTCCATGAAATAAAACTGTCCCGCGGGATTGTGACCCAGCCGATGAAGACCTATGGCAAGACAGATGAAACAGGCACAAGCGTCACCTTCAAGCCGGACGCTGAAATCTTCAAGGAAGGCGTCGACTTCGACTATGACACACTGAAGGTCCGCATGAGAGAGCTGGCCTTCCTGAACAAGGGCCTCGTCATTACTCTGGAAGACCACAGAGACGGCGCTGTCAGAAGCGAACAGTTCCACTATGCCGGCGGCATCGCCGAATTCGTCCAGTTCCTGAACGAAGGCAAGGACCTCGTCGATCCATCCGTTATTGCATTTGAAGGCGAAAAGGACAAGGTCATTGTCGACATTGCCATGCAGTACCAGACCGGGTACACGGAAAACATGTACACCTTCGTTAACGACATCAATACCGTCGAAGGCGGCATGCACCTGGCAGGCTTTAGAGCTGCGCTCACCCGTGTCATCAATGATTATGCTAGAAAGAACAATTTCCTGAAGCCGAACGAAGACAACCTGTCCGGCGACGACGTCAGAGAAGGTTTGACCTGCGTCATTTCCGTCAAGGTTCCGAACCCGCAGTTCGAAGGCCAGACGAAGACGAAGCTGGGCAATCTTGAAGTCAAGGGCATCGTCGACAACATTGTTTCCGAAGGCTTGAAGACATACCTGGAAGAACATCCGCAGGAAGCACGCGCTGTCATTGAAAAGGGCATCACCGCATCCCGCGCCAGGGAAGCAGCCAAGAGAGCAAGAGAACTCACCCGCAGAAAGAATGCGCTTGAAGTATCCAGCCTCCCGGGCAAGCTGGCCGACTGCACGGAAAAAGATCCGCGCTTCCTTGAAATCTACATCGTCGAAGGTGACTCCGCAGGCGGATCTGCAAAGACCGGCCGTGACCGCCGTTTCCAGGCTATCCTTCCGCTCCGCGGCAAGATCCTGAACGTCGAAAAGGCACGCCTTGACAGAGTCCTGAATTCCGACGCCATCCGTACCATGGTCACTGCCTTTGGCACCGGCGTAGGCGAAGACTTCGATATCAAGAAACTCCGTTACTACAAGATTATCATCATGACCGATGCCGATGTCGACGGCGCTCATATCAGAACACTGCTTCTGACATTCTTCTACCGCTACATGAAACCGCTCATCACTGAAGGTCATGTCTACATCGCTCAGCCTCCGCTGTACCAGGTACGTAAAGGCCGTCAGAAATACTATACCTATGACGACGATGAACAGAACAAGCTTCTCGCAAAGATCGGCATCGACGGATGCGCCATCCAGCGTTACAAAGGTCTTGGCGAAATGAACCCGGAACAGCTCTGGGACACCACCATGAACCCGGAACAGCGCGTCATGCTGAAAGTCGAATTGACCGATGCTGTAGAAGCAGACCGCCTCTTCACCATCCTCATGGGCGACAAAGTAGAACCAAGACGTCTCTTCATTGAAGAACACGCCAAGGATGTAACGAACCTCGACCTGTAATCAGAAGGGGCTGTGACAAAATGCAAAAACATTTTGCCGCAGCCTTTTTCCATGTCTTGACAAAAACGGGTTAAAATCCTTAAATCTGTATTTATATTCTTCGATAACGAGAAAGAAAGATTAAAAAAATTCAGAGTTGTAACAAAATTTTATCGAAAAAACCGTAATTTGTATTGGAACTATCGAGCCAAATGGTATAAAATAATAACGGTGTAAAGAGAACGTCAACGTATTCACTGGAAAGGGGATTTGTGATGGAATATTTCTATCCTGCAATAGTCAAGCATGATGCAAAAGGAGGAATTTTCTCTGTCATATTCCCGGATCTGAATGGATGTCAGGCGCAGGGGCGCACTGCTGAGGAAGCAGTTCTAAAGGCAAGGGAAGCTCTGGCAGCCTCTCTTCTGGAAATGGAAGAAAAGGGCCTTGAAATTCCGCCGGCATCGGATGAAAGACTTTTTCGTCTCCGTTATGGCGGCAGCCGCTGCTGCACCATTCTGGTCAATATGGAAACCTACCGTGAATACCGTGAATATAAAGTAAGAGCCGCCGATCATCAGACGGCGGTATGGGCAGAGACAGCCCGCAAGACAAGACGAGTCGGAATTCTGGCAAGAGTCTTCGGATTAAGGTAATCAAGAGCCGCGGCTTCGTGCCGCGGTTTTTTTAGTGACCTGGGGAGGAAACTATGTGGGAGATGATTCCGAAGGAACTGGATGAGACGGATATGAAAATCATCCACGCCCTTCGAAAGAACGGACGCATTTCTATGACAGAGCTGGGCAAGGAAGTCTTCATGACGAGCCAGGCCGTGAAGAACCGCATTGCAAGGCTGCAGGACTTGGGCGTCGTGGAGCGCTACACGGTGAACGTGAACTGTCCGCTCTTCGGCTACACGATCCACTGCGTCTTCGAGCTCGTGACAGATGAGAAGACGAGGGAAGGCTTCCTCGAATTCATGAAACATACAGAATACCATATTTTCCACTGCTACCGCGTGGACGGCGCATACCGCTTCTTTCTTGATGCGCACTTCCACAGCGAAAAATCCAGAGCGGACTTCATCCGTGAAGTTTCCGCATTCGGCCGCCTTACGACACATCAGGTCATGGAAGAAATCCAGGGCCTTCACCCCGTAGATGAATGATCATCCACGCTGTTTTACAATTTATAAGGAGACTCGGAAGGGCCTCCTTTTTTATTGCTTTTTATACCCGGGGCGCCTTCGCACCGCTCCCGCCATCCGGCACTGATGCTTGCAAATCATTCTTATTTAGGCTATACTTTCAAAATGTGCATAGCAAATACAACTTATCATAGAAAGAAGGAATACTATGACAATAGAACTTAATTTGTACCAGACGCTGGCAGCCGCTGTCGCCGTCTTCTTCCTGGGAAGCTTCCTGAAGGACAGGGTCAGCATTTTCAGGAAATACTGCATTCCTGCGCCTGTCATCGGCGGGACGATTTTCTCGATCGTGAACTGCATCCTTTACACGCAGGGCATCTGGAACTATTCGCAGGATACCGTCATGCAGAACTGGTGCATGATGCTCTTCTTCACCAGTATCGGCTACATGGCAAGCATCCGTCTCATCAAGAAGGGCGGACTCCTTGTCGTCAAGATGGCCTTTCTTGTCTTCCTCCTGATTGTCATTCAGGATCTGGTCGGTGTCACTTTTGCCAATGCCTTCTCGCTGAATCCGCTCATGGGTCTTGCAGATGGTTCGATACCGCTTGTCGGCGGTCACGGCACATCCGGCTCCTTCGGTCCTGTCCTTGAAGCACTGGGTCTTAAGGATGCGACAACGATTGCTTTTGCTGCCGCTACCTTCGGCCTTGTCTCGGGGAGTTTCCTTGGCGGCCCGGTCGGAGAGCTTTTGATCCGTCGCTTCCATCTGAAATCCGATGAAGATGAAAACGGAGATGAAGTCCCGGAAAACCGCACGGAACATGAAATCGAAGGTGATGATGCAGCCGCTTACCTCAATATGGACCGCTTCATGTACGCTTTCGGACAGCTCCTCCTTGCCATGGGACTTGGCACATATGTCAGCCAGTTCTTCATCAATATCGGTCTCGTATTCCCGGGATACATCGGCGCCATGCTCGTTGCTGCCGTCATCAGGAATATTTCCGACATGACCGGGCTTTTCGGATGCTACCAGAGGGAAAGTGAAGTCCTTGGCGGCATCTGCCTGAACGTATTCCTTTCCTGTGCGCTCATGAGCCTGAAACTCTGGCAGCTGGCAGACCTTGCTATTCCGCTGATTGCAACGCTCATCGTGCAGGTTTCCATCATGGGCCTCTTCGCTTACTTCGTCATCTTCCGCGTCATGGGAAGAAATTACGAAGCAGCCGTCATGGCATCCGGCAGCTGCGGCTTCGGCCTTGGTGCCACACCGAACGCCATCGCGAATATGAACGCCATGTGCGAAAGATTCGGCCCGGCGCATACCGCTTACTTCGTCATTCCGCTCATCGGCGCTTTCGTCGTCGATTTCCTGAATGCATCCGTCCTCATGGTCTTCATGAATATCCTGAAGTGACAATCGGCGGGGCGGTTTCATTCATGATATAATAAGAATGATTTACCATTGAATGATGCATTCTCCAAAGGAGTACACTTATGTTCGATTTTCTTGACCTGTCTACGCTGATCTACCGCGTACCAGCGCTTCTTCTGGCGCTCTCCTTCCATGAATACGCGCACGCCGTCGTATCCGACTCGCTCGGAGATCCCACGCCTTCTGCCACGGGCCGTCTGACGATGAACCCGCTGGCGCACCTTGATGCTGTGGGCACGCTGCTGCTTGTCCTCTGCGGATTTGGCTGGGCGAAGCCCGTCATGATCGACCCGCGCTATTACAAAAACTACCGCTCCGGCGTCCTCAAAGTATCCCTGGCAGGCCCCGGCGGCAACCTTCTTCTCTGCTTCATTTCCATCTTTCTCATGGGGCTCTTGCAGAGATTCGGCATGCTCGGCATGGGCGGATACCAGTTTCTTTACTGGATCATGCTTTACAACGTATGGTTCGCCTTCTTCAACCTCATCCCGGTCCCGCCGCTCGACGGCTCCAAAGTCGTCAGCATGCTTCTTCCTGGCGAACTCTCCTGGAAATTTGAAAACTTCAACGCACAATACGGCTTCATCATCCTCATGGTCGTTGTATTCTCCGGAGTTGCCAACAAATTCCTGAGCCCGCTCTCCAACCTCTTCGTAACCCTCTGCTACAACATTACCTACATCCTGCTATAGTTGGCGGGAATAGAGTTAATTCCCATAACGGACGATGAAACTCTTCGAACCGGACAAAAGGTGCAAAACAAAAAAAGAGCTGTGAAATGATCCGTCATTTTCACGGCTCTTTTTTATGCTTTTTCCGCCGCCTGATGTATAATGAAAAATAAATTCTCGTGGAAGGAGGACATCATGATTACTACCTGGCTGATTTTCGAAATGGCAGGGACGATTGCCTTTGCTTTTTCCGGCGCTGCTGTCGGGCTCTACAAAAGAATGGATATTTTCGGCATCACGGTGCTCTCCGTCATGACGGCGGTCGGCGGGGGAATGATCCGCGATGTCCTCTGTGGCATCACGCCGCCATCAGTCCTCCGTTCTCCGGAAGGGCTCATCGTGTCGATCGTGACGGCGCTTGTCGTCGGCTTCGGCTATCCTCTTTTCCGCATCCCGAAGAGCGGGAAATGGGTCATCACGATCCTGTACCACTTGTCCGATACGATCGGCCTTGCCGCTTTCACCGTGACAGGGGCGCTCACTGCGTTCTACCGCTATCCTGGCTACGACATCGTCCTTCCCGTTATGCTGGGGCTCATCACCGCTGTCGGAGGCGGCATCATCCGCGATATGATGGCGCGCCGCATGCCCGTCGTCCTTTACATGGACGTCTATGCCATCGCATCGATTGCAGGCGGCCTTCTCCTCTGCGCTTTGAGAGAGCCATTGGGCACGCCGCTCGCCTCCTGGATTTCCTTTGCCTTCGTCCTGCTCCTCCGTTTTCTTGCCATCCATTACCACTGGCAGCTCTATCATCCGCACCGCCGTTTCCGCAGGATCCAGAGGGACTGAATTATTTCTTTACAAAAATTTTTCTTGACAAGCATTTGCGATGAGCGTAATATCATAACCAACTTAAGGAAATCACTTAAGAAACTGAATAAAGACCTTACAAACCGGTGAGGCGGAGATAAAAACAGGAAATGCACTTCCAGAGAGCGGGGATCGATGGGAACCCGCAGTACGCAGCCCGTTAAATGGACCGCCGAGGGCGCTGTCAAAAGGAGAAATCCCTAGTATTCAGCGACGCATCATCTGCGTTATTGATGAGGGGTATGTTAGTACCCTGCGAGAGAGGGAGAAATCCAATTAAGGTGGTACCGCGAGTGTATATGAATGAGTACCGGGCATCCGGACTTTGAAATAGAGACCCGTCCTTGACAAATTTACTTTTGTCGAGGGCGGGTCTTTTTTGTTATCCGGAAGCGGAAAGGAGAAACAGGATGGAACAGTTGGAAAGAATCAAAGCCTATGCGAAAGACTACAGAAGAGTTCCGATCGCTAAGGAAATCTTCGCAGATGTCCGCACTGTCATCGGGACATTGAGAGTCCTGAAGAAAGTCAGCAGGACAGCATTCCTCTTCGAAAGCGCGGACAATACCGAGCGATGGGGACGCTATTCCTTCCTGGGATATGATCCAAAGCTTGAGCTCTTCGTGAAGAACGGAAAGATGACCGTCAAGGGCGCCGTCACAGAAACATTTGAGACAGACGACCCGGCCTCCGTCATCAGGAAAGTCCTTCACGAATATCACTCTCCGGAAATCCCGGGCATGCCAACATTTACCGGCGGGCTTGTCGGATACTTCGCCTATGAGTACGCGAGGTACTCGGAGAAGAAACTCTATTTCAAAGAGGAAAAGGAACCGGATATTTCCTTCAACGATGCGGACCTCATGCTTTTTGACAAGGTCATCGCATTCGACCATTACAGGAAAACGATCATCCTCATCACAAACGTCGACACGAGCGAGATCGAGACGAATTACGAAAAAGCGGTGAGGGAGCTCGATGAAATGGCAGAGCTCATCGCTTATGGAAAGGAAGCGGACATTCCGGAAGGAAAGCTCCTCAGCGATTTCAAAGACGAGTTCACCGAAAAAGAGTACGAAGCGCTCGTCAGAGAAATCCAGCAGCGGATCCATGACGGAGACATTTTCCAGGCCGTCCTTTCCAACGGCAGGAGCGCCGCTTTTGAAGGAAGCCTCCTCAATGCTTACCGGGTGCTTCGGACAATCAATCCTTCGCCCTACATGTTCTACCTTTCAGGCCACGACATAGAGCTCGCCGGTGCATCGCCCGAGACGCTCATCAAGCTGACGGGCGGCGAGCTTGAAACCTTCCCGATCGCAGGCACGATGCCAAGGGGAAAGACAGACGAGGAAGACGAAGCACTCGAAGAAAGGCTGGTCAGTGACAAGAAGGAACTTGCCGAGCACAATATGCTGGTCGACCTAGGAAGGAACGATATCGGAAAGATCAGCCGCTTCGGATCCGTCAGGGTGAGGGAGCTTCGGAAAGTGAAGCGCTTCTCCCACGTGATGCACCTCTGCTCCTTGGTCACGGGGAAGATCCAGGAAGGAAAGGATGCGCTCGATGCCCTGGCCGCCGCGCTTCCGGCAGGCACGATGTCAGGAGCGCCAAAGATCAAGGCGATGGAAATCCTCCACGGGATGGAGAAATCGCCTAGAGGCGTCTACGCAGGCGCCGTCGGATACCTGAGCCTCACAGGAAATATGGACATGTGCATCGGCATCCGCATGGCAGCCGCCAAAGGGGGACGGGTATTCGTGAGAGCCGGCGCAGGCATCGTCAAGGACAGCGTTCCGAAGAGCGAATACAGGGAAACAAGGAACAAGGCAGAAGCCATGATTGAAGCAGTCAGGAAAGGACAGGAGGCGGGGGATTATGATTTTACTCATTGACCATTACGACAGCTTTTCCTTCAACCTCTACCAGCTCGTAGGAAGCCTTTCTTCGGACATCAAAGTCATCCGGAGCGACGAGCTCACCGTGAAGGAAATAGAAAATCTCAATCCTTCCCACATCATCCTTTCACCGGGAACGGGGCGGCCGGAAAATGCAGGCGTCTACGAAGAAGTGATTGAAAAGCTCAGGGGAAAAATCCCGATATTAGGCGTCTGCCTAGGCCATCAGGCGATCGGCGAAGTCTACGGGGCAAAGGTCATAAGCGCTCGGGAAATCCTTCACGGGAAATCCTCAGACATAGAAGTCATCAAAGAAACGCCGCTCTTTGAAGGGCTCGGGACATCCTTCGAAGGGGCCAGATACCACTCTCTTGCGATCGACCCGGAAACGATTGCGGGAGACCTCACGGTGACAGCCGTTTCCGATGACGGCGAGGTGATGGCCGTCGAAGACAGCAAAAGAAAAGTCTACGGCGTCCAGTTTCATCCGGAATCCATATTGACGCCAAAGGGCGGAACGATACTTAGCAATTTCTTACAGCAGTGAATGAGTGAATCAGGGGGAATCTATCATGATACAGGAAGCAATCAAAACCATCGTAAAGGGCAGCGAACTGCCATTTGAAACAGCGAGAGAATCCATGGGGGAAATCATGAGCGGGAAAGCATCGGAAGCGCAGATCGGCGCCTTCCTTGCTGCTCTTTCACTGAAAGGCGAGACCGTCGGGGAAATTACAGGATTTGCCAGAGCCATGAGAGACGCATGCGTGCCGGTCTCCCATGAAGGAGAAGTCTTTGAAATCGTAGGGACCGGGGGAGACGGAGCAGACACCTTCAACATTTCCACCACATCCGGCTTCGTCATCGCATCCGGTGGCGTCGCCGTCGCCAAGCATGGCAACAGGAGCGTTTCCTCCCGCTGCGGCGCGGCGGACTGCCTCGAAGCGCTCGGTGTCAACCTGGCTTTGACCGGCAAGGAAAACACCGAGCTTTTGAAGAAAGCAGGCATGTGCTTCATGTTTGCTCCCGTCTACCACAGTTCCATGAAGTATGCGGCCCCGGTCAGGAAAGCCCTCGGTTTCCGCACCGTGTTCAACATCCTGGGACCGCTTGGAAATCCGGCCGGCGCGACGATGCAGCTCATGGGCGTCTATGAAGAAAAGCTCGTCGAACCGATGGCTAAAGTCCTTTCGAACCTGGGCGTCAAGAGAGGCGCTGTCGTCTACGGCATGGACGGGCTGGACGAAATCACCGCCTGCGACAGGACGCTCGTCTGCGAATTCAAGAACGGCCTCTTCCAGAAGTACCTATTAGATCCCCGTGACTACGGCATGGAGCTTGCGCATCCGGGCGACCTCAAGGGCGGGGACAGCCGGGAAAATGCAGAAATCACAAGAACCGTCCTCTCCGGAGAAAAGGGACCGAAGAGAAATGCAGTTCTCCTGAATGCTGGCATGAGCTTCCACCTTGCAGAGGGCATGTCCCTTGCTGAAGGCATCCAGAAGGCAGCGGACCTCATCGACAGCGGCAAAGCCCTTGCCTTCATGGAACGCTTCATCAGACTCTCAAGGGAGGCGGCACAATGATCCTCGACACACTGGCAAAAGGCGCGAGGCGGCGGGCCAGGGTCCTGGAAGAAGCTGACGGCGAAGGCATCAGGGAAGCGGCGATAGCAAGAGCGCTTGATGAAGACGTCCATGATTTTCCCTTCGAGAGAAATCTCCGGGCAGAAGGCGTGAACATCATCTGCGAAGTCAAGAAAGCATCGCCTTCCAAAGGCATCATCGCTGATCACTTTCCCTACCTTGAAATAGCCAGGGACTACGAAAGGGCAGGGGCGGCCGCCATATCCGTCCTGACCGAGCCGGACTACTTTCTTGGAAGCGGGCTCTACCTGAAGAAAATCTCCCGCGCAGTGCAGATTCCGATCCTTCGGAAAGACTTCATCGTATCCGAAGTCCAGATCTACGAATCCAAGCTCCTGGGCGCCTCGGCCATCCTCCTCATCGTTTCGATCCTGACGGATGAAGAGCTTACAAGGTTCATCCGGACGGCCAAAGGCCTCGGCCTCTCGGCGCTTATCGAGACAAGGACGGAAGAAGAAATACGGAGAGCCGTCCTCGCAGGGGCAAGAATCATAGGCGTCAATAACCGAGACCTCCGTGATTTCTCCATCGACAATACCCGCGCAGCAAGGCTGCATTCGCTAGTCCCCGAAGATACCCTCTTCATTGCAGAAAGCGGCATACAGAAGAGGGAAGACATCGAAGAGTTCCTTGCGGCCGGCATCCGAAATTTCCTCATCGGGGAAGCCATGATGAAGGCCGAGGACAAGGCAGAAAAACTTGCTGAGTTCATCGGGGAAGAGCCACGGGTCCAGTGCAAGATCTGCGGGATTTCAAGGGAAAGGGATATCGATTTCTTAAACGATGCCCTTCCCGATTACGCAGGCTTCATCTTTGCAAGAAGCCCGAGGAAGGTGACGCCCGATAAAGCGGCCGGCCTCATCAGTTTGCTGGATCCACGGATCAAGGCGGTCGGCGTCTTTGTGAATGAAACGACAGAGACCATAGCAGACATTGCAAAGAAAACCCATCTCTCCGTCATCCAGCTCCACGGGGATGAGGATTTTGAAACGATCCGCGAAGTGAAGGAAAGGACAGGACTTCCCGTCTGGAAAGCCATCCGGGCAGGAAGCGAGGAAGACATTCTTCCATGGAACGATTCGCCGGCCGATGCCCTTCTCCTTGATGCGAAAGTCATGGGGAAGAGAGGCGGCACAGGAAAGCGCATCGATCCAAATTTCGCCAGAGCGGTAAGGAAGCCCTTCCTTCTGGCGGGCGGCATGAATTGTGAAAATATCGTCCGGGCAGCGCGCATCGCAAGGCCCTTCGCGGTCGACGTGAACAGCGGCGTTGAAACGGACGGCATGAAAGATAAAGAGAAAATACAGGCGGTAATCCGTCTTTTGGCCCGGTCGGGCCTGCGGAAAGGATGAAAGGTATGACGAAAAGAGAAGGACGCTACGGCGTGCACGGCGGACAGTATGTCCCGGAAACATTGATGAATGCAGTCCTCGAGGTCGAGGAAGCGTATGAAAAGTACAAGAATGATCCGGATTTCAATAAGGAACTCGACGACCTGAACAGGAATTACACAGGCCGCCCCTCGCTCCTCTACTATGCCAAGAAAATGAGTGAAGACCTGGGCGGAGCGAAGATCTATCTCAAGAGAGAAGACCTCAACCACACAGGCGCCCACAAGATCAATAACGTCCTTGGCCAGGCACTCCTTGCCAAGAGAATGGGCAAGACAAGAATCATTGCCGAGACCGGCGCAGGCCAGCACGGCGTAGCTGCCGCAACGGCCGCTGCCCTCTTCGGCATGGAATGCGAAGTCTTCATGGGCAAGGAAGATACCGAGCGTCAGGCACTGAATGTCTACCGCATGCGTCTCCTCGGCGCCAAGGTCCATCCCGTCACCTCCGGGACCATGACACTGAAGGATGCCGTCAGCGAAACGCTCCGCGAATGGACGAGACGTCTCGACGACACCTACTACATCATGGGATCGGCCGTCGGCCCGCATCCGTTCCCGATGATCGTCCGCGATTTCCAGGCCATCATCAGCAAGGAAGCCAGAGCGCAGATCCTGGAAGCGGAAGGGAAACTCCCGGCCGCTGTCCTTGCCTGCGTCGGAGGCGGCAGCAACGCCATTGGCACCTTCTACCATTTCATCCCAGACGAAGGCGTCCGCCTCATCGGATGCGAAGCGGCAGGAAGGGGCATCCATACAGGAAAGCATGCGGCGACCCTCACGATGGGGACCGAAGGCATCTTCCACGGCATGAAATCCTACTTCGTGCAGGATGAATACGGACAGATCGCACCGGTCTACTCCGTTTCCGCCGGCCTCGACTATCCGGGCGTAGGACCCGAACACTCCTACCTGAAGGACATCGGCCGCGCTGAATACGTGCCGATCACTGACGACGAAGCCGTCGACGCCTTCGAATACCTGTCAAGGACGGAAGGCATCATTCCGGCCATCGAAAGCGCGCATGCCGTCGCAGAAGCCATCAAGCTGGCACCGACGATGAAGAAAGACGACATCATGATCATTTGCATTTCCGGCCGCGGCGACAAGGACGTAGCAGCCATGGCAAGATACAGAGGGGTGGACATTCATGAATAAATTAGAAAAAGCCTTCGACGGGCACAAAGCATTCATCGGTTTCCTGACAGCAGGCGACCCGAGTCTGGAAGATACCGAGCGGTATATAGAAATCATGGCAAAGTCCGGGTGCGACCTGATTGAAATTGGTATTCCTTTCTCCGATCCTGTGGCAGAAGGGGAAGTCATCCAGAAAGCGACCATCCGCGCCCTTGCTGCCGGCACCACGACAGACAAGATCTTCGACATGGTAGAAAGAGTCGCTCTGAAAATCGATATTCCTCTCGTCTTCATGACCTACCTCAATCCGGTCTACGTCTACGGCGCAGAGAAATTCTTTGCCCGCTGCGAGAAGGCAGGCATCTCCGGCATCATCGTTCCAGACATGCCATATGAAGAAAAAGGAGAACTCGCAGAACCCGCCAGAGCGCATGGCGTGAAGATCATCTCCCTCATCGCCCCGACCTCTGAAGGCCGCGTCGGCATGATTGCGAGAGATGCAGAAGGCTTCATCTACCTCGTTTCCTCCATGGGGGTCACAGGCGTCAGGAGCGAAATCACGACGAACGTCAAAGCCATCACCGATACGATCAGGAAGTACACGGACGTTCCCGTCGCCGTTGGCTTCGGCATTGCAACGCCCGATCAGGCGGAAGACATGGCGGGAGCTTCTGACGGCGCCATCGTGGGAAGCGCCATCGTCAAGATCATCGAAGAGCATGGCAGCAAAGCAGACGAGCCGCTTGCCGCATACATCCGCTCCATGAAAGACGGCGTGGAAAAAGCAGAAGGGAAATAAGCAATATAAAAAGGGCTGTGCAGGGAGGAATCCTTCCACAGCTCTTTTTCTTATTCCCCATTTCCTTATATATAAGTATATACAAATAAAGAGAAGTGACTGATTTTCGACCAACGAAAAATAGAAATCTTTCACTCTAGCATTTCTATGAGTTCATGGTATAATGAGGGCGTTGCGATACTTTCTCAGAAATCATTCAATCAGGTGAAAGCCTGTGATAAGGAGCATTTCATGAGCACATTGATAAAAGCGCTGGCGGCTCTGACTGCAGGCGCGCTGACGGCGTATCTTCTGCCGAAACATAAAAAAGGAAAAGAAAAGAAGCGCCTTCCCGTGGGAGAGAGCTTCCGTTTTCTGGCGGAACAGACAGGCACTTGCCGCGATCCGATTCCGGTCTACTACTACCGTCCGGCTACCTGGACCGAGGACCAGCCCGTCTTCATTTCCTTCCCGGACGTGACACGCCGCGCAGAGAAATTCGAACGCCATATGGAAAGCCTTGCCGTGAAGTACAACATGCTGATCGCATGCCCTGAATTCTCGACGAAGAAATATCCGGGCGCGCGCTGGTATCAGGAAGGAAACGTGCAGGACAAGGAAGGCGAGGAAGGAACGATCCAGCCAAGAAACCACTGGTCCTTCGATGCCGTGAACCATATCGTTGCCGCTGTCCGCGCAAGAACCCATGCCAAGGGAAAGGTCATCATTTTCGGCCATTCTGCCGGCGGCCAGTTCATGCATCGCTACAGCCTTCTTGATGGAAGAGCGGACGTCGATGCCATCGTCTGCGCCAATGCGGGATGGTTCACGATGCCTGACGATACCACCTGCTACCCGTACGGCACAAAGGGCCTCGGCCTTTCTGATGCCGGTCTGGCTTCTGCCTTTGCTCTCCCCGTCATCATGCTGATGGGAAGCGAGGACGTTTCCAGAGAGCAGCCTTTCCGCGCGACCCCCGAGGCCGATGCACAGGGCAAGAACCGCATGGAACGCTGCCTCCATTACTTCGATGCCTGCCAGAAGAAAGCCGAAGAACTCGGCGTTCCCTTCAACTGGAAGAAAGGCGTCGTAGAAGGCGCTGCCCACGAAGGCGGCAAGATGGCAGAAGGCGCCATGAAACTCTTCTGCGAAGAACCGCTCGATGAAACAGTAGGAATGTAAGAACTTAAAAGTAAGCACTTGAAAAGGCTGCGGCGAAAGATATATCTCGCTGCAGCCTTTTTTCATTTCATCACCAGTCAATCCATGTGAGTGCTTTTTCCAGTTCGTAGAAGGTCTTGCCATCCCAGAGGATATCTTCGGTGAGATGGTTCAGCACATCTTCCGCGTCGTCACTTTCGTAGTAGTACACCATTTCCATGAACTCTTCGAAAGGCTCGCCCGTGAAGCGGTACTTCTCCACGCTGATGCTGTTAGTGTCCCTTCCCGGATGGAACTTCAGCCCCGAGAAACGGTACACATAGCTCTTGTGCCTGACGGAAGCTTCCCCGTCATTCATAAAGTCGATAAATTCATCTGCGTCGCCGCCCTGCATATTGTCCTCCTTGTTCTTAACTATATTGGACGTCTTTATTATACAGGAAATCCGCGGGAAGCGGTAGGATGCCCTTGCCTTTTTCGCACTTGCCCGTCGTGGTATAATAGTTAAATACGATATTCAGTTGTCAGCTGTCAACCAACTTAAAAAAACAGGAGGAATGATGAAAAAGGCAATCATATTATCCAGCGGGGGCGTCGATTCCACGACGTGCGTATCCCTGGCTGTCGACAGACTGGGAGCAGACAATGTTGTGACTGCTTCTATTTTTTATGGCCAGAAACATAAGAAAGAAATCCTGGCCGCGCGCAAAGTGGCAGAATACTACCACCTACGGCATTATGAATTCGATCTTTCCTCCCTCTTCCAGTATTCGAACTGCTCGCTCCTTGAAGGCTCCACGCAGGAAATCGTGCATGAAAGCTATGCCGAGCAGATTGAGAAGAACGGAGAAGGAAAAGTTTCCACGTACGTCCCCTTCAGAAACGGACTGATGCTCTCCACAGCGGCTTCGCTGGCAGCCAGCCTCTTTGAAGACGACGACGTAGATATTTATATCGGCGCCCATGCCGATGATGCGGCCGGCGATGCGTATGCCGACTGCAGCGAGCCATTCCTGAAAGCTATGGGAGATGCAGTTTCCATCGGCACATACGGAAAAGTCCATCTGGCATTCCCCTTCGCCAAGCTGAACAAGGCAGGCGTCGTAGCTATGGGCCTTAAGCTCAAGACACCTTATGAACTCACATGGAGCTGCTATGAAGGCGGCGAGAAACCCTGCGGAACCTGCGGGACCTGTATAGACCGTGCAGCTGCGTTTGCTGCGAACGGCGTTAAAGACCCGGCCCTCTGAGCCGAGAAAGGAATATTATGTTTACCGTAACAAAGAGAATGGAAGTATCCGGGGCGCATTACCTGCACCTCGATTATGAAAGCAAGTGCACGAACCTGCATGGCCATAACTGGATCATCACCGTCACCGTCCAGAGCGAGGAAGTCGACCACAACGGCATGGTCGTCGATTTCAGCAAGATCAAGGAAATCGTGAACCGCTTCGACCACGCCCTCATCAATGACGTCATGGGGGATATCAACCCGACCGCCGAAAACATGGCCAAGTGGCTCTGCGACCGCATCCCGCACTGTGTACGCGTATCCGTACAGGAAACGGAAGGAAACGTGGCCACCTATGAAAAGTGAGTACCGCTATGACGACGGACTTTTCCATGTGACCGAGATCTTCGACAGCATCGACGGCGAAGGAAAAAGAACCGGCTGCATGGCCATTTTCGTAAGACTGGCAGGCTGCAACCTGCGCTGCACGTACTGCGACACCGCTTACTCGCTTGAACTTTCCGACACAAAGGAAGCGCTGACGGAAGATGAACTCATCCGCCGCATCCACGCCTTCCCTTGGAAGAACATCACACTGACCGGCGGCGAGCCGATGCTTCATCCGCTCCGCCATCTCTGCGAAAGACTCTCCGAAGAAGGCTATGACATCAATATAGAAACGAACGGCGCCGTTCCCCTTTGGGAAGACCGCCCGTCCGGCGTTTTCTACACGATGGACTTCAAGTGCTCGGGAAGCGGCATGAAAGAATCCATGAGGAAAGAAAATTTCCCCATCCTGAAAGAAAAAGACGTGTTGAAATTTGTCGTCGGCTCGAAGGAAGACCTGGATGAAATGAAGGAAATCACAAAGACGTACTTCGAAAGAAAAGACCATCCGGAATTCTTCGTTTCTCCCGTCTGGGGGAAAATCACGCCGGCGGAATTGGTAGAGTATGTCAGGGAAAACCGGCTGAGCCGCGTGAGGGTGCAGGTGCAGCTTCACAAGATCATCTGGGACCCGAACAGAAGGGGCGTATAAAAATGGATCGAAAGAAACTCGAAGAGGCAGCCCGCCTCATCATTGAAGCAGTCGGAGACGACCCCGGAAGGGAAGGCCTCCTGGAGACGCCGAAACGCTTCGCAGACATGATGGAAGAACAGTTCAAGTACTGCAGCATCTCCAATGACGAAATCGCCCGCGAATTCGACAAGACCTTCGAATCACCGGAAAGCGACATGGTCGTCGTGAAAGACATTGAAATCTTCTCCCACTGCGAACACCATATCGCTCTCATGTACAATATGAAAGTCACCGTCGGATATATGCCGAAAGGCCGCGTCATTGGACTTTCCAAGATCGCCCGCATCGCAGACGCCGTATCCCGCCGCTTCCAGATTCAGGAACGCATCGGCACCGACATCCGTGACATCATGAAGAAAGTCACGGGCTCTGACGACGTCGCTGTCCTGATCGACGGCGAACACTCCTGCATGACCGCCCGCGGCATCAAGAAGCCGGGCACCCGCACCAGGACGGTATCCGTCTCCGGTGCTTTTAAGAAAGACATCGAACTCCGCAAGGAATTCCTCATGCTCGCAGGCAAGTAACGGACATACCGGGAAAGGACGACTATGGATATTTTCAAGAAATTCACCGCGCGCGCCGTCAAGCTCGTCTCCGGACGCGCATCGGCTGCGCTCTTCTGTGACTACGCCTATGCTAATGAAATGAAGACCCCGGTGCACCCGGGCTATGGACGCGGCAGCAGAAACCGCGGCGCCCTCGAAATGGAATATGCGGCGGACGGTCCTGAAAAGGTCGAAGAGAAAATCTTCAAGACAGGAAATACCGATCCCAAAGGCGTCCAGAACATTCACGTCTGGTACCCTGCATCCATGGAAGAAGGGAAGAAATACCCGCTTCTCATCATTTCCAATGGCATGGAATTCTCCTGCACCTCTTTTATCGCGATTCTCCAGCACCTTGCCTCCTGGGGCTTCATTGCAGCCGGCAACGATGCACTGAACTCGGGAAGCGGCGAAACAGCGGCCAAGACGCTCGAGAAAATGCTCTCTGAAAACGAAAAGCAGGGAAGCCTTTTCCATGACCGCATCGATCTGGATCACATCGGAGGCATCGGCTACTTCCAGGGAGGCGCCGGCGCTATCCGTCAGGCGACCATCTCGAAGAACAAGGACCATTACAGTGCGCTGTACCTGGCAAGCCCCATGACGCTTTCCTTCATCGAGAAAGCAAAAGCTGCTGCATGGTCATACGACCCGTCCCAGATTACGGTTCCCGTATTCATCGCCTCAGGCGGAGACGGCATCGAAAATGGCATTCTCGCTCCTAAGGAAGACATGGAAGGCATTTATCAGGCCGTAAAAGGACCGGCCGTCATCGGACGCATGAAAGGCGAGGACCACCTCCGCGTCATGACACGCGCCGACGCATACATGACAGCATGGTTCCGCATGATCCTTTCTGGCGATGAAAAAGCAGCCTCCATCTTTGGAAAAGACGGTGAATTCATGAAGAATGCAGGCTGGACAGATAAAAGCATCAAGGGAATTCCCTTGGAAGGAAACGAATGAAACATATAAAGAAAATTCTGGCGGCGGGCATTTGTCTCGCCGCTTCACTCTATCTCACGCCTGCCATGGCGGCCTACGAAATCGACCCCGATTACACCATGAAGTACAACGACCCGGGGAAAATCGAGCAGCGCTACCGCTGGCACGGGCCCTACGAGGTGAAGTCCGTCGTCCTCTCTGACGGTGAAGCGAAATATGGAAATTACAAGTACAAAGTCTGGTATCCCGTGCAGCAGGCAGGGCGCGAAAGGCCCCGACCCCTCGTCATCACCCTGAACGGCACCGGCGGATCCTGCGACAAGGACGAACCCATCTTCAGGCATCTCGCCTCCTGGGGCTTCGTCGTGGCAGGAAATACGGATGCGCAGACAGCGACGGGCTTCTCTGCCGAATGGACACTCGATCAGGCCCTTGCGGCCAATCAGGATTCCAAAAGCCCTCTTTATCATCAGATCGATGAAAAGGAAATCGGCATCGTAGGCTACTCTCAGGGAGGTGCCGGTGCTTACAATACACTTGAAGGGAAAGACGGCGATAAATTCAAGACCATGGTCACCGTTTCAGGCGTCACGGAATCCATCGGAGAAAAACTCCACCTGCCCGTCTGGATCTACGACCCGTCCAAAGTCACTATCCCCGTCTTCATGGCAGCCGGCACAGGCATCCTTGACAGGAAACTTATCACACCGCTCGATGAAATGAAGGAAAACTACAGCAAAATCCAGTCAAAGACAGCCGCCTTGGGAAGAAGAAAAGACGCAGACCACCTGGACATCCAGACCGCCGCCGACGCCTACATCACCGCCTGGCTCAGATGGCAGCTCGATGACGACATCTACGCCAAAAGAGTCTTCACAGGCAAAGCCCCCGAAATCCTGAGGAACCCCGCATGGGACAACGCAGAAGTAAGGAACCCGGAAACGACCCAGCCAAAACAGACTGAAAAGTGAATTGATAAATGGCTCTTCACGGAAATTTGAGGGATGAATAATTTTTAGGTAAAGAATGGAATCGGATAAGGGTAAAGAAATAATCCATGTTTCGGTACCCATATCCGATTCTTTTTAGTACCTTGATCTTATTATTGAATCCTTCAAGCTTCCCCGTATTGATAGGATACAGGGCATGAGCAGCCAGTCCCTTGATTCGCTTCTGCTTTTGCCGGGCAAACTTTACCAGGGCAGGAATCCCGCTCTCCAGTCCAGCCTGAATCCATTTTGTCCATCCGGCGAGAGCTTCTTCATAGTCAGTCAATGTGAACAGACGAGTCATCTCCTGCTTCATGGCATAACAAATCGCCAAATCCCTATGCTCGCTCAGGATATCCAACAGATGAGTTTTCTGCCTTTCATTCAGGTGGTCGTCCTTCTTTAACAGTATCCATCGGGATTTCTTCAATTCGGTATAAAGCTTCCTTTCTTCATGGCTCTTTTCCCTGGCCATCTTCTGGAGCTCTGGATTATTAGTTTCTTTCGTATATTCCTTTAATGCTTCTGCTTCCTGCCTATGCTTTTGTGCTTCCTCCAGGCGCACGGCTCCCATAACATCACGCCCAAACTGTGCCTGCATATGGTACCGGTCATAAACGATGGGGACCTTCGGACAATATTTCTGGAACAGCCTGTTAAAGGATGCGTTCATATCCATGGCCACCGCTTTTAGCCTGGAAAGAAGCGAAAGGTCAATGCTCTTAAAGAAGTGCTCAAAATCTGCCATGGAGCGGCCCAGGCCGGCCCACAAGATGAATCCCGTTTCCAAATCCATAACGCAGGTGGCATAGCGATGGCCCTTATGGATAGCGAACTCATCTACGGCCAAATACCGTGGGCAATAGTTACTTTTCTTCAGGCAGGTTTCAAAGGCAGCCAACGCCTTATCCATGATATGCTTTTATATTTTCTGTATGGTACTCCAATGTACAGAGAGCATGGCCGAAATGGCAGAAATGGATGTATGACACTTAAGCAGATGGATAATCCACAAGGCCATATCCCAAGTAACGCGTGTGAAAGGGCATTGGCAGGGGATATCTTCCGTTATGGTCTCCCCGCAGGATGTGCAGCGGAATCTGTGCCCCGAGAACTCTATATACTTCTTTTGCTTAGGAAGATCTGGAAAATCCTTGATGAGTACAGAAAAAGCCCCATAACTATACATACGGGAGTGACAGTGCGGACAGGAAAAATCTCTGGCAGTCCGTAGACTGGTAACTCGGGTATGGCAATGAGGATTTGGATGGTTAGTGATATTTTCTGTACGATAATATTGACAATTAAAAGTGATTTCATTATGGTAATAAAAGAGCATTATTCGACCTCCGCGCGTAGTTTTAGGCAACTTACATTTTGGAGTAGATAATGCTCTTTTTCAATGCCAATTTTATATGTTATTATTTTTATCCCACAAAAAAGCGTGAAGAACCAAATAAATGCTAAGATCAATCTTATTCAGGAACTGAACAAAATGAAATGTTTTGGGAGATGATGAGGGGAATTTATAAAAAGCTATTCGCAGAATTTTTCCCTCGAAATCTTCCAATGGAAGATTTTGCTGTCCCGAGCCGAAGGCTTGCAGAGAAATGACAATGGTTTGCCATTTCTAACTTCAAATCCTTGATTTTTACAAAAGGAAGCCCGGTCTGCTAAAAAGCTTGATAAATGGCAGCACGACAATTTTTAGAGTATAAATTCTTGCCGACCTGCAAATTTTTTAAGAATTTGCACCGACCTTGAACTCCGCTCATCTTCTCCTGCACAGAGTCTTACTTTTATGCTAAAATATATAAATGTATATGAGGAGAAAAATGCAGAAGAAACGTGAATTTTTCATCATGACGGCTTCTATTGGAGAGGGGCATTCTCAGGCGGCTCGGGCTATTGCGGAGACCATCAAACAGGTTCATCCCGATGATGCGGTTCGCGTGCTGGATTTTCTGTCCAGGGATGTTCTTTCCATTGATCACGTCTTAAAAGAATCTTACCTGAAAATGATTCGTATATTCCCTGAAATGTACGATAGTCTATATAGCAATTCACAGAACAGGCATTTAGGAGCAACGTTTCAGAGTCTTCTTTCCTGGAGTTTCCGAAAGCGGATGAAGAGGCTGATTACCGTCTTGAAACCGGATGCCCTGTTGTTTACCCATCCATTTCCGGCCTGTGCAGCCAATCTGCTGAAGAAGGAAGGGGACATTAATACCCCTCTTCTCGGAGTCATTACCGACTTTGATATTCATCAGCTCTGGGTGTACAAACATCTGGATGTGTACTGCGTCCCTTCCGAGGATGTGGCGCGTAAACTGGAAGCCCATAATGTGCCGAGAAATATTATTCACACCACGGGAATCCCAGTTCGCAAATCCTTCTATGAAGAACTGAAAAATCCAAGTCCTAAAGAAAAAAGGACCGTACTCATCATGGGTGGGGGCCTGGGACTCGGAAATATTACAGATACTCTTCTACGTCTGGACAAGGTTGATTCCGTGAGCCAGTTTATTATTGCTACGGGACAGAATATCAATCTATATGAAGAAGTGGCATCTATCCGGTCAAGCCTCCGGCATCCGGTGGATCTGCACAGCTATACCAATAAAGTGGCAGAAATGATGAGTAAGAGTGAACTCATCGTCACCAAACCTGGTGCGCTCACCTGTACAGAAGCGCTGACCATGAATCTGCCTATGGTTTTGGTCAACGCCCTTCCCGGACAGGAACGGGCAAACGCCCAGCATCTGGAAGAACAGGGATGTGCCGTCTGGATTAGGAAAAATGAACTGGCGGACACAGTCGACGGTCTGCTGAAAAATGAAGATAAACTCAAGCAAATGGCACTTGCCTGTGGCAATGATAAAAAGGACAGCGCACTCGAAATCGTCCAGATACTCGACCATATGCTGGAAAGCAATACGAACCGAAATAGGTATCTCCAATTTAAAGAAAGGGGATACCTATTTGACTATAACGAGAATGTCGAAATTTGTATATCTAGTTAACAATGGAGGAAAGCATGCAGCAGTGGATTAACCATGCAGGAAGAAAACAGAAAAAGAAGCCTCGCAGTGCTTCTCTGATTCGTCTTATAAGCAAAGCCATATATCTTTGCGGAGATTATGTGGGAATTTTATTGGCTGAATGGATAGCCTTCCATACCAGAAATTTGCTGATGGGCAATATATTTCAGGTAAACTCCATATACATCTATATAGTGACACCTGCCGTATTCCTTCTGGCGCTGGCATTTGCCGGAATATATTCCAAACATTATACCAGTGCACAGATGTTGGAAAAACTGTTTAAAGCCTGCCTGGGGGCTATTGCATTTTCCATCATCCTCATGTTCCTTACCCAGGTGTCTGGACAGGTATCCCGTCTGTATGTAGGGCTTTTTGCGGTCATCGTCTACCTGTTCCTGGTAGTTGAAAAATATATTACCGCCTTATGTATCCGTAAGATGCCAGGACTTCAGATTCCTGTTCTGGTAGTAGGTGCCGGAAAGACGGCAGATGCGGCGATTGATGAAGGGAAGAGTAACGTATTCATCAACTATCGGGTAGGAGGATTCCTTGAGGACTTTGAACCATCTTCCCGCTATGCCGATGTATATCCGATTCTTGGAGGTTTTAATGATCTGGAAAAGGTAATTGCTGAAACCGGGATTCAGGATATAATCATCACAGCACCGGGACTTCCACAGGACCAGATGAATCATCTCCTCTATCGGGCACAGACACTGGTTCCCTATGTAAGCGTAGTTCCAAATCTGGTAGGCGTACCGATGTCAAATGTGGAAGTGGAATCTTTCTTTGACACCCGGATTATGCTCTTAAATATTAAAAATAATTTGGCGTTTCGGCTGAATCAGATTATTAAGCGGATATTTGATGTTGTTCTGACGCTTAGTGGAGGTTTATTCCTGCTCCCATTATTTCTTGGAATTTGTGTATGGATAAAAACGGATTCGCAAGGACCGGCAATCTATAAACAGCGTCGGGTGGGCAAGGATGGAAAAGAATTCGACTGCTACAAATTCCGCTCTATGGTCGTAGATTCGAAAGAACGACTGGAAAAACTTCTGGCCACAGATCCAAAGGCAAAAGAAGAATGGGAACGGGATTTTAAACTGAAAAATGATCCACGTATTACGAAAAGTGGTGCTTTTCTTCGAAAGACCAGTCTTGATGAACTTCCGCAGCTTCTCAATGTACTGAAGGGGGAAATGTCCCTGGTAGGTCCCCGTCCGATTGTACAGAAAGAAGTGCCTAGGTATGAACAGTATATTAAAGAATACTACATGGTACTCCCTGGAATCACAGGCCTCTGGCAGGTGAGTGGTCGAAGTGATACCACATATCCTGAGCGCGTGGCCATGGATATGTGGTACGTTCATAACTGGAGTGTATGGCTTGATATCATTCTCATCTGGCGCACATTGTTCGCAGTAATTCACAGCCGTGGTGCTTATTAATCAGATATAAGGATGGATAAAAATTGAAAATTCGTAAAGCAGTCATTCCAGCGGCAGGATTTGGAACTCGTTTTTTGCCAGAAACAAAAGCCATGCCAAAGGAAATGCTTCCTATTGTAGATAAACCGACAATTCAATATATAGTGGAAGAAATATTAGACAGTGGAATTGAAGATATACTGATAATCAGCGGACATGCAAAACGTGCCATTGAAGATCACTTTGATTCATCACCGGAACTTGAACAGCATTTATTTGAGCACAACAAGATGGAATTACTGGACGAAGTGCGTAAAGTAGCGAATATTAAAGTACATTATATTCGGCAGCAGCACATGAGAGGATTGGGAGATGCTATACTCTGTGCTAAAGATTTTACTGATGGGGAACCTTTTGGAGTTATTCTGGGGGATGACCTGGTGTATAACGGAGATGATACACCGGCCCTGGGACAGCTGCTTGAACAATATGAAAAAACCGGAGGCACTATTGTGGGTTGTCAGCTGGTTGAAAGAGAACAGGTTTCCTCCTACGGAATCATAAAAGGGAATCTTACGGAAAACTCTGACCTTGTTCTTGTAGAAGATATGGTGGAAAAGCCTAAAATAGAAGAGGCACCGAGCCGGCTGGCAGCTCTGGGAAGATATGTCATTACCCCGGATGTATTTGAGATACTGGAACATACAAAGCCAGGAAAAGGGGGAGAAATCCAGCTTACTGATGCATTGAGGATTATGGCGCACAACAGCAATGTATATGCTTACAATTTCAAGGGCAAGCGTTATGATACAGGTAATAAGCTGGGGTTCCTTAAAGCTACCGTAGAATATGCACTTCGCAGGGATGATCTGGGCCCGGCATTTAAAAATTATCTGTCTGATGTGGTAAGAAATCTGTCTTGATATTATTCCAATATGGGTAATAAGATAGTGTGATTTTGAGTAAAGGAGTATGAACATAATGAATGTATTACTTGCCGGTGGTGCGGGATATATTGGTTCACATACCGCAGTGGAATTGCTCAATGCTGGTCACCAGGTGGTAATTGTGGATGATTACAGTAACAGCAGTCCGGAAGCTGTCCGCAGAATAGAAAAGATTACAGGAAAGTCAGTAGTCTCCTATGAAGCGGATGTCAAGGATAAGGAAAAGATGCGTCATATCTTTTCAAAAAATCACATTGACTGTGTCATTCATTTTGCAGGTCTTAAGGCGGTAGGGGAATCGGTCCGTCTTCCGCTGAAGTATTATCGCAATAATATAGATACCACACTGACACTTCTGGAGTGTATGGAAGAAGCAGGAGTTAATCAGTTTGTATTCTCGTCCTCAGCCACGGTGTACGGGGAAGAAAATACACCACCTTATGTGGAAACCATGCATCGAGGTAGCTGTTCTAACCCGTACGGGTGGACTAAGGTTATGATGGAGCAAATCTTGGAAGATGCCGCTAAAGCGAATCCAAAATTATCCGTCATTTTGCTCCGTTATTTCAATCCAATTGGGGCCCATGAAAGTGGTCTGATTGGGGAAGATCCACAGGGGATTCCCAACAATCTGATGCCTTATATTGCTCAGGTGGCGGTGGGAAGAAGAGACCATCTCACGGTGTTTGGAGGAGACTATCCCACACCAGATGGAACCTGCCTTCGCGACTATATTCATGTGATGGACCTGGCAAATGGCCATGTAAAGGCAGTAGAATATGCAGCTAGCCACAAGGGCGTTGAAGTGTTTAACCTGGGAACAGGCACTCCTTACAGCGTTCTCGATATCATTCATGCATTTGAAAAGGCTACCGGGGTTAAAGTGAAGTACGAAATCGGTCTACGAAGAGCGGGAGATCTTCCGAAATTCTGGGCAGATTCAACCAAGGCACAGAATGTACTTGGCTGGCATGCGGAAAGAACTCTGGAAGACATGTGCCGGGATACATGGAACTGGCAGTCTAAGAATCCAGAAGGATATAAAAAATAATAGTAGGAATAATGTTGTACATAGAAAGGATATAATCCGTGAAATACGATTATCTGATTGTTGGAGCAGGACTTTTTGGAGCTGTATTTGCCCATGAAGCAGTAAAAGCTGGGAAAACCGTTCTTGTGGTAGACAAACGGCCTCATATTGCCGGTAATGTATATACAGAAGATGTGGAAGGAATCCATGTGCATAAATATGGTGCCCATATTTTTCATACCAACAATAGAACAGTATGGAATTATGTAAATCAGTTCGCAGAATTCAATCGATTCACTAACTCGCCGGTAGCTAATTATCATGGCGAATTATATTCTCTTCCTTTCAATATGTACACCTTCAATAAAATGTGGGGCGTAGTCACTCCGGACGAAGCAGCGGCTAAGATTGAAGGGCAGAGAAAAGCTGCTGGAATCACAAATCCAAAGAATCTGGAAGAACAGGCTATTTCCCTGGTTGGGACAGATATCTACGAAAAACTGATAAAAGGCTATACGGAGAAGCAGTGGGGGCGTCCCTGTACCGAACTTCCGGCGTTTATTATCAAGCGTCTCCCAGTTCGTCTGACGTTTGATAACAACTATTTTAACGCTCTGTATCAGGGGATTCCTGTGGGCGGATATACCAATATGGTTGCCAATATGCTTAAGGGAATCGCAGTAAAGCTTAATTGTGATTATCTGGAAAACAAGGAAGAACTGGATAAGCTGGCTGATAAGGTGGTTTACACCGGGCCGATAGATGCCTACTTCAATTATAATCTGGGCCCGTTGGAATACAGAAGTGTTCGCTTTGAAACCGAAGTGCTGGATAAGCCAAACTTCCAGGGCAATGCCGCAGTTAACTATACAGACAGAGAAACACCATGGACCCGTATTATCGAACATAAATGGTTTGAATTTGGCAAGGACGCTAATGGCAATGATCTGCCCAAAACAGTTATCAGCCGGGAATACTCCTCTGAATGGAAAGTGGGAGACGAACCATATTATCCAGTCAATGATGAAAAGAATAGCAAACTTTATAAGGAATATAAAGCATTGGCAGATAAGGAATATAAAGTTATCTTTGGTGGGCGCCTGGGTGAATATAGGTATTACGATATGGATGCGGTCATTGATAGCGCGCTGAAGCTGGCAGGAAAGAGATTTGAGATTTGAGATTTGAGGATGGTGGAGAAAATGACTGATTACAAGGATTTGATTGTCTGGCAGAAGTCGATGGAATTGGCACGTATTATTTATCGTCTGACAAGTCGTTTTCCTCGTGATGAAGTATTTGGCCTGACAAATCAAATAAGGAGGGCAGTTGTTTCCATTCCATCAAATATAGCCGAAGGATTTGGCAGAGGTTCTGATCGTGAGTTTATCCACTTTTTACGGATTGCTAAAGGGTCTGCTGCTGAAGTAGAAACACAGATTCTTATTTCTGAAGATTTGCATTATGTGAGTCCTGACGATGCTCAGACGGCCTTATCACTTTGTGACGAAATCCTCAGAATGCTAGGAACTATGATTGTGAAGATAGGGAAGAGAATAGGGAAATGAGAGAATTGAGGAAAGAGGTTTGAGAATTGAGAGGGGAAGAATTGAGGAAAGAGATTTGAGGAGGGAAAATCGAGATAAGAGAAGGAAAGAGAATTGAGGAATGGGAGGGAAATAGAAGTGAAGGTAGCGCTCACCACTCATCTCAAATCTCAATTCTCAACTCTCCAATCTAGTCCCTCACCCCTCAAACCTCAAATCTCAAATCTCAATAAGGAAGGAAAGAACTCATGGATATAAAAATACTAGTAGCGGCGCATAAGAAGTACTGGATGCCTGCGGATGATGTGTATATGCCTCTTCAGGTAGGGGCGGAGGGGAAGGCGCCTCTGGGGTATACACCGGATAATACAGGGGACAATATTTCTTCTAAGAATTCCAATTACTGTGAACTGACGGGATTGTACTGGGCCTGGAAAAATGTGGACTGTCAGTATATAGGGCTCTGTCATTATCGCCGGTATTTTGGCAGGAAGGTGCACACGAAGGATATAGAAAAGAAAAAAGGGGTTATTTTTCATAGAGAAGACTATGAAAAGCTGCTTCAGAAGTATGATGTCATCCTTCCGGTGAAGAGAAATTACTATATTGAGACCGTGCGCAGCCAGTATGAACATGCCCATTATAAGAAGGATCTGGATGAAGTAGAGCGGATTATTTCTGAGAAATATCCGGGTTATTCCGATGCTTTTACCAGGGTTATGAACCGGAGAAAGCTGCATATACTGAATATGTTTGTCATGAAGAAGTCTCTCTTTGATGAGTACTGCACCTGGCTTTTTGATATTCTTTTTGAACTGGAGAAGAGGACGGATTTGTCCGGCTATGATAGTTATGAGGCTCGGCTTTTCGGTTTCATGTCGGAACGGCTTTTTAATGTGTGGCTGGAAAGACAGAATCTGAAAAAGTGCGAGGTGCCGGTAGTATTTCTGGAAAATATTGACTGGCCTAAGAAAATTGCTGAGTTTTTGAAACGGAAGTTTTTAGGAAAAAAGTAGTAAAGGGCGCAGAGTGAAATTTGATAAAATATTGGAATTTCAACTTAAGCAAAGAGGATAGATGACGGAAAATTAGAATTTTATAATACACTGAGAGATATACAGACGGCTTTAATAATGAATCGAAAAGGATAGTTTGCTTAAGAGAGATTATGACTATCATCATTTAAACGAGGTATGAGAAAGTGAAAAAGAGAGAAGTGCAAAGTGAAAAATCTTTTTTCAGCATTATTATGCCTATTTATAATGCTGAAAAATTCCTTCAAAAAGCTGTGCATAGTATATTAGCCCAGACGTTTAGCAATTTCGAATTGTTGCTGATCGATGATTGTTCAACGGATTCCAGCAAGATGATTTGTAATCAAATTGCAGAGACAGACTCTAGAGTTAAATTGCTGGGGACTTCAGTAAATTCTGGAGCAGCAGCAGCTCGAAATTTAGGAATCAAAGCTGCAAAGGGGCGCTATCTTGGGTTTGTAGATTCTGATGACACCATTGATCCGGATTTATTTCAGTCAGCCTATGATATTTTAAAAAAAGACGATTATGACTGTCTGAAATTTGGTCTTCAAGAAGAATACTATGATCAAACAAATAAATTAAAGTATTCCAGAAAATGTAGTTTGAATCAAAAAGTATATAAAGCAGGGAATGAACTATATAATCAAATTATAAATATGGAAGCGATACCATTATTTGGTTATTTATGGAACGGCTTCTATAAACGAGAAATTGCTTTAGAAAACGGAATTTTTATGAATGAAAAATTAAAAGTTAATGAAGACTTTGATTTTAATATTAGATATTTTCGCTTTGTAAAGCAACTTTACTGCAGTTCTAGCACAGGGTATCATTATGCTAAAAGAATGAATGGCAGCTTAACTAACCAGCATCAGGCATACGCTTATGAAGTCCAAATGATGAAAATTCATGGACTATTGGATTTTACTCCCCAAAAATTGGCACCAATGAATGCAGAACGGCAAAAAATATTCTGGATGTATGTTCGTTTTGTCTATGCATTGTTATCTGATACTAAGAGCGATAAAATGAATAAAGTAATCGAGCGTATTCGGAAAGATTCTCTTTATGATGAATTTCTTTCTACAGACTTTATGGATTTGTCGACTAAACAGAAGATATTGGTCCATTTCTTGAAAAATAAGCATAAAAAGCAATTGAAAATACTGATTTTATTAATCCAAAAAATACGTGAAGATTTTCCAATCTTATTTGCTAAGATGAAACATTGAGGGAATTGATAAAGGAAAGAAAAGTATGACATCATATCCTATACGAGTTTTACAAATTGGAATGACGAAGAATATTGGTGGACTTGAGACTTATTTGATGCAGCAACTTGATCATTTAGATAAATCTAAAGTGATTTATGACTTCGTAAACATTACCAGTGAACATGAAATTGTTTTTAAAGATAAAATTTTAAAAGCTGGGGGAAGGATTTATGGAGTCCGTTCGAGGCATTCCAACCCTATACGTCATTATTGGCAATGGATTAAGCTGTTGCATAGGATAGCCGGTGACTATAAGGCAATTGTCTTGAACTCTAATAGCATTACTTATGTGTTCCCCATTTTCATCGCAAGATTTTTTGGTATTCCAATGCGCATCATGCATTCACATAACTCAGGGTTTGAACAGAAAATTGGAATTGGCAAGAAAATAATAATGGCTATGAATCGAATTCTGCTGAAATGGGGGGCTACTGATTATTTTGCCTGTTCAAAATTGGCTGGCCAGTGGATGTTTGGCTACAATGCCCATTTTACAGTGATTCCTAATGCGATTGACTGCAGTAAATTGAAATTCAATGAAAATATGCGAAATAAAGTAAGATCTGCCTTAAATCTTCAAGGTCATTTCATTGTTGGACATGTTGGCCGATTTACTTTTCAAAAGAATCATGAGTTCTTAATTGATGTTTTTAGTGAAATTCATCGCACTCAAGAGAATGCGGTTTTAATGCTTGTTGGGGATGCAGTTGGAGATTTATCATATTTGGAACAAGCCAAAGAAAAAGTAGTAAGATTGGGATTAACCAATTCGGTTGTATTTATGGGAATGCGTAACGATGTTCCACAACTGATGCAGGCAATGGATTGTTTTATATTGCCTTCTCATTTTGAGGGATTACCTGTTGTTGGAATTGAAGTACAGGCTGCAGGTCTTCCATGTTTTTTTTCGACTAATATAACTAGGGAAGTGGGGATTACAGATTTGGCACACTTTATTTCCTTAAAGAAGAAAACAGAAGAATGGGCTGAGATGATTTTAAGCGAAAGCAAAGTAAAAAGAAAAAATATGGAAGAAGAAATTATAAAAGCTGGATATGATATTAGGTGCGAAATCGGCAAGTTGGAGAAGTTTTATGAGGGGGAAAATGAACAGATTACTTAATTTGATAGAGGTTCTCTTTGGATTGATGATTTTAACTCTGCCGATTACCTTATTGCCAAAACGGTATCAGTTTCCTGTACTTGGTGGAAAGTTGCCTCATATATTACTCTTTATTGGGCTTTTATCTTTTGTTGCATATAGCTTAAAAAAGCATAGTTTGAGTATCCACGGAAAAAGGTATTTTGGGGGATTCTTTATATGGTCGTTGTTCTGCCTTATTTTGGGGGTTTGGAACTTTCCATTTTATGATACAGTTATAGATGATTTTTTAAGAAATAGCAAGATGGTAGTACTTATATCAGAAATACTTCCCTCATTCCAATACAATTCATCACTTTTGCATGGAAAAATGTTTCTTTCTTATTTTTGGTATATGTTGAGAGATTTTTTCTTTCCGTTTTGTGGTCTGTTTTTTATTATTGCAGGTGTGTTTCAGGCCGGTAAAGCCGATCAATTGAATAAGTATTTGTATCGTGCAGTCTATGGACTTAGTATACTTTTGGCCTTGTATTCCATTCCAGAAGTAATCTGGTTATGGTCAGGAGATGAAACGTGCGCCTGGATATTATCATCCATTAATGTGCATCTATATGATCCTGGGCGCTATAATGGCTGGTGGCCGCCATTGTTATGGTCAGGGCAGTTGCGTAGTTTTTGTTTGGAACCTTCTTATTTCGGTATTATAAGTGTATTTTTAGTACCGCTTTTAGCTATTGACACGCATAGACAATTCCGGCCATGGAAGGTTTTGTTACTTTTTATTATGGTATTTATGATTTTCATGACCAAAGCACGAACGGCTATAGTAATATATTTAGGAGAGGGAATTGTTTTTTTCTTGTTAACTTTATTCTTCCGATATTCGGGCTGGAAAAAAGTTTTAGCAATTTGGCTTATTGTCTCTGTAGGTGCTTTTTCTGCTTGTCTTGCAGGGGCTTCTGTGAAATCTTCAGAGAGTGATGTAGGAAGGTTAACAGAAAAGTACTTGAACGAAAATATAGTTTCTGTTGTTGGCAAAGATAAGCGCTCAAATTCTGCCCGTTTTGGTAATACAGTAGCTCTTGCAAAGATAGGACTGGACAATCCTGTGATTGGGGTAGGAATGGGATTACATTCTCCTTATATGGAAGAAAGAATACCAGATTTTGCCAAAGATAATCAGGAAATTCAAAATTGGATTAAAGATATGCATGAGAAGACTTTTTTGGAGTCTGGTCTCCCTATACTTAATGAGTATGCTGCAATTGGGGCTTGGGAAGGTATTCCTGGTCTGTTTCTATTTTTACTTCCTCCGCTTACTGTTATTAAGAAGGGGCTTTGGATTAATAGAAAGCAACACGATTTCGAGACTATAGGATTATTGGTAGCTCTTGCAGGGCAATTGGCCTGTATGCTAAGTTCAGAAATGTTTTTAACTTATCCGTTGATTTTGTGGTACACATATTGGGTTCTAGATAAAAAGGAGAAAGGATGGACAATAAGTTAATATCAGTTATTGTTGCCTGCTATAATGTGGAACGTTATTTGGATAGATGCGTTGAATCGATTCTTGGACAGACCTATTCAGATTTAGAAATTATTTTAGTTGATGATGGCTCTACAGATAAGACAGGGCAACTATGTGATTGTTGGGCAGGGAGAGATGCTCGTGTGCAAGTATTGCATAAAGCAAATGGGGGTTTATCTGATGCTCGAAATGCAGGGATTAAAAAGGCACACGGGAAATGGCTGGGATTTGTTGATGGAGACGACTTTATCCGTTCTACGATGTATGAGAGACTATATGAACAGCGTACAGAGTGGGGAATAACTGTTTGTGGATTTGAAACAGAGAAAGCGGGAGAAAGGAATTTATGTCCTGCCATTGATGCAGAGATGAAGCCGGAAGATTCTGTAAATTTATATATAGGAAATGAGTTGCAGTGCCATTATAGTGGCGTTTTCACCTATTTTGGTTCCTATTCATGGAATAAGTTATATGATCATTGCCTTTTTGATTGTGTAACATATCCAAAAGGTAAAAAGTATGAAGATATGTATATTATTTTTGATTTATTGCATGCAGCACGTAAAGTTCATTTTATTTCTTCTTGCGAATATATTTATGTTCAGAATCCAGACAGTATAACACATGCAGGCGAAATTATTCATGAATCCCTCTTTGCAAGAATAAAACAAAAAGAACAACTTAAAAGGTATTGGGGAAAGATAGATTCTCGTATGGATGAATTGGTTGCCTGTGAATATTTCCTTATATTATTTCGATACTCTTTCCTTTCAACAGCAGAGCAGTTAAAAAACAAGGAAACCGCTAAATGGGCTTGGAGAAATATTCATCAGATTGGGTATTCACGATTCCCGCTTAAAATGAAGTTAAAATCATTACTTTTTATGTACTTTCCCCGTATGGTTCGGGGATTACGACATATCTATCACTTGAGGTAATCGATATGATGAAACAAAGAAGGCAGCTGATTGAAAATATTTTTTCAATGGTTACCTTAAGAGGAATGGAATACGTTTTAGCCTTTCTCCTTGTCCCTTATTTGCTACGCACATTAGGGCCTGAAAACTACGGTGCCATTGCTTTTATGCAGGGAATTATCTCCTACTTTAATTTAGCGATTAACTATGGGTTTAATCTTACGGCTCCCAAGGATATTGCTCTTGCGGAAAGAGAAGAATTGCCAAGGATTTTTTCTGAATATTTTTGGGGAACTTTTTTTCTGTTTTTATTGTGCAGTGTCGTTTTTGGAATTGGATATTTTATTCTAAATATTTTATTTGGGATAAGCCTCGATATTCCACTGTTTTTTGCCTGCTATATGACTGCGGTAGGCGGGGTTGTATTTCCTGTCTGGTTCTTTCAGGGCATACAAGAGATGCGTTATATCACTATTTTGAATCTTTTGGGCCGACTCATTACAATGGCACTATTATTTTATCTAATTCAATCTCCGAAAGATTATATTAAGGCTGCTTTTTTGCAATCTTGTACTACTGTTTTTGCAGGTCTATTTTCATGGTATATTATTTATAAAAATTGGCCTAGAATCTTACGAACTCCTATGATAAAGGATGTGTGGACAGTATATAAAAAGGGGTGGCGGATATTTCTGTCAAGCGTTGCAGTAAATTTATATACATCGTCTGATGTGGTTATTCTCGGTGCTCTGACAAATCCGGTTATTGTAGGGTACTATAGCGGTTCAGAAAAATTAATTAACTGTATACGAAGAGGAGTTGGAGCGGTAAGTGATGCTATTTATCCATATATTACGCAGAAACTTAAGGATTCTCCTTCAATGGCATATCAATTCTTACGAAAGCAACTGTTGTTCTATGCTATGGGAGGCATTTTTCTGGGCTTGATTGTTATACACTTCTCGCCTGCTATTGTTCCTTGGTTATTGGGGGATCAATATATTCCATCCATAGAGCCGTTGCAAATTATGGCATTTGTGCCATTTATGGTAGCAGTTAGTACTGTATTCGGTTACGAAACCATGCTTCCACTAGGGTTACAGCAGATTTATAGCAGGGTCCTTATTGCTGCCTCTTTAGTAAATTTGGCATTAATTGTTCCCGCTATACTTTGGAAAGGCGCTTTGGGTGTAGCAGGATGTGTAATGATAACAGAAACTTTCATTACTGTAGTCATGGGAGTATTTTTGTGCAAAAAGAGGATTTTATTAAATTAGGAATATGGTTAAAGATGTGGTGGTCGTAGATACCTTTTGGCCGTAGGTTTCTGGTAGCTAATCTCCATCTTAATTTGAATTGATTAGTAAAAATATCTGTTTTAGTGTTTTAATTATAGGGTAAGAGGATGATAAGATGCAAAAAATTCGTAAAGCGGTCATTCCAGCTGCCGGTTTTGGTACCAGGTTCCTTCCGGAAACAAAGGCCATGCCTAAGGAGATGCTTCCAATTGTGGATAAGCCTACTATTCAGTACATAGTGGAAGAAATCCTGCATAGTGGAATCCAGGAAATACTCATCATTTCCGGTCATGCCAAGCGGGCTATCGAAGACCATTTCGATTCTTCTCCGGAGCTGGAGCAGCACTTGATGGAATCGGGGAAGCTGAAGGAGCTGGAAGAAATCCGGAAGATTTCCGACATCAAGGTGCACTACGTGCGCCAGCCTTATATGAGAGGCCTTGGTGATGCCATCCTCTGTGCCAGAGAATTTGTAGATGGAGAGCCCTTCGGCGTTATCCTGGGTGATGATATTGTATACACAGGAAATGGAGAGCCGGCACTGAAGCAGCTCATGGACCGTTACTATGAAACGGGAAGTACAGTAGTAGGCTGTCAGGTGGTACCGGAGGAGAAAGTATCTGCCTATGGCATTATTCAGGGAGAAAGAACGGAAAATCCGGATCTGCTGAAGGTGGTGGATATGATTGAAAAGCCGTCGATTAAAGAAGCACCCAGCCGTTTTGCTGCTTTGGGAAGGTATGTGATTACTCCTGAAGTCTTTGATATCCTGGAGCAGACGAAACCCGGCAAGGGCGGAGAAATCCAGCTTACCGATGCCCTCCGTGTCATGGCCCGATGCGGGAATGTGTATGCCTATAATTTTACCGGCAAGCGATATGATACAGGCAATAAGCTGGGGTATCTGAAAGCGGTGGTGGAGTTTGCATTGCGGAGAGAAGATCTGGGAGAGGAATTCGGGGCGTATTTGAAGACGTTGGATATATGATATATAGAATTGAGATTTGAGATTTGAGTTTTGAGACCGCAGATGACTAGGTATTCAGACTCCAGACGATGAGACGGGAAGAGGAGTTTTGAGGAAAAGATTTGAGGATTGATGTGGGCCGGAGAATTGCAGACGGTCGGACTTCATGTTGACTGTGTTGCCTTTGGATTATTTTCCAAATTATAACGGAGCCACGTAATGAGGGTGGGCTCTGATGTTGCCCCTTTAAAATGATGGTGTAGGGAATTATGCTGCTTGTAGTGCCCTGGTCAATTTCTTTTATTATGGCAAAGGTGTTTTATAATGTTTTGTAACATGACAAGGTCGTTGTTAAGGGGATCAGAGCGTTGGAACTTTTATCTATAGTAGTACCTTGCTTTAATGAGGAAGCTACAATACCGATTTTTTATGATACGGTAGAGAAAATCAAGGGGCAGATTGATGCAGAAGTTGAATATTGTTTCGTGGATGACGGGAGTAAGGACAATACCCTCGCTATTTTGCGTGACCTGAATAAAAAATCGGGGGGGGTAGTCCGTTACATTTCTTTCTCTCGTAATTTTGGTAAAGAAGCAGCCCTTTATGCCGGACTTCAGATGGCGAAGGGCAATTATGTAGTAACTATGGATGTGGATTTGCAGGATCCTCCATCTTTGTTGCCTGAAATGTGGCAGATACTTCATAATTCGGATACGGATTATGATTGTGTGGCCACGCGAAGAACAACGAGGAAAGGGGAGCCGCAAATCCGCTCTTTTTTTGCGCGCCTTTTTTATAAGATTATCAATGAGCTGTCGGATACAGAGATTGTGGACGGAGCTAGGGATTATCGAATGATGAGCCGTCAGATGGTGGATGCGGTGATTCAAGATAGTGAGTATAATCGCTTTTCAAAAGGCATTTTCAGCTGGGTAGGGTTTCACACAAAGTGGCTGGCCTATGAGAATGTGGAGCGGAGCGCTGGAGAGACGAAGTGGTCTTTCTGGAAGCTTTTCAAGTATTCCATCGAAGGTATTCTGGCTTATACGACGGTTCCGCTTTATTTGTCTTCCGTCATGGGGATTCTCATGTGTGGGGTGTCGTTCATTGCACTGGTTTTTATTGTTATCCGTGCGCTGCTTTATGGGGATCCGGCGGCTGGGTGGCCTTCGCTGGTCTGCATTATTACGCTGCTGGGCGGTTTGATCCTGCTGGCTCTGGGGATTATGGGGCTTTATATCCTGGATTCCCAAAATACGTAACGAGTCATTTGACCACAGTTAACCTCATCTATTTTCAGGAGCAGCCAACAGCGGTATAACCCCTAAATCTCTATACAGCTGTTCCTGCTTAGCCAGGACTTCTCCCTGTATTGGTTCTTTTCCCGGCTCTATGAAGCATTCGATAGAGTCAAGCTCATCAAGTAGTTCATCCATGGTATACTTGGCGAACAGCCCTGCCTTAAACATCCTCTGCTTGATGTAGGAAAGGTAAATAAGTGCCACAAATTCGACAAAAATCTTACCTTCCAGGGCACTTTCTGAAGAAACTAATGTCCTGCGCATGTTGAGACGGTCTTTGATGTCAAGATAGGCCTTTTCTACCACATCTCTCGTACGGTATATGTTCAAGGCCAGAATTGGGTCTTTGACCTCATTGCTCACAAGAGCGAAGAAACCATAGCGTTCCCTTGCTTTGTCAATCGCTTCCTGGTTGACCGTAATCTGTAAGCCGAGCTTGGGTGTTTCCTTGATGATGAAATACCGTTCGTATTCGCTCTCATAGTCCGCCTTTCTCTGCCCTGATTCCAATTCATGCCGGAGTTTGCTGAGTTTGCGGTTTAACGCCTTTTCATCTTCCAGCCGCTTTTCCGGGTTATAGTAGAGATGAAGATACATACGCCGTTCATCCTTAAGCACATCCCCTTTGTAAGGCCGTTTCTGCTCGTAATCCCAGGTGATGGTCTTGGAGAAAGCGTAGAGGTCGTGATTCTCATCGTATGCCTCGTAGGAATCCTTGCCGGTCCCGATTTCTGCGATGAAATCTTTAACATACCCCAGCATCGTCCTCACGCCTATGATGAATTTATAGTGCTGCCGATACAGGGCGTTAATGTTATCCCTGCTGTAGAAGCCGCGATCCATGACCAGCTTAATCTTCCCATAGCCAAAAACATCCAGTTCCCGTACCAGTTCATTTACGGTCTTCACATCCGGTATATTGCCGGAGAGCTTGCGGTAATAGAATGGCAGTCCCGATTCCTCGCCGAATAGAAGGGCCAGGTTAATCTGCGGAAGCCGGTCATTGTCCTTGTTCTTCCCGTATTTCACCTGCTTCAGAAGCTGGGAGCAGCTGGAAATAGATGTCGTGTCATAAGCCCAGCACTCCTTCTCTGCACGCCGCCTGCCCTGCAGACGGAAGAAACGCATCTTTGCTTCCTCAGAGATGGACTGGAAAATCTCGGAGCTCCGCGGAGATGGGATATTCTCACCGTATGGATGCTTATGGAGCTTTGCCCATCCGGCAAACCGGAATAAAGGGTTCCTGTTCTCAAGGATAAGATAATAGGCAATGGACTGAATCTGGCGGTAAGAATCGGGGAAGCAGGTCTTTAAATCGGCAGCAACACCGGTAGCCTCTCCAATCTGGTCAAAGAGATAAGTTGCGCCATAGAAAAGCCGCTTGGTGTGGATTGACGGCACCGGGCCTCTTTTTCTGGGCGCAGGGGCTTTGTCCTTTGACTGGCCCCGCCTCTTTCCCCAACCTTTAGTGGGGACTACCTTGCCGGTTTCCGGGTCAAGACGGCCAATAAGCTTCCGATGAGAGCGGCTCTGCTGCTTCTCCTTATCCCAGTAAGAAGTTGATTCGTAGACATATGTAATACCACTGCGTTTATCGTGCTGTCGAACTATAGCCATGGGTTTTACCTCGTTATGTAGTCTAAATAAATTATATCACATAACCATTAAAAACTCAAGGCGTAATATGGGATTTTATCAGATTTTATCGTTAATTTGAGGCAATGCTCTCTTGAATCCTTGTTATGTAAATCGGGAATCTAGGATACTCGTGAGGGCTATGAGATACGTAATAGGGGCGGTGAATACGCGATGGGAAGCCACTGAATACACAGGAGGGATCCGGTCGCTTCAGGTGGTTTTCTTTCTTCTTATTTACCTGTAATAATAGCGGTATTTTCTGCTTATTGTACATTGGCAACAGGTTGTAGCTCCAGCGCATATCGTGCTGAAAAGAGTTATTGGATCCCGTCAGCGTATCGCGTGGCTCTCGGTGGTGTTTAGTGGCTTAAATATTACGCCGTTTCAGAGTCTACCAATACGTGCGTGGGAGACAGGCGATAAGCGATTGGAGAGTCAGTGAACTCCAAGGAGAGTAACATCTACATTTGGTGGGTGGTGTCTTTTTGATATTTGCTTAAGTCAAGGAAGATGAGGTCATATGACCTCATCTTCCTTGACTTTTTTTCTTCATCCGATATAATGAAGTATACAGAGTTGTAATTATGAATGAAAGGTGGCTGTCTATGTTCAACCAAGCGTCAAAGGAAGAGATAAACTCTTTTCTTGCAAGATGTCGAAAGCTGGTTTATGATGGACAGCTGCAATTGCTTCCCAGAGTTAATCTTCGCGAATTAACCAGATATGGATTGATGATTGAGGATGTAGAGGACACCATAACAGAATTATCATCTGAAAACTATTTCAGGGGTCCGGAAGATGATTATGATATGGATGAATATGGGTCTGGCGATATTTGGCAATTTAAGAAAGATATTGATAATAGAAGATTTTATATAAAGCTCAAACTTGTTGAGGACGGTTCTGAACCGTTTGTGAAATGTATGTCATTTCATTTAGACGAACCCTGGAGAGGTAAATAAGGAGGAATTATAATGCGTGAGTACTGTGACTATTGCCATAATGAAGAAGATGTGAAAATCGTAAATAAGGATGAAGTTTACCCGGTTTATGGTGATGAGATTCCTGTAAAAGCCCAAGTAATGGTTTGTATGCATTGTGGAAACGAGTTATATTCTCGGACGCTTGACAGCCAGACCTTAAAGAAGGTATATGATATTTATCGAAGAAAGCATAAACTCCTTTTTCCGAATGAAATCAAAGCAATACGTGAACAATATTGTTTGAGTCAACGAGCTTTTTCAAAACTGTTGAATTGGGGGGACAAAACTATTGTACGTTATGAAAATGGATCTTTACAGGATTACGTTCATAATGCTTTACTGTTATTTTTACGAAATCCTGTTCACATGGAGGAGTATTTGCAAATGAATGAAAACTCCTTAAACCCTAAAGACCGCGATTTGTTATTTAAGAGAATCAAAGAACTCTGCAAACAGAATAATACAGATGAAGTTGGAAAATTTACTGATACATTGAAGAATTTTCAGATTGTGTATTCCTCAGATTATGAAATTATGGAAAGAGAGTACCATACTGCATCTGCTAATTCAAATGAGTCACAGACGGTGCTATTTCATATTTCAGGTGAGTATCTGATTTCAGGAGCTTGTGACAGGGGAATGAATAATGAAAGCAGTATTAAAGAAGACAATATCCTTAATATTGCGGCATAGGAGGAAAAGACATGAAGCGCAGTCCCATCAAATTTAGCAATCCAATGCTGAAAAGGTGTGAATTTGTTACTAATGAAGGTTTTTTACAGCAGATATCTCAGGCAGCTGATAAGCCCCATCCTGTTACAATTAGGATACAACCTAAGGTAGAGATTACCGAGCTTTCTAATTTTCAGTATGTTGCTTCACTACAGGCTATTGTGGGAGAAAAATCGGATTCATGTCCATTCTTTGCGGACATAACAATGCAGGCAATGTTCGAGATCGGGAAAGGTGTACCAGAAGATATTAAACAAGGTTATCTGAAAGTTAATTTTCCTGCTGTTCTCTATAGTTACATCAGGCCAATGCTTTCGTTTCTTACAGTGAATGCAGGCTTGCGGCCTTATAATTTACCATTTATGGATTTTACTGATGTGGAAACCAATAACACCAAACCTTCACAGGAGTAAAGTAAGACGTAAATAAAAGAATCTGGCTTCAATTAAAGAGGCCGGATTTTTTTATTTTATCGATAAAGGTGGAAATGAGGTTTTAGGAGTTAAAGTACGATGAGGAAGCGAGCAGAGGCGCTCAATCATTTCGGGATATAAACTTAAGCCATTTACTTTCATTGCGGAAAGAATATCTTCAGCAGAGTAACTATTGCTTAGCATAAGTTGGATAGCACGAGACATAATCGTGTTTGGCAGTATATAAGGTGCATGGTCCAAAGGCTCTTCTTTTCGCCACCCTTTTCGAGATAATTTAATCATTAGTTTTTGATAAAATTCGGGGTCAATGATATTCAACTGACGCGCCCGGTAAAGCATTGCTTGAATCGAAACATTCCACTTTTGCTTTAATATTATATAGTAATCTAAATCTAATGGCGCAACCATGACATCTTTTACAAATTCATTTCTAGGTAAAAGTAATGCACCAGCAAAACGTTGTGCCTGATTTTCTCTTTCTCTGAAGTTGGCAGGAGATAATTCTTCCAAATTTTCGCTCCAGGGATGTAAAATGATATGCCCCAACTCGTGCCCAATATCAAAGCGAATGCGGCATGCCGGCTTTTTCCCAACGGCTAAAGTAATGAGAGGACGAATGGAACCGTCAATTGTTTTCTGTTGACTGAATGCATCAACACCTTTTTCAGTATCTGAGATTTGTGAGACGAGTATACCGTTATTTTCAACCAGATATTGCATACTTTTTATGGGGCCATTTGGGATTTTCCAGTATAATCGGAGCTGGTCAGCTACTTTTTCTATCTCCTGATTGGTAATTTCGGATTCAGATATTTCTTCATCGGATAAGTCTGGTACGTCAAAAGGTAATTGAGTAAGTCTCAATGGAGGGAAATTTACATATTTGTTAAGAACAGAGAAGATATCTAGTGTAAAATCCGCCTGTTCTCTGTAGGCAAGACGAATACGTTTGCTGGTTGATTGCAGGGAACGAAAATAGGTAGATTCTGAGCTGCTGGTAAATGAATCATTTTCGAAAAAATAATCATAGGGGAATTGCAATACCTTCACAAATGCCAAGATAGTTTCGTATTTTGGGGCGACGGAGCCATTTTCATATAGGGATAATGACTGTTTTGTTATTGAATGAGGGATAGCGCTAATTTCTTTGGCAAGATCGCTAAGAGTCATTTCATTAAAAAGTCTTGCTTTTTTTAGGCGTACTCCAGAAAAAATTTGTGCTTTCATTTTTGATCAACATCTTCATCTTTCTGCTTTAATGACAACAAACCAGGGGCTTGAATATCATGCTTTATGCCTGCTGATGATTCGAAAGGCAGCTTTCCTTTTAGTGTAATATCAGCAGGTTTTTCATATGAGGCAGATATATTTGAAACATCGTTGTTTTCCTGGTAGTAGGGTTCATGATAGATATATTTATTAAGATTGAGTTTTTTGGCTATCTCAAACGATTGATTCAACAAAAGGGCAGATATTTGCATTAAAAGTCCATGCGGAGCGGTATATTCGACAATTATCAACCTTGACTTCTTAAGAATTTCTGCATTTTCATCATTGCTGAACATTTTGTCAAATTCCGCCTGACAGGTTTCTTTTGAGAATAATTCTTCATTAGTTTGGGGAAATAAGCTGGGCTCCGAAGGAGTGAGTCCTTGATTTAATAGTTTTAATAAGGCTTGAATATATCCTGGTTTTTCTCTGTCTCTATTGTTTTGCTGACGTTCTAATGCAGTTTTATTAATGATGCAGTATGCAATATGATGCAGAGAATCAAGCATAAGAACCAAAGCCCATGATGATCTGGAAAATGGAACGAGCTTAATGGCATTATTGCTAGTGCTACTGATAATTGATTTAGCCAATTCTTCGCGGATAAGATCATTTGCAAAGAATCGAGAAGAATTGATAAATGTTGGATTATCCTTTTTGCTGGAGGGAAGAATGGATCCAAATACATTATTTAGCGTTTTAAGAATTAATAAGATATTGGGGCTAAGGGGGTTCGTAGAAAGTACTTGAGTATTATAAGGCTGAGGATGATTCATGTTTGAACTCCTTTCGGTAATACCAAATGTAATTACTATTATACCATAATGTCTATAAAACGTATATATTTCTTAAATTTGTCAAAAATTCAATTTTATAAAATAAATAAATCAAATGAAATTCGGGATGCAAGCTAATAAGAAGGGCGGATTTGTATGCAGAAAATTCGTAAGGCAGTCATTCCCGCCGCAGGCTTCGGCACCCGTTTCCTTCCGGAAACGAAGGCTATGCCCAAGGAGATGCTGCCTATTGTTGATAAACCGGCTATCCAGTATATTGTGGAAGAAATCCGCGCCAGCGGAATCGTGGAAATTCTTATTATTTCCGGTCATGCAAAGCGGGCTATCGAAGACCATTTCGATTCTTCTCCGGAGCTGGAGCAGCACTTGATGGAATCGGGGAAGCTGAAGGAGCTGGAAGAAATCCGGAAGATTTCCGACATCAAGGTGCACTACGTGCGCCAGCCTTATATGAGAGGTCTTGGTGATGCCATCCTCTGTGCCAGAGAATTTGTAGATGGAGAGCTCTTCGGCGTTATCCTGGGTGATGATATTGTATACACAGGAAATGGAGAGCCGGCACTGAAGCAGCTCATGGACCGTTACTATGAAACGGGAAGTACAGTAGTAGGCTGTCAGGTGGTACCGGAGGAGAAAGTATCTGCCTATGGCATTATTCAGGGAGAAAAGACGGAGAATCTAGACCTGCTGAAGGTAGTAGATATGATAGAAAAACCATCTATCAAGGAAGCACCCGGCCGGTTTGCCGCTTTGGGCAGGTATGTGATTACGCCGGAAGTCTTTGATATCTTGGAGCAGACAAAGCCTGGCAAGGGTGGAGAAATCCAGCTTACCGATGCCCTCCGTGTCATGGCCCGATGCGGGAATGTGTATGCCTATAATTTTACCGGCAAGCGATATGATACAGGCAATAAGCTGGGGTATCTGAAAGCGGTGGTGGAGTTTGCATTGCGGAGAGAAGATCTGGGAGAGGAATTCGGGGCGTATTTGAAGACGTTGGATATATGATATATAGAATTGAGATTTGAGATTTGAGTTTTGAGACCGCAGATGACTAGGTATTCAGACTCCAGACGATGAGACGGGAAGAGGAGTTTTGAGGAAAAGATTTGAGGATTGATGTGGGCCGGAGAATTGCAGACGGTCGGACTTCATGTTGACTGTGTTGCCTTTGGATTATTTTCCAAATTATAACGGAGCCACGTAATGAGGGTGGGCTCTGATGTTGCCCCTTTAAAATGATGGTGTAGGGAATTATGCTGCTTGTAGTGCCCTGGTCAATTTCTTTTATTATGGCAAAGGTGTTTTATAATGTTTTGTAACATGACAAGGTCGTTGTTAAGGGGATCAGAGCGTTGGAACTTTTATCTATAGTAGTACCTTGCTTTAATGAGGAAGCTACAATACCGATTTTTTATGATACGGTAGAGAAAATCAAGGGGCAGATTGATGCAGAAGTTGAATATTGTTTCGTGGATGACGGGAGTAAGGACAATACCCTCGCTATTTTGCGTGACCTGAATAAAAAATCGGGGGGGGGGTAGTCCGTTACATTTCTTTCTCTCGTAATTTTGGTAAAGAAGCAGCCCTTTATGCCGGACTTCAGATGGCGAAGGGCAATTATGTAGTAACTATGGATGTGGATTTGCAGGATCCTCCATCTTTGTTGCCTGAAATGTGGCAGATACTTCATAATTCGGATACGGATTATGATTGTGTGGCCACGCGAAGAACAACGAGGAAAGGGGAGCCGCAAATCCGCTCTTTTTTTGCGCGCCTTTTTTATAAGATTATCAATGAGCTGTCGGATACAGAGATTGTGGACGGAGCTAGGGATTATCGAATGATGAGCCGTCAGATGGTGGATGCGGTGATTCAAGATAGTGAGTATAATCGCTTTTCAAAAGGCATTTTCAGCTGGGTAGGGTTTCACACAAAGTGGCTGGCCTATGAGAATGTGGAGCGGAGCGCTGGAGAGACGAAGTGGTCTTTCTGGAAGCTTTTCAAGTATTCCATCGAAGGTATTCTGGCTTATACGACGGTTCCGCTTTATTTGTCTTCCGTCATGGGGATTCTCATGTGTGGGGTGTCGTTCATTGCACTGGTTTTTATTGTTATCCGTGCGCTGCTTTATGGGGATCCGGCGGCTGGGTGGCCTTCGCTGGTCTGCATTATTACGCTGCTGGGCGGTTTGATCCTGCTGGCTCTGGGGATTATGGGGCTTTATATAGCTAAGATTTATTTGGAAACGAAGAAGCGGCAGATTTTTATTGTAAGAGAAGAAAGATAAGGGGAATATGTTTATGTTGACCAAATTTAAGCATTACGGTTGGGATATTTGTGTTTTCCTGGCTATTTTTATCAGCATGTTTATTTTTTTTACAGGCGCACATCCATTGATAATTTATGATGGCGATGATTGGGCAAATCTTTCACATATGAGGCATTTTATTCCTATGTGGCATGGGTTTAATCCTATCAAAATTTTACCGGAGACATTAATGCCGCTTGTGGGGTATTTATCAGGATATGTGGTCACACCTATTGTCAAAAATTATGTGGTTTCGGTGACTATTGTATCAGCTCTGCTTGTAAGCAGTTTTATAACTATGTATATTTATCTCTTTAGTCGATTTATAGGTACTTTGGGTAATCAGAGTCGATATGGGGATGCTCTCATCTGCATTGTGTTGTTTTTATCTCATTTTTTCATCTTTAAGCAGAAAAGCGATTTGTCAAACTATCTGTTTAGATCATTCGATTTAACCTGTTATTTTCATTATCTGATTCCTGCCGTGCTTAATATTTCTTTAGTTCTTTATTTTTTTCGACATGAATTAAAGAAGGATAATGTGTGGACGGAAAATATGGTTAAAAACAGTATTTTGATTTTTATCTTATACTTAGGTATATTTTCGAATATTCTTCAAAGTGTGATTTTGGCTGTCTTTACTGGAGTGCTACTTTTGGGAAAAGAAGGGAAAAGACTATTTTTCCCTAAGGAGTGGAAACGAATTTTTAAGGAGAATCCGTTATATTGCTCTATCCTTATTGTCTGGTTTATATCACTCTTTTTTGAAGCTAGCGGTGGACGGGCCAGAAGTATAGCAACAGCAGGATTTATCTCGCCTGTGCTTGATACACTGAAAATTTTAGGTGAATCCCTGCGTCAGATTAATTTTATATTTTTGATTTTTTCTCTAGTTACTATTTTATTTACTATTTATTCAGCACGTCAGAATCACTCTGCATTTGCAGCTTGTGTTCTTAAAATTATCCGTATCTGTTTTACATGCATGTTTTTTGTTTTGATTTATCTTGTTTTAGTCTGTTCTAAGGCAAACCCTTTGTATATCGGCAGAGCTGATGTGGGAATAGGTATTTTGTTTTGGTTTTTATCTTTGGTGTGAGTCTTGCTTACCTGATACAGGAATATCCCAAATGCTTTTTAGCAGCACCAGTGATTGCTGTTATGGTTCTGGTGGAAACAGTTAATGGTCGAAGTGCATTTATGGAAAGTAATTTAGTAGGAGTATCTCCTCGTAATTGCTATGCAGTGAATATAGATATCCTTAATCAAATCCAGTTAGCAGATCAGAGGAATGTTAGTGAATTGGAATTGCATGTGCCGAAAGGCGACAATCGGGACAATTGGCCACATCCTGATTATATGGGAAAGAACATTTGTCAAACCTTATATCGCGATGGGATTATTTCAAGAACTTTCGACATACAGATTGTCCCTGATATCAATATGAATAAAAAATATCATATTCCTATTCCGTAAAATAAAGGCTCTTCACGGAAATTTGGGGGATGAATAATTTTTAGACAAAGAATGGAATCGGATAAGGGTAAAGAAATAATCCATGTTTCGGTACCCATACCCGATTCTTTTTAGTACCTTGATCTTATTATTGAACCCTTCCAGCTTCCCTGTATTAATCGGATGCAGTGCATGGGCAGCTAAGCCTTGGATTCGCTTTTGTTTTTGCCGGGCAAATTTCACCAATGCAGGAATCCCGCTCTCCAGTCCAGCCTGAATCCATTTTGCCCATCCGGCAAGAGCTTCTTCATAGTCAGTCAATGTGAACAGACGAGTCATCTCCTGCTTCATGGCATAACAAATCGCCAAATCCCTATGCTCGCTCAGGATATCCAACAGATGAGTTTTCTGCCTTTCATTCAGGTGGTCGTCCTTCTTTAACAGTATCCATCGGAATTTCTTTAATTCGGTATAAAGCTTCCTTTCTTCATGGCTCTTTTCCCTGGCCATCTTCTGGAGCTCTGGATTATTAGTTTCTTTCGTATATTTCTTTAATGCTTCTGCTTCCTGCCTATGCTTTTGTGCTTCCTCCAGGCGCACGGCTCCCATAACATCACGCCCAAACTGTGCCTGCATATGGTACCGGTCATAAACGATGGGGACCTTCGGACAATATTTCTGGAACAGCCTGTTAAAGGATGCGTTCATATCCATGGCCACCGCTTTTAGCCTGGAAAGAAGCGAAAGGTCAATGCTCTTAAAGAAGTGCTCAAAATCTGCCATGGAGCGGCCCAGGCCGGCCCACAAGATGAATCCCGTTTCCAAATCCATAACGCAGGTGGCATAGCGATGGCCCTTATGGATAGCGAACTCATCTACGGCCAAATACCGTGGGCGATAGTTACTTTTCTTCAGGCAGGTTTCAAAGGCAGCCAACGCCTTATCCATGATATGCTTTTGTATTTTCTGTATGGTACTCCAATGTACAGAGAGCATGGCCGAAATGGCAGAAATGGATGTATGACACTTAAGCAGATGGATAATTTACAAGGCCATATCCCAAGTAACGCGTGTGAAAGGGCATTGGCAGGGGATATCTTCCGTTATGGTCTCCCCGCAGGATGTGCAGCGGAATCTGTGCCCCGAGAACTCTATATACTTCTTTTGCTTAGGAAAATCTGGAAAATCCTTGATGAGTACAGAAAAAGCCCCATAACTATACATACGGGAGTGACAGTGCGGACAGGAAAAATCTCTGGCAGTCCGTAGACTGGTAACTCGGGTATGGCAATGAGGATTTGGATGGTTAGTGATATTTTCTGTACGATAATATTGACAATTAAAAGTGATTTCATTATGGTAATAAAAGAGCATTATTCGACCTCCGTGCGTAGTTTTAGGCAACTTACATTTTGGAGTAGATAATGCTCTTTTTCAATGCCAATTTTATATGTTATTATTTTTATCCCACAAAAAAGCGTGAAGAACCAAATAAATTCGTTAAATGCTTTTTCCAAAAATCACATACCCCCACCAAAGGGACTGCAGAAATGACCGCACATTTCGGCAGTCCCTTTTCCATATATAGTTTCCATCCCATCATGCTATAATGAAACAAAAAGGACAGGAAGGGGATGGCGGTATGCCGCTTTTATTTGTCAAAGAAGATATCACGAAGATGAAGGTGGATGCGATCGTCAATGCGGCGAATACAGAGCTTCATATGGGCTCCGGCGTTTGCGGCGCCATTTTCCATGCAGCAGGCGAGGAAAAGATGACGGAAGCCTGCCAGAAGCTTTCTCCCATCAGGACAGGCGAAGCAGTGATGACAGACGGTTTTGCCCTTCCTGCTGGGCACGTCATCCATGCGGCAGGACCTGTGTATCAGGAAAGAGAACTGGCCGAATCCGCGCTTCTTCTGACGAAAACATACCAAAGCGCACTTGCCCTTGCCGCAGAGCATCGGTTGAAGAGCGTTGCATTTCCTCTGATTTCCGCCGGCATTTACGGGTATCCCAAGGACGAAGCACTTTCTCTTGCCGTCTGGGCGATCCGCCATTTTCTGGAAGATCACGAAATGGACGTCTATCTCGCTTTCCCGGACAAATCAGCGTTCGTCCCTGAAGAGTACCTTGTCCGCGATGTGGAAGAGTACATGGCAGAAGGCGCGTACGAAAGTGTGCCGGTTCTCTACGACGCCATGCCGGAAAGAGCTGTTCCGAAAGCTTTAAAAATGCCAGCCGGGCTCGATCATTGGGTGCATCATCTGGATGAGCCATTCAATGAAGCGCTTCTCCGCCTGATTGACGATAAGGGCATGACAGATACAGAAGTGTACAAGAAAGCAAACATTGACCGCCGCCATTTCTCCAAAATACGAACGGGGAAGGGCTATATACCCAAGAAACCGGCCATCCTTGCGCTTGCCATTGCTCTTGAGCTTGACCTTGACGAGGCCGAAGACCTCCTTGCAAAGGCGGGCTATGCCTTCTCGCCGAGCAGGAAATTTGATGTCATCGTACAGTACTTCATCATCAAAGGGCAGTATGACATCGATGAAATCAATGAAGTTCTCTTCCATTACGACCAGCCCCTTCTGGGCGGCTGATCCTTAGATGTCGCTTTCAGGGCGACCACGGCTCCTCCGTTTCGATGTATCCTTTAAATAGAAAGAGAAAGGGAAAGATACACGAAATTCCAAGTGATTGAAGGAGGAACCTAAAATGGACAAGAACTTAACTGAACTCGTATTCATCCTGGACAGAAGCGGATCGATGGGAGGTCTTGAAAGCGATACGATCGGAGGCTTCAATTCTCTCCTCGAGAAGCAGAAGAAAGTGGAAGGGAAATGCAACCTGACGACCGTTCTCTTCGACCATGACTATGAACTGCTTCATGACAGGATCAATATCCAGGCCGTATCACCCCTCACAGAAAAAGATTACCACGTCCGGGGATCGACAGCCCTCCTCGATGCAGTGGGGAGGACCATTTCCAAGATCGAACACGTGCAGGAAACAACAGCAGAAGAATACCGCGCAGGAAAAGTCATGTTCGTCATCATCACCGACGGCATGGAAAACGCCAGCCGGGAGTACACCACGAAGAAAGTGAAATCCATGATTGAAGCCGAAAAGGAAAAAGGATGGGAATTCGTCTTCCTCGGCGCGAACATGGACGCCGTCGAAACAGCTGCTCAGTATGGCATCGATGCAGACAACACTGCCGACTACCTCGCCGACAGAGAAGGTACCAGGCTGAATTACACAGCCATGAGCGATGCCGTCGCCCAGTTCCGCACCTGCGGATGCGCTCCGAAAGAATCCCTCAAAAGAATCCGCGAAGACGCTGCCAGACGCGGCGGAAAGAAACGCAGAGCAAAGAAGTAAGAAGGCGAAGCATCGCCAAGGTTTTCAAACACCATAAATGTACTTGTGTCAGTGTCTTCTTCTCGAATATACCGGCACGAAAGGGGCTGTGACAAAATGGTTAATCATTTCGTCACAGCCCCTTTTCCCTTGCCATTCGTTTTACAATAGAAGTATGGAGAGGAGTGAAAGATATGGATAAAACATCACTTGAAAACGATCCTGTATTTGAACTGTTCAGCAAGCACTGGGCATTGGTTTCCACCGGAACTATGGAAAAGCACAACGCATGCACCGTCAGCTGGGGAAGCTTCGGCATTCTCTGGGAAAGACCGGGGAAGAGCGGCAAGACGATCACCGTCTACCTCCATCCGTCCCGCTATACCTGCGAAATGCTGAAGGAAAGAGATACCTTCACCGTCAGCTTCTTTGAAAAGGAATACCAGAAAGCTTTGGGCTACATGGGCTCCCATACCGGCAGAAACGAAGACAAGGCAAAGGCAGCCGGCCTTACGCCCGTAGAACTTCCCGAAGGCGGACTTGGCTTCAAGGAAGCAAAAGTTTCCTTCGTCTGCAGAAAGATCTACCAGCACATGTTCACAAAGGAAGACCTGGATCCGGACATCCAGGAATACTACAAAGGAAGACCGCAGGCCTTCCCGCTGAATGAAAAAGGCGAATGGGAACCGCACATCGTCTTCGTAGGCGAAATCAAGACAGTCACTGGAAATGAATAATTGAATTATAAAAGAGCTGTAATGAAATGATGGCCCATTTCGTCACAGCTCTTTTTATGTATGCATTCCCGGCGCCGCCAGAAGGAAGGCGGTGATGACCGCGATGAAAAGCAGGATGAAGCCTGCGAGGCGGAAGCCCTGCGTGTAAGGATCCGATTCCTTCTTCGGAAGGCGGTAGGGATGCGCCTTGACCGTTTCATAATACGAATCCGGAATCAGTCCCCGGTAGTAGGAAGAAAGGTACTGCGCATACGCCGCCGTTTCCTTCTCGAAGAACCAGAAGACAGGCGTCAGGAGGGGGAGGTGATTCTTCTTGGAAATTGCCGTGAGACTTTCAGAGACAAGGCCCTTCAGTGCATGGCCGCCGTCCTGTGTCTTCGCCTCGGCCTCTTTGGCAATCCTGTCGAAGAATTCATGGTGATTGTCCATTTCCTTTTCCGTATACGAAGAAAGATCTTTGGGCAGGAAGGAAATCCCCGCCGCTTCCCAGCCCGGATCGGAAGAGGACCGGATAAACCCGGGCCAGTCCTTTTCTGCATTTTTGAAACCTGCGTAAAGCTCGGTGAGAGGGCTGTAATCCCTGGCATACGATTTCAGGACATACTTGGCAATGTAAAGGCGGAAGACAATGTAATCGCAGAGAAACGAACGCCACCGTTCCTTGTCTTCTTCGAACGTGATGACCTTCTGCGCTTTGAGCATCTTCAGGAAAATCAGCGGAAGCCCGTAGCTTCCACGTGGCTGTGCCGTATAAGAGTAGAAAGCGCGCCGCGCAGCCGACAGCCCTGCACTTCTGTAGTACATCCTTCTGTCCATGGGAATCCCTCCTTCCCGTCAGTTACCTTATTGTACTATGCCGCATGTACTTTGGACAGGGGAAGCCTTCACTTGCATAGTAAAGAGCCAAAGGAAGAGTGAGAAAATCAAAAAGAGAAAAGCCACAGGCACCGGCCCATGGCTTTTCCCCCGTTTATATTGAATTATGAAGGAACCTTGTCAAGCATACATGTCGCTTTTTCCGCCGCCTTCGAATTTCTTCTCTGCATTGGCTTCCATGTATACGCGGTCAGGAGTGAGTTCCATCATCCTGGCTGCTGCAGCTGCCGCAAACCCGTGCGTTTCATCATCGAAGTAATCGAGGAGCCCTTCAGTGACTTCCATGCCGGAAGCTTTTGCGACATTCTCGATGCATGCGCGGACCGGATCGCCGGAGCACTTCGTCTCCACAGCGCGGAGCTCATTCAGACGAGTGAGGACGTGCTCCCTTGTCAGGATGACGGAGCTCCTTCCCAGAGTGAGGAAGCAGCCGTCGAGCGCCTTTTTCAGGGCGATTGCCTTGAGGTACATCGGCATATCATCCATCAGGTCATGCAGTCCTTTCAGGATGGATTTCTTGTAGGAAGGAGCCATGCCCTCGCAGTCACGGATCACATTTCCTGCCACATGGAGCCTGTAGATCATGTATTCCCAGTAGAAGGTATCGACTTCGCCTTTGGCCGGTCCCTTGGAGCCGATTCCGCCGGCCTCTTCCCTGGACTTCTTCCACTCATAACGCAGGCTGCAGCCCGTATTCTTTCCAAACGCCTTCAGGGCTGTCATCATCATGCCCGAACCTACGAATTCCAGATAATCATTGACTGTCATTTGAACCGTCTCCTTTCTGCCCGTTCCATCGTGAAGCGGAACCAAATTATATAAAGTATGAACGAAGCGGATAAGCCGCTGAAATGTAATCCGGATAAGGGATGCCAGGCGATTCACCGGTGTACCTGGATCATTCCTTTTTCTAATTTAATTATAAGTCTGAGTAACGTATAATAAAAATACAGTAATTGCATATAGCTTATAACAAATTTTCGTTATTTTTAAAGGCAGGAAATTTGCCGGTATCGAAGGATTTACAGGACGCCCCTTTTCGTGTAGCATAGAACAGATAAGGAGAAATCTATGGAAAATACGAAAAGCCATTTCATCGAGATAGAAAGCCATGAGGGAAAAGACCTCATCATACGGTCGACCGCAAGCCGTGAAGAAACAGCAGGAATCCTTGCCGCTGCCCTTTGCCGCGCCGAAAACATCGACCCCTCCCATGAAAGAGACATTTCCGCATTCCTAAAGGTTCTCGCTGATGAATACAGAAGGGAAGACCTTGAAAAAGGCTCCCGCATCCAATAAACAAATAAAAGACAGAGGTTAAGCATGAGTGATATGAAAGAAGCAGCCGTCCAGATCCGCGTGAACGCAGACGGCAAAGTGACATTATCCATCGACGAGACGCTCCGCCGTTCCGTCATTACTGCCTACTCCCAGGCATTCTGCGGCGCTTTTGACTTCGCAGGAGAACACGAAAATGAAGTCGTCAACGCATTGAAAGATTTCGCCGAAACGAATGCGGCCCACCCGCAGCCCGAGCTCGCTTTCAATCTGCCGACCGTCCACTAAGAAAGGAAAGGCATGGAAACATTCAAGATCGGCCCCAAGGACGAAGGAAAACGCCTGGACCAGTTCATGCAGGACAAGAAACACTGGCCAAGATCCCTTGTCATGAAAGCCATCCGCACCAAGAAGCTGAAAGTCAACGGAAAGAAAGAAGACGCATCCTTCCGCCTCTCAAGGAGAGATGATGTCGTTTCCTATGTACTCGAAGAAAAGAAAAATACAGAGCCCGTCATTCTGTATGAAGACGAAAACCTTCTGGCGGCCGTGAAACCCGCCGGGCTCCTGTCCCTTGATCCTGAAGGAAAGGAAAAGGATACCCTTCTTACAAGAGTCAATAAGTACCTCGAAGGAAAAGGCAAAGCGCCGGCCATCCCGGTCCACCGCATCGACTTCCACACAGAAGGCATCCTCCTCTTCGCTAAGAACAGGCCCGCTGCCGATGTGTTGGAAGGCCTCATCCGTGACAGGAAAATAGGGAAGACCTACCTCGCCGTCGTCACAGGAAGAGTACAAAACAGCAAAGGCCGCCTCGAGCACCAGCTCTTCAAAGACGCCAAGCAGAACAAAGTCTTCGTCTCCGAAGAACGCATAAAAGGCTCCAAGACAGCCATCACCGAATACGAAAGAATGGCAGCCACAGGCGACCTTACCCTCGTGAAATGCCATCTCATCACAGGAAGGACCCACCAGATCCGCACACAGCTCGCCCACATCGGCCACCCGATCTTAGGCGACGACAAATACGGATTCAAAGCGCTGAACAAGGAATATAAAGAAAGAGGCCAGCTCCTCTGTGCCTACCAGCTCTCCTTCGACTTCACTGAGGAAGGCGGCATCCTGTCCTACCTCTCCGGCAAAACCATCCGCCTCCCGAAAGTAGCCTTCGTCCACAAATACTTCTCCGGCGTGCATTATTAATGTATATATAAAGAGAAGTATATAAAGAGATAAAGAGAAAAAACTGAGGAATGATGAATCGTGGCTTATAGGACATTTCGTGTTGTTTTTATAGTCGATGAGCCCCGCGTTTATCGGGCTCCATCGGCATTTTAAGACTTTCAGTAATTCTTAAAGGGTGGACAAAACGTGTTGGTAAAAAGCCTCAAACCCCTGATAAATACAGGCTAAAATGGGATTTTATCTTTTCAGTGTGAATAATCTTCTGGAAAGATTATCGTTATGAAAAATAGATGCCCTTATTGTGTCTTTATCTGCTGCTGATGCGGAAAAGTGCGCATTTGAACACAAACCTGGAAGTGCTGAGAATATAGGCGCTTTTACGCTTCCAGCTGCTAATTGTGATGAGATGGATTACAGTGCAGCTCGGGCGTATTTCAGTATGCCCCGTATTCTGCCCTTAATACAAGCATAATATAAATTTTTACCAACACGTTTTGTCCTATAACCCTGAATCGTCATACTTCCTCAGTTTTTTATTGCAGGAAAACCGTATAGCCGCGGCAAACGCGAACTTGGAAAACAAGCAAACCTCGCTTCGCTCGCAGAACCTTTTATAGAAACCAATGAATACTGCACCCCGATTTTAGAAACTGCACCCCTATCGCTCTTCGGGCACTTCCCTCCGTAGGGGGAAGCTCGGCGATGAGAAATAAAAAAATTCAAATCTGATTTGTCTTAAATTTATGAAAAGATAAACCGGGCGCCTTCCCCGCTGGGGCAGGTCGAAGTCCTTCGTTTCGGTGCTGGTGGATAGTATCGAAAGAATGTCTTACGATTGTCATTTACGGTAAACGTATTTAAATGATAGTGATATTAGCGGCATTGAATGATGGCGGAAGGTTTTGACCTGCCCGTCGGGGAAGGATGCCGCGAATGCGGCAGAAAGGGGTGCAGTTCCACGAGCGCAGCGAGGTTGTATAGTTTTCTCCCGCATCCCGCACTTCCATCTCACCACTTCCTGTACACTTTGTTCGACAAATCCCATAAGATATATCCATCCAAAAGTGATGATAGCTTTATTATTTTTCCAGTGGTACTATATGTATAGAACAAAGTGTTCATTATTGTGAACGTAGTTCGACAGCGAGATGGAGGCGGTCATGATGTCCTTTCATTGGATTTCACTTCTTTCCGGATGGGGAAAGAGGACTTTTGATTTCTTCCTGTTCCGTACCAGCCATGGAATTTATCAGATCCCGGGATGCGGAAGAGAGCCGTTCGGCATGTAATATAGTCATTAAAAGGAGCCATGAAATGCACATCACTCATTTCATGGCTCCTTTTTTCTTGCTTCTCTTTCCCAAACACTTGCCCAATAGCGTCTATTGATATATGATAGGGAGAAAGTCTTTTTAAGGCTGCCGGAAGGGGCGGCCGGAAAAATGGGTAGGAAGGCAGGAGCAGGAGATGGAAAATCGAGATAGTTTCAAATCCCGGTTGGGATTTTTACTTGTCAGCGCAGGCTGTGCCATCGGCATCGGGAATGTCTGGAAATTCCCGTATGTGACCGGGGAATACGGAGGCGCTGTTTTTGTATTGTTTTACCTGATGTTTCTTTTACTGATGGGCATCCCCGTTATGACGATGGAGCTTGCCGTCGGCCGCGCATCCCGCGGGAGCGCTGTCCAGGGCTATAAGAAATTGGAAAAGCCCGGGCAGAAATGGCATATTCATGGCTGGTTCTGTATCCTTGGCTGTCTGCTCCTCATGATGTACTACACGACAGTATCCGGATGGATGCTTGCGTATTTCTGGAAATTCCTGACCGGCGCTTTTGCGAGCGTTCCGACGGAAGCTGTCAGCGGCGTCTTCACGTCCATGCTGGCATCTCCCACGGAAATGGGAATTTTCATGGCACTTACCGTTTTCGGCGGATTCGGCGTCTGCGGCCTTGGCCTGCATAACGGCGTCGAACGCATCACGAAGGTCATGATGCTCTGCCTCCTGGTCCTCATCGTCGTCCTTGCTGCGCACAGCGTTTCACTCAAAGGCGGCGGACCGGGCCTTGCTTTCTACCTTCTCCCGGACTGGGACAGGGCAGTCGAAGCAGGCATCGGGAACGTGGCAGCTGCTGCGATGAACCAGGCATTCTTCACATTGTCCCTCGGCATCGCTGCCATTGAAATCTTCGGCAGCTACATGTCAGACGACTTCACACTGACGGGCGAAGCCGTGAGGATCACAGCGCTCGATACCTTCGTCGCTGTCCTTTCCGGACTCATCATTTTCCCGGCATGCTTTGCCTACAACGTACAGCCGGATGAAGGCCCGTCGCTCATTTTCATCACACTTCCGCGCATATTCCAGAACATGTCCTTCGGCCAGCTCTGGGGCACACTTTTCTTTGTCTTCATGACATTTGCCAGCTTCTCCACCGTCACCGCGGTCTTTGAAAACCTCATTGCATGCGCGAGAGACAACTTCGGATGGTCAAGAAAGAAAGCCGTCCTCGTGAACCTTGTCATTGTATTCGTTCTGTCCATCCCCTGCGTACTGGGATACAACATCTGGAGCGACGTCCACATCATCGGAGCCAGAGACGTCCTGGACAGCGAAGACTTCATCGTCAGCAACTTGCTCCTTCCGGGCGGCGCGCTCGTCTACCTGCTCTTCTGCGTGACGAAATTCGGATGGGGCTTTGACAACTACATCGCCGAAGTCAATAAAGGCAGCGGACTGAAAATGCCGCTCTGGATCAAACCATATTTCCAGTTCATCCTGCCGCTTCTGATCCTGGTCATCCTGATCAGAGGCCTTATGTAAGCTTCCTTTCCGCGGGAAGCCTTTGCGGCAAAGCGGACCGGGAGATCCGGAAAAGATAAAATGGAGGAAAGAAGAATGGAAGAAAGAGACAGTTTCAAATCCCGCCTGGGATTTATTCTGGTCAGCGCCGGATGCGCCATCGGCATCGGGAACGTATGGAAATTCCCGTACATCACCGGGGAGTACGGCGGGGCCGTGTTCGTATTGTTTTACCTGTTATTCCTTTTAATACTGGGGATACCTGTCGTCACGATGGAATTGGCCGTCGGACGCGCCAGCCACAAGAGCGCCATGATGGGCTTCAAGACACTGGAGCCGAAAGGCAGCAAATGGCACTGGCACGGGTGGATCTGCCTTCTGGGCAGCTTCGTCCTCATGATTTACTACACCGTCGTATCCGGCTGGATGGTCGACTACTTCTGGAAATTCCTGAACGGATCCTTCAATGGCATGGGGCCTGAGAAAGTTGCAGCCACCTTCGATGCCATGGTCGCTGATCCTTATGAACTCATATTCTTCATGGGCCTGAACGTCCTCGTCGGCTTTGCCGTCTGCGCAGGCGGCGTTGCCAAGAGCCTTGAAAAAGTCACGAAAGTCATGATGCTCGGCCTCCTGGGCCTCATAGTTATCCTCGCCGTAAACAGCCTTCTCCTTCCGGGAAGCGCCAAAGGCGTCGAATTCTACCTTCTTCCTGACTGGAACCGCGCCGTCGAAGCAGGCATTGGAAACGTGGCAGCTGCTGCCATGAACCAGGCATTCTTCACACTCTCCGTCGGCCAGGGCTCCATGGAAATCTTCGCCAGCTACATGAGCCGCAACAACACCCTGGGCGGCGAAGCAGTCAGAATCACCGCGCTTGACACATTCGTAGCCCTGATGGCAGGCCTCATCATCTTCCCGGCATGCTCTGCATTCGGCGTAGAACCATCCGAAGGCCCGTCCCTCATCTTCGTTACACTGCCAAACGTATTCATCAACATGTCCTTCGGACAATTCTGGGGATCCCTCTTCTTCGTCTTCATGACATTCGCCAGCTTCTCCACCGTCACCGCCGTCTTCGAAAGCCTCATCGGCAACTGCATGGACGACTTCGGCTGGAGCAGAAAGAAGACAGTCCTCATCCTTCTGCCCTTCGTATTCCTGGGCAGCATTCCCTGTGCACTCGGCTTCAACGTATGGTCCGACGTGCAGATCGCAGGAAAAGGCATCCTCGACATGGAAGACTTCCTCGTCAGCGGCCTTATCCTTCCGCTCGGCTCCATCATCTTCGCCCTCTTCTGCGTATCCAAGTACGGCTGGGGCTTTGACAAGTACTTAGAAGAAGTCAACACCGGCACAGGCATGAAAATGCCCCGCTGGATCCGTCCCTACTTCTGCTACGTACTCCCGCTCCTCATCCTCTTCGTATTGGTCAAAGGCCTGATGTAAAAGGATAAGGGAAATAAAATCATCAACGGTGCTTCGGCGCCGTTTTTTGATGCAGGAAATGGGGAACAGTAATTAGCAAAATCCAGCTTCTCTTCGGGTGGAGTGCATTAAACTCGCCTTCCCAGACGGGGAAGGGAGTATGGTAGGGGATGGGGTACGAAAGGGCAAAAACAAATCAGATTTAAAATCTTTTCTTTATTCTCTGCGAAGCTGCCTCCTTCGGGGGAAGTGGCGCGCATGCGCCGAAAGGGGTGCAGTAATAAGTAAAGCATATTCCTTTCGCGGTGGATAGGGTTGATTACCACGAGCGAAGCGAGATCGTACGGTTCTAATCCCCATTTCCCCTCTTCATTTGTTTGGCAAATAAAGCATGACTTAAAATATAACCTATGCTGAATACTCATTTATGTATGCAATTATCTTCTCAAACAGGAAGAAAGGTGGTATAGTAAAGCCATAAGTTTCAGGATATAGAGTCCACTTATTGGAATTCGTATCCCATTTCTTCTTGGAGGCTTGATCATGGCAGGTTACAATCCGTATGAAAATATGCTTCATGTATTGGATAAGGCAGCAGAAGTACTCGGCTGCCCGAGAAATGATTATGAATTCGTCCGTTATCCGGAACGCGAGCTGACAGTCAGCATCCCGGTCACCA